>NZ_JAZEYD010000014.1:0-151164 GCF_037027805.1 Acinetobacter sp. 161(2023) | reverse complement strand
GAAAGATATTTTTTTAATCATCAGATAGGGTATAGAAAATGTTTATTGCAAAAAATATATTTGTATATTTACTATCAATGTTAGCTTTATGCTTACTGATTATTTTCTTTAACCACCTAGGAATGAACGAGACGACTAACCTTCTTCTCTCTTCGGCACTTTTTGGAATATTTATCACTTGGTATTTCAAAGGTAGCGGACTATGTCTTGCCTTATTTAGCTTTTTTTACTGGGCAATGTTTGTGATTAGCCAAAGCTTAGAAGTGATATGGATGCTCGCAAGTTCAGTCATTGTCTATCTTGTTATGACTAACATAATTCCTAAACTCAAGACCATCCATATTGATGTGATGGTTAAAAAGGGTTCACCCCACGCTTAACCATACCTACTTTCTTAACTGTATGAATTTTGCTTTGCTCAGCAATTGATAATTCATTTAAGAAAATTTTTAAATTTTGCTCATCAAGACGAATGGGATTAAAACTAGTTTCCCCCATACTTAAAAAGAAAGATTCAATATTTGTATTACGCTGTACATATTTCATTGACCAACGCTGAAAAGAGTTCTTTTCAATGGAATATGTACATAGCCATTTAACATTGTAATGTCTTTGATCATTTTTAATTTTTTCAAATAATCGCTCAACTAACTCTTGTTCACCTTCTAGGCATTGAAAGAAAGAATTATCAGCATAATAGAGCACACCACAAATTTGATTCAAATCGTTGAAATTTCTAGCTTCTGTTAGGATATCACGTAAATCTTGCAATAAATCTTCATTTTTTTCATTTCGTTGGCTGGCATAACACAGTCGAACGTTCATTAACAATTCCGTGAAATATAAAATTTCTTATCTAAAGATTTTTCAATCTAACACATATCTATTCCTGATAATTTATATTTCACATCTACATTAAATCTATGCTTTATACAAACAACCAATGAGTGAGTACGAAAACTTATTAGACTTACAAACGATTAGATATAAAAACAAAAAGCCCTCTTATAGAGGGCTTTTATAGCGCTTAAACGAAAATAGAATTTCTTTTAAGACTAAAATAAAAAAAAGCACTAAATAGTGCTTTTTTTCTTACTGAAATATTATTGTGGAATAATATTTACAGCATTTGGGCCTTTTTGCCCTTGAGTAACGGTAAACGTTACACGTTGACCTTCGTGCAAAGTTTTGAAACCTGAACCAGAGATCTCTTTGAAGTGAGCAAACACATCTGGACCGTTGTCTTGTTGAATGAAACCGAAACCTTTAGTTTCGTTAAACCATTTTACTGTACCGCTTACTGTATTAGACATGATATATCCTACTGATTTCTAATATTTTAGCATCATTTAACAATGACACTAACATAACTTTGAAAAAAGAATAACAAATTGAGTTAAGATCTTAAAAAACGAAGGATTATGACTAAAACTACGATACTTTAAAGAAGATTTACTAACAAGACTTTTTTCTAGTTAAGAGCATGATACCTGAAATAAATTTCTATTCAAGCTTTTTATGAAAAAAATTTTATAAATTATAATAAAAAACCGAAAAACAATAACTTAACAAGACAACTAAAAACTTAGTATATTCCCTACTTAACCAACAACTTACATCTGATTAGATAAAATATCAGTGAGCAGAAGAATGAATGGTTATAACTTAATCAAATGACAGGATAAAATATAAACAAAGAGATGAAATAATTTGAGCTTTAAAAAATTCAGGCAATAAAAAAACTCCTAAAGAGGAGCTTCTTTTTTAAATCATTGGCAGAGGATCAAGGACTCGAACCTTGACGAACGGTTTTGGAGACCGTCATGCTACCATTACACCAATCCTCTATATTTATGATTAAACAATTAATAATTTAATCATAAAAAAAGCAAGAACATCGTCTTGCTTCTTTTAGTGGTGGGGGCGAAGAGACTCGAACTCTTACACCTTGCGGCGCTGGAACCTAAATCCAGTGCGTCTACCAATTTCGCCACGCCCCCATCTGGGACATTTATTTAAAATAAATGTGGCAGAGGATCAAGGACTCGAACCTTGACGAACGGTTTTGGAGACCGTCATGCTACCATTACACCAATCCTCTTCCAAAATATAGATGACTTAACATCTACATTAAACTTTAAGTTTAACTTAAAGTGGTGGGGGCGAAGAGACTCGAACTCTTACACCTTGCGGCGCTGGAACCTAAATCCAGTGCGTCTACCAATTTCGCCACGCCCCCGATGGCTGTGTATATTAGCGATAAGATCTAACAGTGACAAGTGTTTTTTTTCTAAAAAAAACTGACCGTGTAATTTGTATACAGAAACTAGACCAATGATTTTTATCAGATTGAAACTGCTTTTAAACAATTTATCGCTTCAGCAGCATTTGAGAATCGATTTTGTTGTTTTTTTTGCAATAAACCCGAAAGTAATGGATAAAAAATCATAAATTGTTTAGGTAATTGAATGGTTAAGTTTTGGCAATGCAATACTGCCCAATCATAGTAACTCCATGCTTCTAGGCGAGTTTGAGTTAACCATTCATATAGAACAACACCAAAAGCGTATAAATCGCTTTGTACACTCTTGTGATGACCTTGATACAGTTCAGGTGCCATATAACGTGGTGTTGCATCCATTCTTAAATCTGTACTCGATAAAAGTCGGGCTTTCTCAAAATCAATCAAGTAAGGTTTTTGCTCAAACTTTCGAAAATGCTCTTTCTTAATATCTCCATGAATCCAACCGAATCTATGGAGTTCTGCGAGCTTATCTAACGCGAACCAAATTGCATGGTATACATCAGTCAAATCAGTTTCATGAGGCAATGAACCAAACCACAAATCAGTATTAGGTAAAATTAAAACCTTACCTAAAGAATGGTTTATTTGAGGAATACTACTTAATTCGATTAATTTATGAGGTAAAAGCCACGCAGGTCTTTTATGATTAATTTCTTCGTAAAATAATTGTTCGTGAATGAAATCCTGCTCACTTT
Source organism: Acinetobacter sp. 161(2023) (assembly GCF_037027805.1). Classification (NCBI taxonomy): domain Bacteria; kingdom Pseudomonadati; phylum Pseudomonadota; class Gammaproteobacteria; order Moraxellales; family Moraxellaceae; genus Acinetobacter; species Acinetobacter sp. 161(2023). The sequence goes on along the minus strand of NZ_JAZEYD010000014.1, from coordinate 148,164 downwards.
GGACATCTGTTTCAGGTAAATGACATTTTAACCAATAGTCTTTATTATCTATGCTGCATGTCCATAAATACCGCCCTAAAGCGGCACTCGCAGGTTTTGTCACACTTTTTAAATTCTCTATATGCGAAGCAAAATCATGCTTCAGCATAGTAAGACTCTGGCTGTTGTTGCTTTTCTTCAAAACGCAAAACTTCTAAACAATGTTGAATCGTCTTGCCAATACGAGCATGGGTTTCAATCGAAGAAATTTTTGGCCAAGTCGCACGCTCCCCTTCTCGCTGTAAGCGTTTAAACAAATGTGGACGTGGGTTTTGCAAAGTATAGGTATAGTGACTCAAGCCATATTTAGCAATAATATTAACATCGCCATAATAACGCTGCCCCATTACACCATAGCCATGATCGAGCAATCTCCTAATCGGAGAAATAGAACCAAGTCTTTGACGCGTAAAGTCCATAAGTCCCATTGATAGCACTTTGCCTTGACGTCTTAAAATACGTTCTGGCCAACTTAAAACATCTTTGCGAAAGCGGTCTGCATCATTTTGCATAAATGGAACAATATGTGGATTAACCTGACTGGCGATGGTGTAATTTAAATTATAAAGCCGCGCCATTCTTTCTTGCGGAAAATCATTTCTTACACTGCCATCTACCCATTTTGTATTTGCCATATAAGGTGTGTGTTCACCGTCATAACGTTTGCTGGTTAAACGCACGGGTGGAAATAGCACAGGTACAGCACATGAAGCCAACACCGCACTCCACACTAAAACATTAGGCGTCATAATGGCATTCATGATTCGCGGGTTTTCTGTTGCATCATAAGGAGCAACTGCCACATTAATGTTTAAACCAGATTTTTTGAAAGCCTCTTCAAACGTGAGATCGCCCAAATTTTCAACAAGGAATTTTTTCAAATAATGTACATCGGCAATTCCACCATTTCCCTTGATGAGTTCACGAAGTTTTCTAAAATGAAAAGCATCACTAAAGAATTGTTCTCCATTTAATAAATTTTGAACATCTTCACTGGCAGAGGTTCCGAGCATGCCTGTCATAATTGCCCCCGCACTTGAGCCAGAGAGCACTTTAGGCATTAAGTCCTGTTCAATTAAAGCTTTACATACACCTGTGTGAAAAAGACCTAAAGTCGCACCACCCGAGAACATAAGGGCTGGTTGTCCATATGCTTTTTCACAATTTTCAAAAAACTCAATTTTTTCTTTTCTTTGGAAAGTAATACATTCACTTGAAGCAATATAGGCCAAGCTTTGGCTAACTTCTTCAATATAATCTTCAATTAACTTTTTTGTTCCCACATGCGTTGCAGCAAACAGCATAGGGTGACCAATATTTGCAATATCGTAGGTTAGACCTTCCTTGAGTAAATAAATAAGATCAAGCGTTCGATGTTGCTGACGATATCTTTTCAGTAAAGTGTATCTATAAGAAATGAGCTCTGCATCGAAGTAAGGCGAACTATTGTCAAATTTCCACTCTTGCACACCTGTTTCTTCATCTAGTTTTAGTGCAAAAGATTTCCACTCTTCATAAGATTCAGCCATGTCTAATTGACGTTGTAATTTTTTGATACGGTAGGCCTGATGCGGATTCATATCACTGCGTATTTTTTCAAACATATTTCGTCCTCATCTTCACAGATGATTTTACTGAATAGACATAACAACACTATGCGCGGTCTGAAGATTTCAATCAATTGCAAAACCGATAAACTGTAGAGACAACAACTTTTTTGTCAGCCTGTTAATTTCGGTGTTAGTATCCTAGTAAATTACTGTTTAACATGATTGACTTACCATGGCTACCATTGATTTACCAGATAATTTAGTTCAAACATTATCACTCGTATTAAATCAGTTACAGCAGGTCTTACCTGAAGCTAAACAAGAGACAGATTTTAATGCACCTGCTTTTAGATGGGAAAATCAGCAACTTAAAGCCATCTATACACCCAAAAATATTTATCTTGATGACCTAAAAGGCATTGAACGTCAAAAAGAAAAAATCATTCAAAATACTTTGCAATTTTTAAATGGCCTACCCGCAAATGATGTACTTTTAACTGGCTCACGTGGTACAGGAAAGTCATCAATTGTTCGTGCTTTATTGACTGAGTATGCTCTTCAAGGATTACGTTTAATTGAAATTGAGCGTGATGACTTGGCAGATTTACCTAAAGTTCAAAAACTCATTCAAAACCGACCTGAAAAATACATCGTGTATTGTGATGACTTAGCTTTTAATGCTGAAGATGAAAATTACCGTAGTTTAAAAAGTGTATTGGATGGTTCCTTACAGTCTGGTTCAAGTAATTTTATTATTTATGCAACCAGTAACCGTCGCCATTTATTGCCAGAATTCATGCATGAGAATACACCTGTAACTAGAGTCGACGTTCCACAATATACTGAATTACACCCACAAGAAGCGATTGAAGAAAAGATCTCTTTATCAGACCGTTTTGGTTTGTGGTTATCTTTTTACCCAATGGACCAGAGTCTATATTTAGAAATCGTAGAGCATTATATTCATAAAGCAAACATGGCTTTTAATGACGAAGTTCGTGCTGAAAGTTTGCGTTGGTGCCAAATGCGTGGTCAACGTTCAGGACGCGCTGCTTATCAGTTTTCTAAGCACTGGATTGGTTTAAATGGCTTAAAAGAGCTGTCTAACAATTAAACAAAATGTCCCGCAAAGCCTTAGCTTTGGCCTGAAAACCGCTTAGTTTTGACAGTTGTTTTTCATAACCTAAAACAAAGATAGTCCTATCCTGATTTAGGTTTATATATGAAAAAACAATTGCCCAAAATTTCTATAGGCAGCAAAGTTTTAGGTCAAAGCTTATTGCTCGCGCAAGGTGTTATAGATAAAGCAGAAAAATACTCAACTCTTCCTTTTTCTCAGTCTCATATCATCCAGCCCCGAGTTGATGAAAAATATTATAGCTGGACACATTACGGCATCTTTTTTCCACTTTTGCCTGAGCCGCATCGCTATTTAAATATTATGATTTTATTAGGCACACCCGGTGCTCTTGCATTTGATCATGATGACATAATTCATGGAAATCCTCGAAAAACAGCTACACTCTTTTCAAGTACAGCCGCAGTTGATCAAGCTTTGCTTAAGGCTTACATCATTCCTGAAGATACAAAAATTAATAAAGACGGAAGCTTAATCGAACTAGGTCAAGAAATTTCAATTCAAGAAAAATTCCCACAAATTCATATTAATGGACACTATGAGGGACTTGATTTCGACTTTGATATTAATGTCACCTCACATGTTTCATGGTTTATAAAAACACCGATTTATGATCATTTTAGTTTATTAGCAAAGTTCAAAGGCTTCTTAACCTACCAAGCAGAACGTATTGAAAGTGAGGGACTCTGCACTTATGAATATGCTCGAGCAGTTGGTGCTCATTCCATCGCAAATAAACTTATTCCTGATGCTTATAAACTGCCGCTTGATTTTTTTACTTATCAAATTATCAATTTAAATGAGACCACTCAACTTCTTCTTACCAAAGCAGATATAGCGGGACAGACGGCAGCTTATACCCTGCATATTAGATATCTTGATCGACCCGCAGAAGTTTATACAGATGTCAGTTTTGATATTATTTCTCACCAAGTTGATGATTACATCTCACCGACTGGACAAAAGATGCGACTTCCGAAATACTTTTCGTGGATTGCTCGAAATGAAGCGAAACAAATAATTTTAAACATTCAGGCAAAAATTGACTGCCCACTCCGATACGGTCATGGGCGAGGTTATGCAAGTAGTTATATATTTACCGGTAATTATTTCGGTAATGAAGTTCAAGGCCGTGGCTATATCGAATACATTGATGTCGAAAACCAACAGACCTTTGAAGACGAATAGTTTTACTCAGGAATAGACAACTCAGTCATTGGCCAACGTGGTGTTGTGGTTACAGCCAAACCATCATGTTGGCCTGCTTTTAAGCGCTGATAACCAGCAAAAGCAATCATTGCCCCATTATCAGTACAGAGAGCAGGTTCTGCGTAATAAACTTGTGCCTTAATTTTAGCTAATGAAGTTTCCAACTGTTCACGTAATCGTAAATTTGCGCTGACTCCACCAGCAATAACTAGACGCTTAAGTCCAGTTTGCTTTAAAGCTTTTACTGATTTTTTTACCAAGGTATCTACAATTGCTTCTTGGAATGAAGCTGCAATGTCTGCGTCTCGATTTTCACCATTCAATTTTTTCAATTGAACAGAAACAGCTGTTTTTAAACCACTAAAAGAAAAATCTAAACCTTGGTGAAGCATTGGTCGCGGAAATTCAAACGCTAAAGGATTACCAGTTAAAGCCAATTTCGCAATATTAGGACCACCTGGGTATGGCAAACTCATCATTTTTGCAACTTTATCAAAGGCTTCTCCAGCTGCATCATCAATAGATTCACCTAAAAGCTCATATTGACCAATACCGTGGGCTGCCATTAATTGGGTATGCCCACCTGAAACTAATAAAGCAACAAATGGAAATTCTGGTGGTTGACTTGAGAGCAGAGGTGCCAACATGTGCCCCTCCATATGGTGAACACCAATGGCAGGTTTATTTAAAGAAAAAGCTAAAGTTCTTCCAAATAAAGCCCCTGTCATTAAAGCTCCCATTAAGCCAGGACCACGCGTATAAGCAATCGCATCAATCTCTTGCTTTTTTATTCCGCTTTGGTCAAGCAATTGATTCATTAAAGGAATTAATTTACGAACATGGTCCCGAGAAGCAAGTTCAGGTACTACTCCACCATATTCGGCATGAAGTTTAATCTGGCTATAAAGAACCTGTCCCCGCAAGCCGAGTTCGCTATCATAAAGTGCCAACCCTGTTTCATCACAAGAAGTTTCCAAGCCTAAAACAATCATCAAAACTGCCTTTTATATGAGTCAAAATATTGCAATCGCTATTATAGACTTGTGATATGAGTTGTAAATGAGTAAAATACTGACCTTCACTTGTGATCCGGCACAATAGTGTGCTTGATCTTATCCATAATCTAGAGGATTTTACATGCCACAAGTTAAGTTGAAAGAAGGCGAACCAGTTGACGTAGCTATCCGTCGTTTCAAACGTTCATGCGAAAAAGCTGGTGTTTTAGCTGACGTTCGTAAACGCGAATTCTACGAAAAACCAACTCAAGAACGTAAGCGCAAAAAAGCTGCTGCAGTTAAACGCTACCAAAAGAAATTGGCTCGCGAATCTGTACGTACTACTCGCCTTTACTAATTAATTTGTGATTGACTGCTGAATTATGACTACTTTAAAAAACCAAATTACTGATGCATTAAAAACTTCTATGCGTGCCAAAGATATGGCAACAGTGACGGTTTTGCGTAGTCTACAAGCAGCAATTAAGCAAATCGAAGTCGATGAACGCATAGAGCTTGGCGACGCTCAGGTTCTTGCGGTCATTGAAAAGCAAATTAAACAACGTAAAGAATCGATCAAAGCCTTTGAAGGTGCTGGTCGTGATGATTTAGCTAGTAAAGAACAAGCCGAAGCTGAGATTTTATCCCAGTTTCTACCAGAAGCTATGACTGAGGAAGAGCTTGATTCTCTCATTGAGCAAACGATTTCTGCTCAAGAAGCAACTAGCATGAAAGATATGGGTAAGGTGATGAATTCTCTACGTCCGATCATAGCCGGGCGTGCCGATCCTTCTATCGTTTCAGCAAAAATTAAAGCTAAATTAGCTTAATTTCTTCTCTTAAATTTTATATTCCTTCAAACCAAATTCCTTTTAGTTTGCGAATATTTGCATATCTGAAAATTTTGAAAGATTTATCTTCAAATTTTCATTCTTAGCTCATCTTGCATTTGCTTTAATCTACTGTCTATTCTAGCCGACATGGCTTGATTGTCTTTTGCTAATCGCTGAGCATGCAACATCGATTTAATTGCATTTTCTTCACTCCCCGACCAATATTCAGCTTCTGCTCGATAGCGCAAAACGTTGACTGCCCTTAACGATCCTGCCTTGTCCAAATTAGCAGCTTGCTGTAAAAATTGCCAACCTTGTATATCTCTTGGGTTTTTATTAATAAATCGTTGAACAAGCGTTTGAACTTGTGCAGATTTACCTTGCCGTAGCAAAACTTCAGCCAATTTATAACTAAAAGCTCTATTTTCAGGCATAGTCATTTGTGTAGAAGCAATTGAAGAATAGGCTTGATCAAGCTTGTTTTGCCCTAGATAAATATCTGTTTGAATAAGTGGAACTAACACATGATATTTCAATTTTGCTTTTACTAAATCTAGATTTATCTGAGCTAAATTATAATCGCCATGCTGTAAATAAAACTTACTAAGCGCAAGTTGTGCTGCTGTATTTTTTTGATTAGCTAAAGTCTGTAATTGAATTTCTGTTGTTTGGTCTGAAATCACTAGTGTATATAATTTTAATATCTCGAAATCGAGATCAAAAATTTTTGATTTCACCTTTGGAAGTTGATTAGCGCGTAAATAAGCTTCACTAACACGCTTCTCAGTTAAAGGATGTGTTAACCAAAACTCAGGAAAAATACTCGCTTTGGGCTGCGAACGTAATAATATCTCAAAAAAATCAGCCATACTTAAAGGATTGTATCCAGCCGATGCAAGGTAATTCATTCCTATACGATCCGCTTCACTTTCTTGCTCCCGACTATATTTTAGTTGATTATTTATAGTCGCAGCTTGTGTTCCAAAAATAATAAATTGACCAACTTCTTCTTGTTTAGTTTCTGCTAATACTGCTGATCCAATTAAAATACCCGCCAAAGCAAGCATCGCCTGTCCTTTAAATTGCTCTTTTGTCCTTATATGATGTTTTAAAGTCACATGTGCAACTTCGTGCGAAATCACACTTGCCAACTCATCTTGAGATGTTACTGCTTGAATTAGGCCTGAGTTAAGAACAAATATCCCCCCCTGAACTGCAAATGCATTAATTTGCTTATCCCTAACCAATATAGCACCTACTACATTTTCAAGTTTAGCAGCTTGGGAAGTTCTCGAGAACAAACCATCTAGTTGGTCTTGCAACCAAAAATCATTCATAACGGGTAATTGTTTATGAATTTCTCTATATGCTTTTTCCGCAATCCATAAGTCTTTTTGTTGATCAAGCAAGCCTATCCCACTTCCAATATTTGGAATTTCCACCTGATTTGCAGATGATTGAGGGTCGAAAGACTGTGCATACGCAGCATTTGCTATAAAAGTCGCACTTAAAATAACTGGCAAAAATCTCAAAAGTTTTTCTCTATTAAAATCAAACCATAAAAAAGTCTACTGATGTAAACTCTAAAAAAGATTTTCAATCAATAGACTTTTACTATATCACTCGAAATCGACTAGTTTTGCAATGAAGTGTTATTCATCACTTATATAAAATTTTGGTTTACCAGATATCTAGGTGTTTTGTCTTCTAAAGCTTCAACCAAATTTTTATAGGCAAGATTCGCCATTTTTTTACGGGTTTCAGCAGTAGCTGAACCTACATGAGGTAACGTGACTACGTTGGGTAATTTAAAAAGTTCTGAATCTTGTAAAGGTTCTTTTTCATACACATCTAAGCCAGCGGCAAAGATCTGATTTTGCTGCAAAGCTTCAATTAAAGCTTGCTCATCAACGACTGAACCACGCGCAATATTAATAAAAATAGCATGTTTTTGCATAAGCTCAAACTGAGCTTTACCCATTAAGGCTTTCGATTCATTATTTAAATCAACTGCGGTTACTACAAAATCAGACTGCTGTAGTAATTGATCTAAACTAAGATATTTAGCATTTAATGGTTCAGCTAATTCAGGCTTTTCACGACGATTATGGTAAACAATATTCATGTTAAATCCATAAAAACCACGACGTGCAATTGCAGCACCAATATTACCAAGTCCAATAATACCCAATGTCTTTCCAAAAACATCTAAACCGAACTGCTGAGGTCCTACAGTTCTTTTCCATTCACCTTGTTTAGTCCAATGATCAAGAAAAGGAACTTTTCTAGCAGCACTTAGTAATAATGTAAAAGCAAGATCAGCTGTTGTTTCCGTTAAAACATGTGGTGTATTCGCTAACCAGATTTTTCTTTGATTTAAATAAGCCAGATCATAATTGTCATAGCCCACCGTTACAGATGAAATAATTTTTAGTTTTTGAGCTGGCGCAAGGTTATGTTCATTCAGTAACCGGCCTGCACCAATCATTCCATCAGCATCTACAACGTGCTGTCGTATTTGTTCATTAATATCACCCAATTTAGGGTTAAGAACTACAACATGATAATCCTGTTGTAATCGAGACAAAATTTCTTCATCAATTTGACTAAAAACTACAACTTTTTTCATGTAAATCCCTACTACTCGTTGTTATCTTGCATTAATTTCCATAACCTTTTTTTAAGGAGTGGTTTCTCCAGCATTTCTTTTAAACTTGCCAAATGAATAATATTGGCGTGTTGAATATAAGAACAGTCACCAAGGCACAATATCTTCTTCTCTGCTGCGACAGCATCTAAAAAGCCTTGTATATATGAACCCGCACCCCGCTGATCTTGATAAGTAGCTAAAGGAAAAGGCCATTTTAATTCAGCATATTGCCCTATTTTTGCTTTTTGTATGTTACTCCAAAGCTGTTTTTCTTCTTTATTTAAATTGGTAACATCTAAAAAAATAACACATTTTTCAAGAGAAAAAGCTTGCAACTCAAATGCTGCAATCTTAATGATAGGGGCTTGTACCTCATTGTGAGGCACGATAACGGGTGGAACCGGTATTGAAACTGGTGCCACAATTTTAGGTTCAACTTTTGGAATATCGTTGATTTGTGGCTTTGTGGGCTGCTCAACAACTATGGGTTCTACAGAAGGCAATATAATCGGTTCAGGTTCTTCAACCACATGATCTCGCCAAAGGCTTTGAGCATTATTTTTTTGGCACACCTGTGTCTTAGGAACCCATAAATCAATTCCTAAAGTTGCCAGTATATTTCTTTGCTGCCCAATCATGTTTGAATCAATACCTCTACTCAATCTACATTCTAACGGGCTTCAGTTTTTTTTTCAGTGTTTTATTTCGTTCAGCTGTTTTTATAATCGTAGATGTCTTTTAAATAATCATAAGACTATTTCTTTTTTGCATTTGATCAACAATTTCTTCTGTCTCAAAGCCAAAACGCCAATAAAGCAGTTCAAGTACATCTAATTCATCTTGCGTGATAATACGATCGCTCCATAAGCACATTTCTGCAATCGCCAGAATACTAAGACGGTCACGCAATAATAATCCCGCAATATCATTTAAAATTTCGGCCAAATCCAAAGGCTCATCTGAAATCTCATCATAGACATACATTTCATCTGGATTGAGTAGCGAACGCAAAATACGTTCACGTACTTCTAACTGATTTGGACTATTAATTTGCTGAACATGAAGCAAAGCATCAATCAAACGAACAATTTGAGGTTTGACTTCTTCAAGTGCTGTTGGCAAATGTAACGGCATCAAATTCAATTCATATTTAACCCGCTCCAACAAAAGTGCATCTAGCAAACCAATTTCGCCATCTTCTTGAATAATGAGCGCTAGTTTTGTTAGAAATTGCCGTGCAATGCTTGCTGGCATATGTCCAATGTTTTTACAAGCATCATGAAATATCTGAATATGAATACGACCATCAAGATTTAATAAGGCATCAATAATGGCATGGCTAACTGGTGCATCTTTAGGAATAAATTCTCGATATTGACGAATCATCAAAATAGCGACCATTACCTCACGTGAACCCGTAGCAGTTTGTAGCGCACGCTGAATGAGCTCAGGACGCTTTTTATTTCGACGGACATCACTACTAAGAGGTTTAATAGCATCATTTAATGCAAAACTAATCGGTGACAATCTTAATAATGGCAGAGGCTGTGGAGATGACCACGGTACATAAATTTCTTTCTCAGATTCCTCTAAAAAATGAAATAAACTAAATAACGGACGATTACGGAGTTTTTTTAAGTTTTCTAATTGTAAATCTTGTAGCAAACTTGGGTTTAATTCATAAATCCGCGCACGAATGCTCGGGTGAATATTCATCCAGCTTTGTGGGCTAAGAGAGTTAGCAAAACACATATGCGCAATTGACTCAGAATAAGCACTATGAATTTGTGAACCAGAATGGTGGACATAAATACGCAGCAAAGTCTGAGTATTGGCACTATTTTTTAATAATCGTACCGTTTTTTGGTCATTACGAAATGTACGACCACTTAAGGTTAAATATTTAATAAATCGAGTAATCAGTACGCCTAGGCTTCCAGCCAACCAAATGACGCCACCCACCGCAACAAACACGGTTTCAAATTTATGTTTATAACCCGGGCTATAGCGTTTAAAACCTTGTTTTGCTAATTTACTGCCCCACTGACTAAACGTTGTTAGTCCACTATATAAAATCTTTAATTTAGTATTCTCAACAGCTTCACCCGATAAAATCTGGTTAAACTCATGGCCCAATAAACCATACAGTTCAAGTTTATCTAGATTTTGTAGAGCACCCCACGTCAAAATAATCACAATATCTTTAGGGTGAAAACCTGCTGTAAGCGCATTCACACCTACTTCATCAGGTAAAACATATAAAGTTGGTACTTTAAGTGAAAAATTTTGCGCTAAATATTCAGTAATTTTTAATGCTTCAAGTTCTTCAGGAGTACTTTCTTCTTTTACCAAACGGCGTGCTTTAAGTTGTTTTGCTAAAGAATGTCCACCTTTACGTAATATATAAAGCTCAGTAACTACCGACCAAACCATAATAAAAAGTAATAGCGCGACAAAATAAGGACTTAAAGTGTGCCACCAAATGGGCTGGCTATAATCAAAAAAATGGACGAGTAAACCTAAAATTAAATTTAAGATAAAAATGGTAAGCAACACAGCAACCAAACACATAGTGATGGACCATGCCATATTCTTATTTTCGATTAGATAGTGGCTTACTTCTTTCAATGTAAATATTCCCAATTACATTGTTAGTTTTCATCATAAAAGAAAAAAGCGGGAAACACCCGCTTTTTTCAGCTATTTCTATTCTTCTTTAATGCCGGTTAAATCAACAGAAGCTGCGTCAACATTAACATCAATGTAACCATCTTTTTTCTTTTTAGCAGAATCATTACGCTTCTGCTCCAAATTATCTAGATAGGCACCATCAATATCGCCTGTGACATAGATTCCATCAAATACAGAGCAATCAAACTCAGTTAGATCAGGTACTTTGCTAGTACGTACAGCATTTTTCAAATCTTCCAACTCTTGGAAAACCAAACGATCCGCACCAATAATTTCCTGAATCTCTTCTACACTGCGTTCTGAAGCAATTAGCTCAGTTTTAGCAGGCATATCAATACCATAAACGTTTGGATACATAACCTGAGGCGCAGCTGAAGCAAAGTATACTTTTTTCGCACCAGAATCACGTGCCATCTGGATGATTTCGTTACAGGTTGTACCACGAACAATTGAGTCATCAACCAGTAAAACATTCTTACCTTTAAACTCAAGTTCTACAGGGTTTAATTTCTGGCGTACTGATTTTTTTCGTTGTTGCTGACCTGGCATAATGAAGGTACGACCGATGTAACGGTTTTTCATAAAACCTTCACGGAACTTCACACCTAGAATATTTGCAAGTTCTAATGCTGAAGTACGGCTCGTATCTGGAATTGGAATAACCACATCAATATCGTGGTCTTCGCCCCAGTCACGTAAAATTTTATGAGCAAGCTTTTCGCCCATTTTCAAACGAGCTTTATAAACTGAAATTCCGTCAATAATGGCATCAGGACGCGCAAAATAAACATATTCAAAAATACATGGACGGTATTTTGGATGAGCTGCACATTGTCTTGAGTACAATTCACCATCAGCAGTGATAAAAATTGCTTCACCTGGTTCAATGTCACGCTCAATTTTGAAACCAAGAGCTGTAATAGCAACTGATTCAGAAGCGATAATATATTCCATCTCACCTTGTTCAGTCATACGTGAACCATAGATCAGTGGGCGAATACCGTTTGGATCGCGGAAACCAACTAAACCGTGACCAGTAATCATCGCCACTACGCCATATGCACCTAGACAGCGCTCGTGTACACGAGTAACTGTGTGGAAAATATCATCTGGTGTAGGGTTTAAAGTACCGTTCTTCTGCAACTCATGTGCGAATACGTTCAAAAGAACTTCTGAGTCAGAGTCCGTGTTCATATGACGTAAATCTGTTTTAAACAGATCATCATGAATATCTTCGGCATTGGTTAAATTACCATTATGCGCAAGCGTAATACCGTAAGGTGAGTTCACATAAAATGGTTGTGCTTCAGCACTGCTAGCAGAACCAGCAGTTGGGTAACGTACATGGCCAATACCATAATTACCAAGTAATGCTCTCATATGACGAGTATGAAAAACATCACGCACCATGCCGTTATCCTTACGAAGGAAAAGACGGCCTTCATGGCAGGTTACTATTCCAGCTGCATCTTGCCCACGATGTTGCAACATCGTTAAAGCATCAAACAACATTTGGTTCACTGGCGATTTACCGGCTATACCAACAACTCCACACATAGCAACCTCGCAGACAAGCTAGGAATTAATAAAAAGGATTCTTTGTCGAATGGTCGGATCGATTTTCTAAATTTTCCGATTCGTCCATTGTTTTTGAAGGGGTGCTTGATGCACTACCTCCAGATGTTATTTGATGAAATGCCTCACTTGCTGCATCTTTAGACAACTCAGTCGCTAAAGGCGCATAAGGCAGTAAAAATTGTATAAGTATGGACTGTTTCCAGTTTGCTGAATTTTCAACCCAAGGCCCTACGCCCTGCATTGTAATCAACACAACCAACAAGCCTTTTAAGGAACCAAAAGCACCACCTGCTAAACGATTTAATGGCCCCAATTTCAAACTTTTCAAGAGGCCATTTAAAAATGCAGTGACGATCCATGTTAAAACAATGATCATAAGTGCTATAAATGCGAAAGCTGCAATTTTTTGAACAACCGGATCATGACTTAAACCCGACATGGACGGCGCAAGGAGGACAGCATATTTTGCACCTATAATTAATGCAATGATCCATCCTACCAAGTTCGCAAAGGCTTTAATAAATCCTTGTCGCAAACCGTTTAGCCCCCCAATGAGCAAAAGTATGAGAATAATGATATCAATTGTGTTCATATTCACTTAGGTCATAGCTGCAACACATTGTTTTACTAATATAGGACCGGTATAAATCAGTCCACTATAGATCTGTACTAGTGTTGCACCAGCTTGCTGTTTGACTGCTGCTTGTTCACCCGACAAAATTCCACCCACGCCAATGAGTGGGATTTGTCCTTTTAACGTTTGGGCAAATAAGCGTAAGCATTCGGTACTTTTTTCAAAAACAGGCGCACCTGACAAACCACCCGACTCATTACCATAAGGAAGATTTTCTACACCCTCTCTAGATAAAGTCGTATTGGTAACGATTAAACCATCAATTTTAAATTGCAATAATTGCGCTGCAATAAACTCAACATCTTCTGCTGTTAAATCAGGTGCAACTTTTAAAACTAAAGGAACATAATGATTATATTGCTCGGCAAGCTCAAGTTGTCTTTCTTTTAATGTTTGCAATAATTCAGTTAATGCATCACCGCTTTGTAAACTTCTTAAGTTCTTAGTATTTGGAGATGAGATATTAACGGTAATATAAGATGCGTAGTTATAGACTTTCTCAAGGCAAATCAGGTAATCATCAACAGCCTTTTCTACAGGCGTATCTGCATTCTTACCAATATTGATACCTAGAATTCCTTTAAATTTTGAAGCTTTGACATTTTCAACAAGTTTATCAACACCATCATTATTAAAACCCATACGGTTAATAATGGCTTTCGCCTCAGGAATACGAAACAATCGCGGCTGCGGATTACCCGACTGAGGACGAGGTGTAATTGTTCCAATTTCAATAAAACCGAACCCCAGTCCAGCTAAAGAATCAATATGTGCGCCATTTTTATCAAGCCCAGCCGCCAAACCTACCGGATTTGGAAATTCAATTCCCATACAAGTTGTTGGTTTTGATTCTACGCTCTGGCGTAGCAAGCCGAACTTATGTGCTTTATCAAGCATAGATAATGTTAATTCATGGGCACGCTCTGGTGCTAAACTAAACAACATCGGGCGAGCAAGTGAATATAACATACCAATCACAGTCTACTGATTTTAGGTAGGCATATTATAGGCACAGGTAGCACAAAACACCATGCTTAAGAACACCATATTTTAATATGTTATTGAACCGTCGCTGTTAATTTAATCTGTCCGTCACTTGAAACCATTTCCATCTTTTGAATACTTAAGCCCATTTGTGCAAGCTGGGTTAAAAAGTTCGCTAAAATTGCGTAATTCTGATGAGTAACAATAATTTGTAACTGCTCGCCATTTTGTTGAGAAGTAACCGTTAAGCCTTGTTGCTGAGCTAATCGTTGTATTTTTTCCGATTGGCCTAATTCGAGCTCATTCGCTGGCTTCATGGTAACGGCATTACTCTGCATCCATACCATCAAATCTTTTAAATCATTTAACCGTTGTTGTTGTTGCTCTGCCAAGGAATGGATTTTCCAGAGAGAAGCCCCCACAATGGCAACCACAACAAAAATTGTAGTAAAGACCACCATCACCCGCTCACGCAGAGTTAAACGGTCTAAATATTGAACGATCTGCTCAACCCACTGATCAAAGCGGTTTTGCAATTGAGTTATCATTTTCATTATTGTATTTTCACCACCCCAATTGCCCCACCACCATTGGCTTGAACATTACCTAACTCAGCTTTGAATCCCTGCTGGTTAAGTTGCTGAGTTAAAGCTTGCAAATCGTCTGCCGACTTTGCTTTTAATGCCATAGATAGTGTTGAAGCATCATAATTTAATTGCTGAGCTAAAATTTGTCTTTGCATTAAAATAGGACCAACACGGCTTAATAAAGAAAGCGCTTGTGTATCACCTTGCTTACTCATGCGTAAATGACTTTCAAATTGGCTTTTTATATTTTGCTCATTTACACGACTGGAAGGACCAAACCAATGTTTATATTGCTCAATTGTCTGCTCAGAGGTTTGATTAGCCACACTTTTTAACTTTACCCATCGCAACAAATCATAGCTAAACTGAACCACTATAATTGCTAAAACAATTGCAGCGCATGCTTTCCAATAACCAGAAACAGCTTGTTCTTGCCCTTTAGCTTTAGGTAGAACATTAAAAGGATGCTGTTTAGGTTTATCTAAAGCCTGAAATTGATAAATAAATTCTGAACGCTGCTCAGCACTTGATGCTGCCATCAGGCTTTCGAGCTGCTCTGAGGTCAAACCACTATATTGGTAGTGTGTTTCAACTGGCTGGAACTCTAAAAACAAGGCTAAATCATCTAGTGAATTACCCACCCATTTACTTTCACGCACAAGTAATTTCTGGTCAATATTACATACGACCACTTGCTGCTCTTGAGGTTCCGGTAAAATCAGAAAGTCTGGCAATAAAGCAACGAGTTTAATAGGCAGCAAAGCCATTGCATGTTGCCATGTTTCCACTGTTGTTTTTGCCACACCCAATACGGTTAATTGATCAGCATGAAAATGATGAACTACTTTCATATGATCAATAGGTAAAGTTACAAATTCTTCAAGCAAATATTTAACACCATCTGCCCCTAGTTGCTTGTAATGAGACTTTGCCATGTGCTGCTGGAGTACCTGAGCATGACGACTAGGGAAAAAGATGACAGCTTCTTTTCCTTGATGTAATTGCAAGTCTTGAATTAATTGATCAAGACTTGCTGCCTGCAACCAGTTTTCTCCGTTAGACCAATGCCATATTCCATTGGTTTCAGGCATCCATAAATACAGCATAATGAGCTAAATGACCTTTTAATTATATTGTGGGTATAAAACTATTTTTTTGTGTTGATAAACCAGTTGCAATAACAGCCTGATCGTAAACTCGAGCTTCGGCAAGTGCAAATGGATTAAAGTTCTCATGTGTCAGTAGTTCGGCAATATGCCCTACTACATTCATATGGCACACGACTACAATTGACTCATAAGGAATCTGAGACAACCACTCCACTGCTTCTTTCGCATTATCATCTGGTTTAATTTTATCGCACAACAGCACAGGAACATCTTTAAAATAAGCTTGAATATGCGCCAATGTCTCTTGAGCACGTAATAAAGGACTAACTACAAAAATATCAGGCTTAACAATATCTTTTAAAAATGTTGCTGTCTGCTCAGCTTGAGCATGTCCACGAGCGGTCAGTGGACGTTTAGTGTCATTACCATTCACTGGAGGAGCGGCTTCCCCATGACGAACTAATGTCAGTTGCATAAATATTCCTTGTCAATAATTCTTGCATTATAACCGTAATTTATGACATTTATTCTTCAGACTTCATGATGAGGTAAAACAAACTCAACATCACTACGGTGTCCATTTTTCATAAGAGATAAGGCAATATTTAAAGGAGGCGCCCCTTCAAAGATAACTTCATATAAAGCATTGGTAATAGGCATATATACGTCTAGTTCTTCTGCTTTACCGCGTACCTGAACAATCGTATTAATTCCTTCAGCAGTTTGCCCCAACTCTTTACTCGCCTGATCAAGTGTTTTACCTGAACCCAAAGCATAACCAATCTGATAATTGCGGCTTAAAGGGCTATTACAGGTTGCAAATAAATCACCAACACCAGATAAACCTAAGAACGTTAATGGGTTTGCACCTTGTTTAACTGCAAAACGACTCATTTCAGCCAAAGCACGCGTTAAAATCATACTCTTGGTGTTTTCACCAATCTTGTAAGCAGCTCCAATTCCCATTGCAACGGCGTAAATATTTTTAAGTGCCCCACCCAGTTCAACGCCATGCACATCATCACTACCGAAGACTCGGAATAAAGCACTATGAAGAGCATGCTGCACAGCATAACGAACGAGTTCAGAATCACTGGCAATAACAGTACCAGATGGCATACCTGCCATAATCTCCTTAGCGAGATTTGGTCCAGATAACACACCATAAGGAACTTCTGGCAATTCTTCACGAATAATATCGCTCATGAAGCTAAAAGTTTTAGCCTCGACGCCCTTCGTTAGAGAGACAACCGCTTGTGCAGTAATAAAAGGCGCAATTTGTTTTAATACATCACGAAATGAATGACTAGGAATTGCCACCAAAATAATATCTCGATCACACACTGCTTGTTCCAGGTCAGACACAGCGCGCAATGAGGACTCTAAAACAAAGTCTGGCAAATAACGTTTATTAATATGCGTTTTATTGATTTCTTCTGCTGTTTCGGCATCACGAATCCAGATCATGGTGTCACAACCATTACGTGCAGCTAAATTCGCCATAGCCGTACCAAAGCTGCCTCCACCTAAAACAGTAATACGTAATGCCGTTTTTTTATCGACCGCAACAGGTTCCACTAAATCTGTAAACTTAAATTCAGTCATGCTTTATTATCCTATTTCTTACTTCTACAGACTTTTATGCCTGCCAAACTTTTACGAATTCTTTACTTTCAATATCTGCACGTGGTGCAATCGCTTTAGCTGCCGTGCCCACATAAATAATACCTGAAATCAAATCATGTGGTTGCAATCCTAGATGCTGTTTTAACCAATTTGACTCAACAACAGCACCACTACGCCACATCGTAGAAAAACCTTGAACTTGTAAAGACAATAAAAGGTTTTGTACGGCAGCTCCAGTACTTAAAATCTGTTCAAAATGCGGAACCTTAGGATGATCTTGCAATTGTGTAAGCGCTAAAATGAGTAAAGGTGCGCGGAAAGGATGTTGCTTAACCCGCTCAAGCTGTGCTGAATCAGTTTCACCCAAATCGGCCAATGCTTTTGCTAAAACCTCACCAAATGCAGCACGTTTTTCAGCTTCGATAACGACAAAACGTGTTGGTTTAAGTCTATGATGGTCAGGAGCAGTTAAAGCAGCTTGAAAAGCCAACTCTAATTGATCTGCATTTGGTGCAGGCTCAATCAATTGACCAATAGATTGACGTTGGTGAATATTTTGATGAATTATCTGTGTTGCTGAATCCGTCATTAATATTGATCTAACTCAAAAAATTCAAAATAGATTAGCATAATCTACATATAATCCACCATTGTATCTAGAACATAAAAATAACGAGTTCACGCTTTGACATTTTTCTAAGACAAAACATCAAAACTTATACAACGTCTTCAAAATCAATTAGAAAACTTGTGTTCAAATAGTGAGATCTTTTGACGATTAACGATATTAGGTGAAACATGAAAAAAATAATTTTAGCGAGTGCGTTGAGCAGTGTTGTTTTATTACTAGGTGCTTGTGCCACTACCCCTAAAAACACATTGGCTGTTCAAAAAGAAAATAATCAATTTGAAGTTACAGGCATTGGTAAAACAAATCTAATTGCAAAAAATAATGCGATTACTGCCGCTCAAAAAACTTGTTCAAAAAGCACCAGCCCTGTTGTGGTAGATGAAAAAACAACATACCACGGTGTATTAAAAGATGTAGTAAGCGAGAAAACAGGTCAAATGGTTGAAGCTGCTGCTGGTGTGATTGGCACCTTGACTGGTAAAAATGCATCTCTAGCAAAAGACGATGATTATCAAACAACCCTTACTTTCTATTGTAAAATTAATTAATCAAAAAAAATCCCAATCAGATGATTGGGATTTTTTTTATTAGCAATAACCATCTAATCGGGTTAATGGCAATTTCTTACCAATTGCTTTTTCAATTTCTGGCAAGTAAAAAGCATCATCTTCAGATAAGAAACTAATACTTACACCTTGTGACCCAGCACGACCTGTACGACCAATGCGGTGCACATAATCATCTGATTGCTCTGGTAAAGTATAGTTGATCACATGAGATACGCCATCAACATGAATACCACGGCCTGCAACATCCGTTGCGATCATGATATTATTTTTACCCTGTTTAAACTGGTCTAACATTTTTAAACGTTTATCTTGGGCAATTTCACCTGAAAGCATCCCGACCCGATACCCATCTCTCTTTAAATGATCATAAAGACGGCGTACTTGATCACGTCGATTCGCAAAAATCATCACTTTATCGATAGGTTCTTCACGCAAAATATCTTGCAGCAGACGATATTTATCTTGTTTAGCCACGACATAAACACGTTGTTCAACATCGTTATTAGTTTTTTGCTCAGGCTCAATTTCAACAGTGATTGGCTCAAACAACCATTGTCTCGCCAAGTTAAGCACGTCATAACTAAAAGTAGCCGAGAACATGAGGGTTTGACGTTCTTCTTTACGTGGGGAAAAACGCACAATACGTTTTACAGAAGGAATAAAACCCATGTCCAATAAGCGGTCAGCTTCATCAATGACAAGAAATTCAATTTGATCGAGCCAAACTTCTTTTTGTTCTACAAAATCAATTAGACGCCCAGGAGTGGCAACCATGATATCGACAAAATTAGCGTCTAGCTGTTTCTTTTGCTTATCAAAATCTACGCCACCTAACAGTGTCACGATGTGTAAATCTGAAAATTTTGTGAGTAATTTCGCATCGCTTTCAATTTGCAATGCCAACTCACGAGTAGGCGCCAAAATCAAGGCACGTGGCTCACCACGAAAACGCTGCCCTTGAATCGGGTTATGTAATAAGTCATTAATGACACTAATCAGGAAAGCAGCAGTTTTACCTGTTCCTGTTTGCGCTCTACCAATTGCATCATGCCCGCCCAACGTATATTTTAAAACCTTTTGCTGAATCGGGGTCATTTGCTTAAACCCTAAAGCATCAATCGCCTTTTTAAGTTGCGGATGTAAATTCAAGGTTTCAAAACCAGATGTCATAAATACGTGCTCTAACAAACAATCTCTCTAGTGAGAAGATCATTATAAACAAAAACGCCCCAATTCAAAAATTGGAGCGTCCATGATTCATCAAAAAATGATGAATTAGTCTAAAGGCTGAACATTTTCAGCTTGAAAACCTTTTTGACCTTGTACTACACTAAATTCTACGCGTTGACCATCACGTAAAGAACGGTGGCCGTCACCAGCGATTGCACGGAAATGAACGAATACATCGTCACCGCCGTTACGTTGAATAAAGCCAAAACCTTTAGTGTCGTTAAACCACTTTACTACGCCTTGTTCGCGAGCTGTCATAAGTCAATCCTCAGATGTTGAAAAAAGGACCTTCCGGTGTTGCAAACAGCAGAGCAAACAAGTGTTTAAAATATTTATAATCTTAAAGCTTGTAATCATTCTGTAAAACTATCAACAATTTCCGGTTACATCCATTTGTTATAAGATTTTTAAACCAATTTAAATGTGCGGTAAATCTTAAAACGGTTCGAGCTTACCATGGGTTTATGACAATTAATAGAATTTTTTTCAATTATTCCCCCTATTTTTTAGTCCTTTTTTTAAACAGCTTATTACAATATTTCTTATAGGTAATTGCTTGTTTCTTCTTTTATAAAATGTGCAGCGTTTATAAAAAAATTTGTTAGAATAATCTTTTTAGTTGTTTTGATGATGAATGACCAACACTTCTTCTACTACAGCACTTATTGAAATTAATGCCTTGGGCCAACCGTGTCCAATGCCGTTATTAATGCTAAAACGCGAACTGAAAAAAGTATCGGGTAAACAGCTATTCTTATTAAAATCTTCTGACCCTCATAGTGAAATAGATGTAACTCGTTACTGTGGTTTACATCATTTTATGTGTCAGACAACACATATATCCGAAAGAGAATTTCACTATTTAATTGAAACTCAATGATTCTTTGATAAACTAAAAGATTAGAAATTGCATAAAATTTTACATTTCTCTACCCAATTTTCCTTAATTATGAAGCTGATTCAAATTAAGATGAATTTATTGGTTATCCCATCCGATCCTACAAGGAGAAATCATGAGTGACAGCAGCAATCAATTGATGCCCCTGTCATTGTCTGCGCCCGGTGTAAACCTTGGTGCATATATCAGTACTGTCAATCAGATTCCTATTTTAACGGCCGAGCAAGAAAAAGAACTTGCTGATCGTTATTATTATGACCAAGATCTTGATGCCGCAAAAATGCTGGTAATGTCGCATTTACGTTTCGTCGTTCACATTGCGCGCAGCTATGCAGGTTATGGCCTACCACAAGGCGACCTTATTCAAGAAGGTAATTTAGGCTTAATGAAAGCCGTGAAGCGTTTCGACCCAAATATGGGCGTGCGTCTTGTATCTTTTGCCGTCCACTGGATTAAGGCAGAAATTCACGAATACGTTATTCGTAACTGGCGTATTGTCAAAATTGCAACGACCAAAGCTCAGCGTAAATTATTTTTCAATTTACGTAGTTTAAAAAAATCGAGTAAAAAATTAACGCTCGAAGAAGCTCAATCGATTGCGAATGACTTAAATGTTACTGCAGAACAAGTTCTGGAAATGGAAGGTCGTTTAACCGCTTATGATGCTGCTTTCGAAGCTCAAGGCGACGACGACGATGACACCCCACATACTGCACCTGCATTGTATCTTGAAGATAACCGCTACGATCCAGCTCGTTTAGTCGAAAATGAGGACTGGGAAGAGCAAAGTACATCTGCCCTACATGATGCAATGGATCAGTTAGATGACCGTTCGCGCAACATTTTACAACGTCGCTGGTTAGATGATGACAAGTCTACTCTCCACGAATTAGCGGCCGAATATAATGTATCAGCAGAACGTATTCGCCAGCTTGAAAAGAATGCAATGGAAAAAATTAAAATTGCCATGTCTGCAAGCTAAAATAAGTTTAAAAATAAAAGGGCGATTAGCCCTTTTGTTTTATCTGGCTATGTTTAGCCAACCCAATCTATGATAACGTTGCCCTTCATTATTCATTTGCGTTTTTTGTTATGTGGATTGCCATTTCAGCCCTTAATCTTGCCTTTGCAGTCATGTTGGGTGCTTTTGGAGCACATGGTCTTAAAGCTCATGCGAGTCCTGAGCAACTTGTTTGGTGGCATACTGCAACCGACTATTTTTTCTACCATGCTTTAGGTCTTCTAGCACTTGGTATTTTAAGCAAAGTCATCATTACGTTCCCCATTAAATTGCCGTTCATATTGATTCAGATCGGTATTTTATTCTTCTGTGGCTCACTCTATATCATGGCGCTTGGATTACCGCGAATTTTAGGGGCAATTACCCCAATTGGTGGAGCATTCATGATAGCTGGATGGCTCGTTTTGGCTTGGAATGCCCTCAAATACGCAAAATAATTGGAATGTGATCATGCAAATTTATTTAAATGGCGAATTAACGGACACGCCTTGTCAAAACCTGTTGCAACTTATTCAGGAAATGGCACTTGAAGGAAAACGATTTGCTGTCGAACACAATCAGCAAATCGTTTCTAAAAGCAAATTAGAGCAAATCACTATTGCTCAACATGACCGTATCGAAATTATTCACGCTGTTGGCGGCGGCTAAGTCGGAGTTATCCATGCAAGACACCCCTCTCATTATTGGTTCACGTTCTTTTCAATCTCGTTTATTGGTAGGAACTGGCAAATATAAAGACTTAAATGAAACAGATTTAGCCATTCAAGCGAGTGGTGCAGAAATCGTAACTGTCGCAATCCGCCGTGTGAATATTGGACAAAATCCAGATCAACCGAATTTACTCTCAGTTATTCCACCAGAAAAATATACAATTTTGCCAAATACCGCAGGTTGTTTTGATGCTGACAGCGCAGTACGTACTTGCATGTTAGCGCGTGAACTTCTAGACGGTCATAACTTGGTAAAACTTGAAGTTTTGGGCGATGAAAAAACCTTATATCCAAATGTAACCGAGACTTTAAAAGCGGCTCGTACTTTGATTGATGACGGTTTTGAGATTATGGTCTATACCTCTGATGACCCGATCATTGCTCAAGAACTTGAAAGTATGGGCTGTGTAGCGATCATGCCTTTAGGTAGTCTTATTGGTTCAGGTTTAGGTATCTTAAATCCTCACACTATTTCAATTATTAAAGAAAATGCAAAAGTACCCGTTTTGGTAGATGCAGGCGTTGGTACAGCAAGTGATGCAGCTATTGCTATGGAACTTGGTTGTGACGGCGTGCTAATGAATACAGCAATTGCAGCTGCTCAAAACCCTATTTTGATGGCTTCTGCAATGAAAAAAGCTGTTGAAGCGGGTCGTGAAGCATTTTTAGCGGGTCGTATGCCACGCAAACGTATGGCAAATGCAAGCTCACCAGAAACAGGTTATTTCTTTAAATAATTTATTTCTAAGGAATCACTCCTTTTTTCAGTGGTTCCTCTCTTCTCTTATGTAACCATTTCACTTTTCAAAAAAGACTAGAAATCTATATCACTTTATTTTAATCGACAGATCTAAATCCTTATATTTAGCTTAGGCTATTCTAATATTTGCTTTAAGTTCTGCTTGGCATTGAGCTCAAAATTCTTTTGGAAATAGCCAGTCTGATAAAGTGGCTCAGACTGATAAAAATGCACTAAAACTTCTTTTCGTTTAATTGAATATACTTCCGGATCGACCCAAGCATATTCCTGCTGAATTTGCTGTTCATATTGCATAAAACGCTCTGGGGCCGCTGCCAAAATAGCTAAATCTATGTCCAATAAAAACTGTAAATCCGTTTCATCGGTTGATATATGCTTTTGAGTAGCAAGAATCCAACGCTTTATTTTCTGAACTGTATTTACTGGTAAATCTTGAACCATACATTGTTCAAATAAATCAACACTCTTAAGCTCATTGTCTTTAGCTTGTGGGTCATAGATAACATCATGAAACCAAAGTGCCAATGCCACGGCATAAGGATCATTTAATTCTGATCGAATTGACTCAAGCAGATTTAAGCATTCATATATATGTTGAACAGTATGATAAGCCCGCTGCTTTTCACTATAAGCAGCGATGAGTATATTTAAGATTTTTTGCGGCTCAGAAAATTGATAATGCTGATGCAGCTCAAACCAAACATGTTCCAATTTTGATAAATAAAGCTGCATCATCATATCTTAACCATACTCAGGATTATTGTTCGTCCCGCTTAAATACCAGTTCTTTTGCTGATGAATTCTCAGCATCAAAGTAGTATCCATCGGTATTAAACGCTTTGATGTCTTCAGCTTTATTTAATTGGTTTTCAATCATAAAACGAGCCATTAAACCGCGTGCTTTTTTCGCATAGAAACTAATGACTTTATATTTACCATTTTTCTGATCAAGGAAAACAGGCTTAACAATTTCAGCCTTAATTTTCTTCTCATTGACCGATTTGTAATACTCATCTGAAGCTAGGTTTACAAGTAATTCAGAATTTATTACTGCCAAATCTTCATTAATCTGGTTTGTGATAATTTCACCCCAGAACTCATACAAATTATGGCCACGTAAATTTTTTAATTTAGTACCCATCTCAAGACGATAAGGCATCATTAAATCTAAAGGACGCAATAAACCATATAAGCCAGATAGCATACGTAAATGCTGCTGTGCAAAATCAATATCTTTATCGTTTAAATGGTATGCATTTAAACCCGTATATACGTCACCTTTAAATGCATAAATTGCCTGACGAGCATTTGAAAAATCAAACTCGGGCTTCCAATCTCTAAATCGGTCTGCATTCAATGTGGCAATTTTTTCACTGACACTCATTAAGCTCGCAATTTCCGAAGCAGAAAGTTTACGGCTAACATCAATTAATTGTGCTGAGTGTTTTAACAAGCGAGGTTGAGTAAACTCATCTGTAGGTAACGCTGTTTCATAATCCAAAGTTTTTGCAGGAGAAATTAAAGCAAGCATACATAACCTGAAAAAATTATTCTTAATACCAACTATAACAGTAGATATTTTTTAATGCTAACTCGTGTTTTCAATGACGACTATCGGTAAAATAGCATCACGTATTGTTATTTAGCGGTTCTTATATGTCTGAGCAAACTTTCATCCAGGGTCCAGTAGGTAAAATTGAACTTTTCGTTGACCGCCCTGAAGGTGAAATCAAAGGCTTTGCGGTAGTTTGTCATCCGCATCCATTGCAAGGTGGAACCCCTCAACATAAAGTCCCTGTCCTGTTAACCCAAATCTTTAATGAATATGGTTGCATTGTTTACCGTCCTAGCTTCCGTGGGTTAGGCGGCAGTGAAGGTATTCATGATGAAGGCCATGGTGAGACTGAAGATATCTTAGCTGTAATTGAA
This sequence comes from Acinetobacter sp. 161(2023), assembly GCF_037027805.1. Classification (NCBI taxonomy): domain Bacteria; kingdom Pseudomonadati; phylum Pseudomonadota; class Gammaproteobacteria; order Moraxellales; family Moraxellaceae; genus Acinetobacter; species Acinetobacter sp. 161(2023). Next base: position 122,793 of record NZ_JAZEYD010000014.1, on the reverse strand, counting down.
CATGTTCGTAAGCTTCACGAAGGTCTACCGTTCTATGCAGGTGGCTTTAGTTTCGGTTCACATGTTATGGCAAAATGCTTTGCACAGCTTAATCCTGAATTACGACCTGTACAGTTAATTTTATGTGGTTTACCAACGGCTACTGTAGTGGGCTTGCGCCACTATAAAACTCCTGAAATTCAAGGTGATATTCTACTCATTCATGGTGAGCAAGATGACATTACCTTACTTTCAGATGCTATTGCATGGGCAAAACCACAGAAGCATCCAATTACGATTTTACCAGGCGCCAATCACTTCTTTACAGGCTATTTAAAACAGCTTCGTCAAATCATTACACGCTTTATTATCATGAAATAAACTGTAATTTGATGGGCATAGATTGAGTCTATGTCCATCATTTCATACGCCCTGTAACTACTAAAAATTACTCCAACTTAATCCAAAACGAGCCAAACATTTTTTCACTCGGTCGCTATTATTTATTCATCATAATTTCGATAAAATTTTATAAGTGCCTATAATAGGCAATACTTATTTTTCTAAAAATTCCAAAAATATGCTTCATTTTACTTTTTTAGGCACATCTTCAGGTGTACCCACCCTGACACGTAATGTTTCAGGATTAGCAGTCCGCAACAGTAAAAATAAGGACTGGGTTTTAATTGATGCTGGTGAAGGTACTCAGCACCGCATTCAGCAAGCCAGACTTTCTCTACAAAACCTAGTTGCTATTTGTATTACACACGTTCACGGCGACCATTGTTATGGCCTAGTTGGTTTACTGGCAAGCGCAGGCATGAATGCACGTACTAAACCATTAATAGTGATTGCACCGAAAGAAATTGAACAATGGTTTAACATCACTGCTCAACTTACAGATTTGCATTTACCCTATCCAATTAAATTTATTGATGTTAATGAAGCAATCGAGCCACAGCAGATCACCGATGAATTATTAGTTCAGGGACATCCATTAAGCCATCGTGTTCCAAGTTTTGCCTTTAGCATTTATATGAAATCTACCCAGAAGAAGTTAGATATCCAAACTTTAACTCAGCTTGGTGTACCCAAAGGCGATATGTGGGGTCATTTAAAACGAGGCTACAATGTTGAATTTGAGGGACAAACTTTAAAAGCTCAAGACTTTATCAAAATTCAAAATCAACAAGTTCATGCAATTATAGGTGGCGATAATGACCAACCTGAACTATTAACTGATGCTTGCAAAGATGCTCAACTCCTTATTCACGAATCGACTTACTTGCAAACGGTTTTAGATAAAGTAGGCAAAGGCCCTATGCATAGCTCAGCAAAAATGGTAGCTGAATTTGCAGAACAACAATCTCTGGATAATTTAATTCTGACTCATTTTAGCCCTAGACATCAGGATAAAGCTGGGCAGCAAGCTATTGCCGAAGAAGTTCGTCAGTTTTATAAAGGTCATTTTTATTTAGCAAATGATTTTGATCAGTTTACTTTAAGTGAAACAGGGCAACTTCTAAAAATCGAGTAAACTTATATCCGTTGTGATTTTAAATTCACCGAGTTAAGTCCAGATCATTTTCATGTAAAGATTAAAGTTTAAGAAGCTCATGATTGAGCTTCTTATTTGTAAAAACTACTCTACAGATGCCAAAGCCGTTACCAATAGCTTCCAGCATTTCTCTACGGTCTCCACTTTGACTCGTTCACCCGGTGCATGCGCACCTTGAATATCCGGTCCAAACGATACCATCTGTAAATCTGGATAATGTTCAGCAATAATCCCACACTCTAAACCCGCATGAATTACTTTTAGATTCGGCTCAATATTAAATGCTTTTTGATAGGCCTGCTGTAGGCATTTTAGAGCAGCCGAGTCAGGATTTGGTGTCCAACCTGAAACTAACGGTGTGAGTGCAGAAGCGATATTAAACTGACTAAAATGTGCCTGAATTTTTTCTGCAAAATCTTGAGCTTTTTGATTCACCATTGAGCGAACCATTAAAACAGCTTTTCCACCTTCTCGATTTAGTTTTACCACCCCAATATTATTTGAAGTCTCAACTACGTCTGGTAAAGCTTGACTCATATTTGCAACACCGTAAGGACTTGTTGCCAAAGCTTGCAACCACTCGTTTTGCTGTTGCTGAGTAATCACTTGATTCGTTTCAACGCTAGTAGGTTGAATAGTTAATTGCAGATTGTCATCAATACTTTGTAGCTGTTTTTTCCATGCTGTTTGATATTCAGAGAGTAATTTTTCTAATTCGGATAATTGGTTAGACGAAATTGCAATGGTTGCTACTGCTTCCCGAGGTAAAGCATTACGAGCTGTACCACCTGTAAACTCAACAAGTCGTCCACAAAGTTTTGCTAAATACTCATTTAAAAAGCGGGCCAGAATAACGTTGGCATTGCCACGTCCTAAATGAATATCTACGCCAGAGTGACCACCTTTAAGACCAGTCACCTGAATATTCACAATATTCAAATTTGTAGGGATTGGTTCATAACTAAGCTGCTGCTCTACTTCAACATCAATACTGCCAGCACATCCGAGATATAACTCGCCCCACTCTTCTGTATCAATATTAAATAACCATTTTCCTTTTAATACACCTGCCTGTAAAAGCCGTGCACCACTCATACCTGCTTCTTCATCAACTGTTAAAAGAACTTCAATTGGCCCATGAGCAATATCATTTGAATCTAATACAGCTAAAGCTAGGGCTACCCCAATGCCATTATCAGCACCTAAAGTGGTGTCTTTGGCAATCAACCAACCATCTTCAAGGACTGGACGAATTGGGTCTTTAAAGAAGTCATGTACTGTACCAGTATTGGCTTGGGTGACCATATCTAAATGGCCTTGAAGAATGACTCCAGATACATGTTCTTTACCCACAGTCGCATTCTTACGGATAATCAAATTCCCAACTTCATCTACGTAAGTTTCTAGATTTCGACTTTGCGCCCAGTTTTGTAAAAACTCACGAAGCTGTTGTTCATGCTTTGATGGACGAGGAATAGTGCAAAGTGTTTGAAAATGCTGCCAAACCACTTGAGGAGATAGCGCCGCAATATCAACTTGTGTCATGAAAACCACACTCTAATTATGTAAATATCGTAATAATTTCAATATACACAATGCATTAAAGATAGGTAGGAATTTCAGGAAAGATTTTGTATTTTTATCTTTAATCTAAAGAGATGGTACGACTTTTCTAAAAAGCCGCACTTCATAAATAAGTCTTAACAGGTGTATGTTTTAGTTTTTCCATTCAAATGCTGAGAAACTCTGATCGGCTTTCAAACTATTTTCAACTGCCTGTGCAAGCTGACGAATGATGCTTTGTGTTTCAATCTTTTCAAACCAATCTTGCTCTTCATCAGGATTGGCAGAGATTTCACACATTAAATGCCCTTCATGGTCTGTTTTCTGACAAGTAATCGACAAGGGTAAAAGATGATTATCAATACTCACTTCTACTTTTTCATGTTCATGCACAATGTGCTGTGCATCAAAGCCATAATGTCCCAATTGTTTAAATAATAAAGCCGCTACATATTCTTGAGTGATATGGCATTCATTTGGCGGATGATCGAGCACCCCATGTTCTGGGCAACTGGCAATAAATTGTAATTTTTTCATCCTTTGTCCTAACACTTTTATCATTATCTGCGCTTAGCATAAGCAATAAACAAACAGCAGCCAAGCCTTTAGCCCGCTGCTGCCGTTGCTATTGTGTTAGCAATTATAAAATGTGTTAGGTAAAAAGTTATTGGCTAACTTCGATCGTTAAGCCTGCACGATTCGCCAACTCAGTGAAAGTTGGGAAGCTTGTCGCCACAGTTTCAGTACCCTGAATCGTAATCGGACCAGAATTACGAAGGCCTGCCATACTAAAGCTCATGGCAATACGGTGGTCATGGTGTGATTCAACTTCACCACCTGTAAAGATTGGCGACCAGTCACCAGCCTTACCCTTACCTTCGATAATGATGCCATCATCAGTTGGCGTGCAGTCAATGCCCATAATTTTTAAGCCGTCTGCCATGACCTGAATACGGTCAGATTCTTTCACGCGAAGTTCTGCCGCACCAGTCAATACCGTTTGGCCTTCGGCACAAGCTGCTGCAATAAATAAAGCTGGGAATTCATCAATTGCTAAAGGCACTTGGTCTTCTGGCATATGAATGCCTTTAAGGGTGCGTGAGCCTTTAATATGAATATCAGCAATAGGTTCACCACCGGCAATACGCTCATTTTCAACAGTCAGGTCAGCACCCATCTGTTTTAAAATTTCAATTACGCCCGTACGTGTTGGGTTAATACCTACAGCTTCCAGAACAACATCGGAACCTTCAGTAATTGCAGCACCTACCATAAAGAAAGCAGCAGATGAAATGTCTGATGGTACTTGAATGTCAGTACCTACTAATTTACCACCACCCACTAGAGAGATCTTGTTACCTTCGGTTTTAACATCATAACCAAATGCACGAAGCATGCGCTCTGTATGGTCACGAGTTGGCTCTGGTTCGGTAACAGAGATTTCACCTTCTGCCCATAAGCCCGCAAGTAAAATACCAGACTTCACTTGAGCAGATGCCATAGGTAAATCGTATTGAATCGCTTTTAATTGTTGACCACCAGTAATGCTTACAGGTGGTGTACCTTTCTCACCTGTAGTCTGAATTTGCGCACCCATTAAACGTAATGGCTTAGCAATACGCTCCATTGGACGTTTAGAAAGTGACGCATCACCCGTCATCACTGAATCAAATTTTTGCGCTGATAACATGCCTGAAAGTAAACGCATGCTTGTACCAGAGTTACCCATATACAAGGCACTTGCTGGCGCTTTTAAACCATGCATGCCTACGCCATGAATGGTCACTTCACCATTTTTTGGGCCTTCAATGCTTACGCCCATATCACGGAAAGCTTGCAAAGTTGCCAAAGCATCTTCACCTTCAAGAAAGCCCGTTACATGGGTAGTGCCTTCGGCAATAGCACCAAACATAATCGAGCGATGTGACACAGATTTGTCACCCGGTACGGTAAATTTACCTTTAAAAGTTTTATTTCCCGGTAAGATACTGAATTGCTGTGTCACCTTATTTTTCTCCATTAAAGGTTTTTTGGCTAACATATGATTGAAATGTTGACGTGCTGCTTGAGCATGACCGAGCAATCCCATTAATGCATGAGAATCTTCGTTTTCAATCAATTTTCTAAGTACAGTAAGTTGCTTTTCGAAGCCATCTACAGCATTTAATATTGCTGTTTTATTGGCAAAGAAAATGTCATGCCACATTTGAGGATCACTAGCCGCAATCCGCGAAAAATCACGAAAGCCACCCGCTGCATAGCGGAAAATATCGAAATTATCTTCACGGTTTGCAAGTTGCTCAACCAGATTAAATGCCATTAAATGTGGTAAATGACTGGTGTGCGCCAGCACTTCATCATGCTTGGCAACATCCATACAAATGACTTCAGCTTTAGCTGCTGACCAAAGTTGAATCAGTTTATCAACAGCCCATTCTGCGCTTGTTGGTAACGGCGTTAAAATTACTTTGTGATTTGCAAATAGGTCAACCTTACCTGCATGAACACCCGTGTGTTCACTACCCGCGATAGGGTGCCCTGGTACAAAACCTGCTGGTAAATTTTCACCAAATACAGCTTTTGCTGCATCAACGACATTACCTTTTGTACTTCCCACATCAGTTATAATCGTGGTTTCTGACAAATAAGGTTTAATCTGCTCAAGCACTTTTTGCGTAGCGCGCACTGGCAAGGCTAAAACGACTAAGTCAGCCCCTTTCACGGCTTCAACAGGATCAGAAAATCCTTCTTCTATTAAGCCAAGTGATTTTGCATCTTCTAAAGTTTTCTGTGAACGTGTAGATGCAACAACTGTTGTGGCCAACTTTTCTGCAACAATAACACGAGCTAAACTCGACCCGATGAGTCCTAAACCAATAAATGCAACTTTTTTAAATAGGGGTTGTGACATAACTTCAACTTTGCTTTTGCTCAAAGATATTTAAACCATTGAGCAATTTGTTTTTAAGCATAATGACATGCTTATCTTGATACATGTCATTATTCCAACATAAGTGATTACAGAACAGCGGCAGGATAAGAACCTAAAATACGAATCTCTTTCACCATTGGGCGAATATCATTAATCGCAGCAGCAACATTCTCTTGTTCGATATGACCTTCTAAATCGATAAAGAATACATATGCCCACTTTTCAGGTAATGCTGGACGAGTCTCAATACTTGTTAAGCTAATATTATGTTTTGCAAATGGCGCTAAAATTTCTAATAAAGCACCCGCACGATCATGTGCTGAAATCAATAACGATGTTTTATCATTGCCACTTTGTGGAATTTTTTCACGGCCGATCACTAAGAAACGAGTTGTATTCTCTGGATTATCTTCAATATTGCTATGCAAGATTTCAAGGTTATACATACCTGCGGCAATATCAGATGCGATCGCTGCCGAATGCCATTCGTTGCGAATACGGCGCGCAGCTTCTGCATTCGAGTTTAAAGCAACACGCTCAACACCCGGATAATGTGCATCTAACCATTGGCGACATTGTGCCAAAGTTTGCTGATGCGCATAAATCTGCTTAATACTGTCTTTACGTGTATTTTCAGAAACAAGAAATTGATGATGAATACGTAATTCAACTTCACCAATCACATTTAAATTCGATGTTTTAAAGCAATCTAAGGTATGGTTTACAACACCTTCAGATGAGTTCTCAACGGGAACTACACCGTAATGTGCACTACCTGCTTCCACTTCACGGAAGACTTCATCAATCGTTGGAAGTGGGCGTACAACCGCATCTTTACCAAAATGTTTAAGCACAGCAGATTGAGTAAAAGTACCTTCTGGCCCTAAAAATGCAATACTTTGCGGTGCTTCTAAAGCAAGGCAAGCAGACATAATTTCACGGAACAAACGCGCCATGGTTACATCAGACAAAGGACCTTGGTTACGCTCCATAACTTTACGCAACACTTGCGCTTCACGTTCAGGACGATAAAACAAAGGATTCTCTTCGGAAGCAAATTTAGCTTTCGCAACAGCTTCAGCAAGGCTTGCGCGTCGATTTAATAATTCTTGAATCTGTTGATCCACGCTATCAATATCTTCGCGAATTTGTTCTAAACTAAGAGAAGTCGTTTTGTTTTGATCATCGTTGATCATTAGAATGCAGCCTCAGTAAAATCATCTTTTAAACGAGAGTATAACAATAGTCTGCTTTGATTTGTTAGGCAATATAGCTGTAAGAGCTTTTTTCATTAACCTTTTTGCGCACATTCCCTGAATTGCTTTATTTGATAATGATTTTCATTTATCATTTGTGTAATAAATTTTATTATTCCCCATTATGCATAAATCATTTTTCTTTTTACCTTGCTGTTTTCTTTTGAGCTCATTAATAAGCGGCTCTGTTTTGGCTCAAACTTCTACACAAAATCAATCAAAAATCGTTTTTCAAAATAATCAGGCACAATTTCAAATTAAATCTAAAAATACAGGCCATGATTATCTTATTCAAATTTATAAACCACCCGTTGCCCCACCCCAACAGGGTTATCCAGTACTTTATATATTAGACGGAAATGCAACCTTTCCAAGTGCTGCCAATATTGCCCAGTCTATTGGGGCAGGTTCTGCAAAATTAGGCCTAGACCCACTCATAATAGTCAACAACAGAGTCTATATGGACATTCTTTTGGAGGCTTATTGGTTCTTTATCATTTTTTTCAAAAGCCAAATGCATTCCAACGTTACTTTGCTGCAAGCCCTTCTCTTTGGTTTGATCAAGGCATGCTATTTCAAAAATTAAACTATTGGCAGAGTCAAAAACAAAGCAACTCTCCGATGCTTTTGACCACGGTCGGTACACATGAGCAAGGAGGACCCCGTACTCAACTTGATAATAAATTTAACGAAACAGATTTCTTTAAAGCTCTGGAAAATAAACGTTCAGATCAATTTACTTATTGGCATTTTTATAACCCGGCTGAACAACACATTACAAATTTGTATGCAAGTCTACCAAAAGCACTTATGTTTGCTTCTTGCAAAGACCTAGAAAGCTGTAAATCTTTATTTGATGGGCCATTACAGCAGCCAGCCAAGTAAAACATAATTACATTTGAAGCTGATTATTTCATTATTCTTAAAGATAGACCTCTTAATGCATAGATTGGTTATACTGACCCAATATGTCATAACAACAGTAAAAAATAGAATGAATAAAATTATTGTTTTAGGCTTACTGGGTCTTACAAGTTTTAGTTTAACGGCTTGTGGCGGTTGCTCCTTAATCGCAGGATGCAATGGTACTGATAATTCTCCGTACTATATGATGACTGCCAACAATCAAGTTCGTGGCATTCCAATCCCAGCCCAAACCAAGCTGACCTATCAGTCGCAACATTTCAGGCAGAAATTTGAGCAATCACATGCTTTAAAAGAGAAAAATTTATCAGGCATTGCTTTACCAGAAGATACATCAATCATTTGGGGTGGAATGCCAGTAAACATGTTTATACAGTTTTCTAATCCCGAAATGAAAGGATTTTCAGTCTATCCTGCACAAGGATTTAAAACAGAGTTATCAAATGATTTTTTACGTCTATGGAAAAGCTGTGAAAGTGATTTAGACATTACTTTAAAGGATCCAAATGACTGGTCATTTAATCCTAAAAATATGAAAATAAGAGGTTGTAGTATCAATATCCAAGAACGTAGTGCATACACCGAAGATTCATTTCATCAAGATGAAGCCGATGAGTTTTTAAGAAAGATGAATCATGCATTACAGCAATTACCGAAACAACAGGACTATCCTGTCATTCAACAGAATGACTAAATAGTTAAAAACAAAACAGCCTGTTCTAAGACAGGCTGTTTTTTTCTCTGCTTAATTAGGCTTTGCCAATTAATCCACGCGCTACGATTTCTTTCATAATTTCATTTGTCCCACCGTAAATACGTTGGATACGGGCATCTACAAAGAAACGTGAAATTGGATATTCAGTCATATAGCCATAACCACCAAAAAGTTGGAGCAAGTTGTCTGCGACCTTCATTTGCATATCGCTACTGAAACTTTTCAATGCCGCAGCCGTTTCTACATCTAGTTTGCCTTCTTGATATAAGGCAACATTTCTTTCATAAAAAGCCGCTGTAGCAAGCTCATCAATTTTTGCTTGTGCTAAAACAAAACGAGTATTTTGGAACTGTGAAATGGGGTGACCAAATGCTTGGCGCTCTTTTACATAAGCGGTTGCCAAATCAATTGCACCACGAATTGCACCAATTGCAGTAGATGCAATTGCGGTACGTTCACGAGGTAACTCTTGCATTAAATAAGCAAAACCTTGCCCAGCTTGACCAAGTAACTGGTTTTTAGGTACTTTCACATTGTCAAAAAACAGCTCAGATGTGTCTTGAGAATGCAGGCCGATTTTGTCTAAATTTGTGCCTTTCTTAAAGCCTTCCAGATGTGTATCTGCTAATAATAATGACACACCTTTTGCTCGTGCTTGAGGATCAGTTTTTACTGCAAGCACAACAAGATCAGCATGTTGTCCATTTGAAATAAATGTTTTTGAACCATTTAATAAATAGTGATCGTCTTGCAAAATGGCACTGGTACGCATTGATTGTAAATCTGAGCCTGCCCCAGGTTCAGTCATACCAATTGCACCAACAACTTCACCTGTTACCATTTTCGGTAACCAGTATTGTTTTTGCTCTTCTGTCCCGATATGTAAAATATACGGTGCAGCAATTTCAGAGTGACAAGAAATAGCTGTCGATAATGCACAAAAACCGGCACGTGCAGATTCTTCAACCAGCATTAATGAATAGTAAGTTGGAACCCCATAACCACCATATTCTTCTGGAATATCCACGCATAAATAGCCATTTTCACCCAGTTGATTCCAAACTGAACGAGGCATGATTCCTTCGCGTTCCCATTGGTCGTAGTGTGGCGCAATATGCTCACCCATAAAACGTTTAAAATTATCACGGAATAATTCTAAATCTGCATCGTATGCCAACATAATATTTTCCTTCAGCTTATTGTTTTATCTAATCTCATGCTGTGCATGCTAATCATTTTTTTCACAACTGTCATGGCTTAGCTGCTCATTAATACTGTACTTTTCAGTCAGCCAATAAAAAGGAAGCCTGAGCTTCCTTTTTATTAATATTTATTTTTAGTGAGATGCTTCAGCAGTTATACTTTTCTGCTCAAGCATTTTTCTATCCACTTCTTCTGGATTATTTAAGGCTTCATTTAATTTATCTTTATCCAAAGCCCCGACCCACTTAGCAACAACAATCGTTGCTAGAGAGTTACCAACAAGGTTAGTTAAAGCGCGTGCTTCTGACATGAAACGGTCAATACCTAAAATCAATGCCAAACCTGCAACTGGAATATGTCCTACAGCAGATAAAGTCGCTGCCATCACAATAAAGCCAGAGCCAGTTACACCCGCCGCACCCTTAGATGAGATTAAGAGTACTAATAACAAAGTGATTTGATGTTGAATATCAAGCTGAGTATTCGTTGCCTGAGCAATAAAGATTGCTGCCATAGTCAAATAAATTGACGTTCCATCAAGGTTAAATGAATAACCTGTTGGAATAACCAAACCGACTACAGACTTTTCACAACCTGCAATTTCAAGTTTACGTAACATACGAGGCAAAACAGATTCAGAAGAAGATGTACCAAGTACAATTAAAAGCTCTTCACGAATCAGGCGAATCATTTTGAGGATACTGAATCCACTCATACGACTGATTGTACCCAAGATCAAGAAGATAAAGAGTAGACACGTAATATAGAAGCAGAGAATGAGTTGCCCTAATTGTACGAGTGAACCAACGCCATATTTACCGATGGTGAATGCCATTGCACCAAATGCACCAATCGGAGCCAGTTTCATGACCATATTCACAATGTTAAAGAACACATGTGCAACTTGGTCAATAAATTTTAAAACTGGACGTCCAGCATCACCTAACTTATGTAAAGCAAAACCAAAGAGAATTGCAAAAAGAAGGACTTGTAAGATTTCACCAGTTGCAAATGCGCCAACAACCGTATCTGGGATGATGTGCATTAAGAAATCAATGGTAGATTGTGACTCACCAGAACTGACGTACTTTTGAATGCCCGAGGTGTCTAGAGTTGTAGGGTCAATATTCATCCCTACACCCGGTTTAGCAATGTTAATTACAACAAGACCAATCAGAAGTGCAATTGTTGAAACAACTTCAAAGTACAACAACGCGACGCCGCCAGTTTTTCCGACTGACTTCATGCTTTCCATGCCAGCAATACCGCTCACCACTGTACAGAAAATAACGGGTGCGATGATCATCTTGATCAAACGAATAAAGGCATCACCTAATGGCTTGAGTTTCTCACCTAAACCTGGGATATGCTGTTCAACACCATTGACAATTTGCGTTGTGCTTGGGGAAAAATGTCCTACCAAAACACCCGCAATAATCGCAATAATCACTTGAAAATAAAGTGATTTATAAATCGGTTTTTTAGCCATAACTTTACTTCAATCTATATTTCCAAGTCCGTTGGAAATACCAAAATGAAACGTCTATTCTTTACGAATACACAGCCCTAACCTTTCACATGAACACCGCAAAAGGGAAACGGTTCTTTGTAAACAAAAAACCTTCCTACTACCTCAATGAAAACAAAAAAAGCTGTTTTCTAAAACAGGAGAATACCTGAAGTTTCTAACCACTTTGAGTAGTTAGAAATAACCTCTTACTTTTTCAATAAAAAGCTGAAGATATAGGAGAATCACAGAAAATTATGATATGAGTGCTCAAAAAAGCACGAGAAAGTGTACTCGAATTAAATTATGATTCGGTTAAATTTTTGGCTAATACGCGCAAAAAACACTCATGTGGTCCTAAGACTTTAGTATAAGAAACACTTTTGATATTTTTTCAGCTACGTTTTATGTCATATTGATAAGTACTTGTAGACATTTCATTTTGAGCTGCCTACCCCCTTATTTTTACTGTTTTGAATTACCATGAATACTAAACGTAATATCTATAAAGATGCTGAACATCCCTTTGCTCAATATGTCCGTATTTTAGGTAAGGGGAAAACCGGATCTCGATCACTGAGTTATGAAGAAGCCTATCAAGCTTTTACCATGATTTTAAAAGGTGAGGTTCTTGACGTTCAGTTGGGTGCTTTTTTAATGCTGCTTCGAGTTAAAGAAGAATCTATTGATGAACTCGCGGGATTTGTTCAAGCCACTAGAGATCAACTCAATTTTCAGCCATTAGAGGTTGACTTAGACTGGTCATCTTATGCTGGTAAGCGTAAACATTATCCTTGGTTTTTATTAGCTGCCCTTACGCTTGCTCATCACGGCTATAAAATCGTAATGCACGGCGCTTCTGGACATACGATTAACCGAGTCTATACTGAACAAGTTTTGGAATATTTAGATTATAAAATTTGCCATTCTGAACAAGAAGTACGTACACAACTAGCAGAGCAAAATTTTGCCTACTTACCTTTAGATGTGATTTCACCAGTTTTAAGTGAACTGATTTCTTTAAGAAATGTAATGGGATTACGTTCGCCCATTCATACTTTAGCCCGCTTAATCAATCCTTTTAATGCTAAAGCTACCTTACAAGCGATATTCCATCCAGCTTATAGAACCTCTCATCAGCATAGTGCACTGCGCTTAGGCTATCAAAATAGTGCAGTTATTAAAGGTGAAGGTGGTGAGTTTGAGCGAAATCCAGATGCAAAAACACTCATTTGTGGCATTAAAAATGGTGAACTCTATGAACATGAGTTGCCAAAGCTCACACCTGAACGCAGTCCAATTGAAGAAGAATTAGATTTAGCAACTTTTAAAGAAGTATGGGTAGGTCAACAGCACCATGAATACGGTGAAATGGCAGTAACAGAAACCATCGGAATTGCACTATATACCATGGGCGTTGTTGCTAGTTTTGAAGAGGCGATGCAGAAAGCAAAAGTGTTATGGGAAACACGTAAGTCTATCCAAAAAGACTGATACAGCCTTATACACCGTGTCTTTTCGATATTGTTGCATATAGGCAATACTTACTTTTCAAAGATGAAAAGTAACAAAAATCTTTCGTTGAGCAAACAGTACGTTCTTGTACTGTTACTCAACAGGCGACATCCATGTCGCCCACGCGATAGCAAAGGCTAATACGATTTATTCTTTTATTCTAAAATGCGGCTTTAAACAAAACGAATTGGTTTAAATTCTGGCTCGTGTTTGTGATGATCATCTTCACATACCTCACCCTCTTCTTTCGTACCACGGTCAATATAACCACTGCGCTGTTCTTCTGGTAAGTTCTTTAACTCCCAAGCAATTACAGCTTGCATACAAGTCTCACGCTGCTCTTTTGTTAAAACAACGCCATTTGGCCATTTACCAATTTCTACTGCTGTTTTTAAACGCTCTACAATCTCAGGGTTTAAAATAGATAGCATTTGTTCAATATTCATGATTCATCTCTTTGGAAAGATTCAAAATCTTGGTTCCAACCAAGCTTGGTACGGCAGGCCATATAAAAATCATAACCTGGTGGATGCAATAAACTTAGTTTAAATGGATGCTTGCGGATGTGTAAACTATCTCCAACATTGAGCGATATGCTATGTTGACCATCTGCACTCACCATAGGTAACACCCGATTTTCGCGAATAACAATCTTAATTTCGCTTTGACCACCGACGACAATAGGTCGTGATGACAGTGTGTGGGGATGCATTGGAACTAGTGCAATAGCGTCCATACTTGGATGTAAAATTGGGCCACCGCCTGACAATGCATAGGCCGTTGATCCGGTTGGAGTTGAAACAATTAAACCGTCACTATGCTGGCGATAAACATATTGGCCATCAATATTGAGCTCAAAGTCAATCATATGAACCGATTTACCCGAATGCAAAACGACATCATTTAAAGCAATTGCATCATAAATGACTTCGCCATTTGTTCGCACTTCCATTTCAAGTAAGAAACGGCGATCAAGTTGAAAATGTCCTTGAAGGACTTGATCAAGTTTAAAAATGGCTTCTGAAGGTTTGATATCAGTTAAAAAACCTAATCGTCCACGGTTGATACCAATTACAGGGGTATTGTAACGGACCAAAGCTCTTGCCGCATGGAGTAAAGAACCATCACCTCCAACTACAATAACTAAATCAGCAACTTCACCTAATAAATGACGGCTTACTATCTGTGCATGGTCATAAGGTACTAATTCGGCTGTTTCCTGATCAAAAAGGGGGTTCAAACCTAAGTTCAACAAATGATCATGAATTAAACAGAGTGTTTCTACAACTGATGATTTGTCTGGTCGACCGATTAACCCGACGTTTCTGAAGGACTTATGTGAAATTTGCACGAATGAGTAAGCTCCGCTGCGATACTTGCCTATAATAACATTAACCTGATTAATTTAAAAAAACATAACTACAAGATGCTGTAAAATTCAATCTAACTTTTCCAATTATTCACAGTTTTATCATTGCAAATTGATGACAAGCTATCGCATCATTACAGACATTGTTAGGGTTTTATCTCATTTTTATGAAGTTTGAACGTGGTATCGGTTTCTTTGCACTAATCTTTTCCATTTTGGTCATTGGTGCTTTTATTGCTCTTAGTATCTATCTGATTCGTTTAGATAATATTATCCGTGAAAAATTTGAAGGACAGCGGTGGGATATTCCTGCCAAAGTGTTTGCACGACCTTTGGAAATTTATAACAACGCGCCTATTACTCAAGAAAATTTCACTCAAGAGTTAAAACTATTGGGTTACAAAACTTCAAGTAATTATGACAAGTCTGGAAGTTACGTTGCTCAAGGCAGCAATATGTATATTCACACACGTGGTTTTGACTACGGCGACAGTGTTGAACCTGAACAAGTCTTAGAGTTAAGTTTTGCAAATGACCAAGTTGCTGATGTTCGAAGTACCAAACCTTCTTCAACCGGCGTTGCACGCTTAGAACCGCTACTCATTGGAGGAATTTATCCTCAACACAATGAAGACCGTTTACTCATTAAATTGAATAATGTTCCTAAACCACTCATCGAAGCTTTAATTTCTACAGAAGACCGCAATTTTTATCATCATCATGGTATTTCAATTCGCGGTACTGCTCGTGCTTTGGTCAGTAATGTTACTGGTGGAAAGCGTCAAGGTGGCTCAACCCTGACTCAACAATTAGTTAAAAATTTCTATCTCACTCCTGAACGCACATTAAAACGTAAAGTGAATGAAGCATTAATGGCTTTACTCATTGAGCTACATTACAGTAAAGATGAAATTTTAGAAGCCTACTTAAATGAAGTAAATCTGGGCCAAAATGGTAGCTACTCAATTAATGGCTATGGTTTGGCTTCACAATTTTATTTTGGTTTACCATTACGTGAGCTTAATGTTGCACAACAAGCTTATTTAGTAGGATTAGTGCAAGGCCCTTCTTTATATAACCCTTGGAAAAACCCTGAAGGTGCAAAAAAACGCCGCGATACCGTGTTAAATAACATGCTCGTGATGGGTTATTTAACTCAAGCCGAATATGAAACTGAAATTACACGTCCTTTAAATGTCTTAAGTAAACCAAGTTTAGGTCCTGCAAAATTCCCAGACTTTTTAGATATTGTGCGTCGTCAATTACGTACAGAGTATCAAGAAAGTGATTTAACCAATCAGGGCTTACGTATTTTTACGACCTTAGATCCAATTACTCAAACTCAAGTTCAAAATGCGTTTAAAGCTTCAGTAGATCGTTTGGCTAGTAGTAATCCATCTCGTTTGAAAAATTTACAAGGCGCTGTACTGATTGCACATCCTGAAAATGGTGAGCTCGTTGCAGCGGTGGGTTCTACACAAGATTTTACTGGTTTTAACCGCGCTTTAGATGCAAAACGTCAAGTGGGTTCTTTGTTGAAACCTGTGATTTATTTAAGTGCTATTGAATCTGGACGTTATAACTGGGCAAGCCAAATTGATGATGCTCCGATTAGTGTTCCTGTAGATGGTGGTAAAAGCTGGACACCAAAAAACTATAGTGGTGGTGGACATGGCGTAGTGAGCCTGAGTGAAGCATTAGCGAACTCATATAACCTTTCTGCTGTACGTTTGGGTCAAGAGTTTGGTCTATCTACATTTACCAATAATTTAAGAAAGTTTGGTGTTGAGTCAACAATTCCTGCCTACCCTTCTATTTTCCTTGGGGCAGTCAATATGTCACCAATGGAAGTTCTAGGAATCTATGAAAACTTCGCTACAGGCGGTTTTAAATATCCAACTCGTGCGATTCGATCTGTCGTAGATGCCAATGGTCGTCTGCTTGACCGTTATGGTCTTAAGGTGCAACAGACGATTGATCCATCTGTTGGCTATATCATGAATTATGGTTTACAACAGGTGATGTCTTCGGGTACTGGCCGTTCAGCCTATAGTAGCTTATCTCCAGCTTTAAAATTGGCGGGTAAATCAGGTACAACTAACGATACACGTGACTCATGGTTTGCAGGTTACTCAGGTAATCATGTGGCTGTCGTGTGGTTAGGTTTAGATGACAACAATGTTACTGGTCTAACAGGTTCATCTGGTGCATTGCCAGTGTGGACTAATGTAATGAAACAGTTACGCCAAACGCCTGTGAATCTACGTCAACCAGACACTGTACAGTGGCAATGGATTGATCGTGCATCAGGTGATTTATCTGCGCAGGCTTGTAATGGTGCTATGTATATTCCGATGCTAACCCATACGGTTCCACATCGTGCGACACCATGTGCAGCGCCTTATTATCAAGTTGATCCAACATATACGCCACAAAGTGATAACACAACGCCAGCTTCTCAACCGGATAATACCGATAGCTATATTCGTGATAGTGAAAATCAGATGCAACAAGATCTGTCAAATAACTCACATGTGATTTCAAGTGGTAGTTATAACAACTAAGTGTTAACAGGAAAGTAGGATATGTTTAAGAAAGGTGTTTTTTATATTGGTGCTGTACTTATGGTCGGTTGTACAACTTTGCCTGATCATTCTGAGTCCAAAGAGAAAACACCAACTCCACCTGTAAAGAAAAATACGGAAACGCCAACGGGTGTAAAAATTACACCTTATGAGCATCCGGAAATTCAACGCAAAAATTTACAGGTCATTGTCCCACAGCAAAAGAAGCTCCAACGCTTTAGTGATGATGGAAGTCAGTTACCTGCATTTAAAGTCTTAATGCAGAAAACTGAGCAGGCTTACAGAAATCAGCAATGGTCAGAAGCTGAACGTTATGCGCTTCAAGCACAGCGTTTAGCGCCCCAAGCAGCTGAGACTTATTTATTTCTTGCACTTACGGCAAATCATAAGCAGCAATATTCTAATGCTGAGTCTTTAGCACGACGTGGTTTAAGCTTTGCTCAGAGCCAAGCCATGAAAAAACAGCTTTGGCTAACCATTTTAAAAGCTGGACAACAACGCAATAATCAAAAAACTGTTCAAGAAGCACAACAAGCATTAAAAGCTCTCTAGCTTTTAATGCTTGTTTATTTTCTTATTAAAAATTACGAATGCCTGCTAAGCCATATGCACCATGCTGCTGTGCAGTAGGTAAATCATCAGGATGCACTCCCCCCAATCCAAAAACTGGAATTTGGCTATTTTGGGCTAGATCAGCGAAACGCTCCCAGCCTAATGCCGCGGCTTCTGGATGAGTCATTGTTGGCTTTACAGGACTAATAAAAACAGCATCACAGCCAATCTGCTCAGCCTGCTTTAAAGAAACTGCATCATGACAAGCGGCAATATGACGTACGCCCACTGTTAAATCACCCTTATGCAAATTCATAAGCTGAGATTGTTTTAAATGAACGGTCTTTATCTGTTTTTTTAACTCAAGGTCCAATTGCTGCCAAATATCTATATTAATGATTAAGTGTGATAA
The DNA here is from genome assembly GCF_037027805.1 of Acinetobacter sp. 161(2023). Lineage (NCBI taxonomy): Bacteria > Pseudomonadati > Pseudomonadota > Gammaproteobacteria > Moraxellales > Moraxellaceae > Acinetobacter > Acinetobacter sp. 161(2023). The sequence goes on along the minus strand of NZ_JAZEYD010000014.1, from coordinate 104,723 downwards.
CTGATTTTCATCTAAAGCACTTAATTGTTCTAAATATCTCTGATCAGAACCATCTTCTTCTATACGCCAATACAATAAAGTTTCACTGTTATCTACAGATGTAAGCATATTGCTGATTTTGATGAAATGAGGCCAATAGAGTCGCTTTATGATGTCTTTATTGGCTTTTGGAAAGTTTAAGTGAAGTAACTGTTCCCTTGTGTACCATGCCCATGGTTGATGAATAAGATTTAATAGCTCATCAGGCACATAACTATGGAATAAATGTAAATTGACAATAATGTCATCATACTCATGGTGAATATAATCAAATTGATGCCAATCTTTTAAACCAATACCCACTTCTTCATAGATTTCACGGCGACAGGCTTCTTCGGGTGTTTCACCCTGCTCAACCTTTCCTCCCGGAAACTCATGCTTTCCACCTTGATGCTGCTGCTCTTCGCGCCATCCAATTAGTACTTTTCCACGATGGATCAAGATTGCTATAGCGACATCGACGATTGGTTTGGGCATTTTTTACTCTCTAAAGTTTTTCTCAAGTGTAAGCAAATTTTATCATTTTATAAAATCTTAAAAATCTCATTGACAGACCTATTCGATAATGATTATCATTTAAATCGTTCAATAACATACCACGGAGCACAACAAATGAACGCACCTTTTAGCTTATTCACTCGTAACAATGAAACAGCTCACGCCTTACCAATGTTACATTCTAATAACCTTTTTGCATTAGGCCGTGAAATCCGCATTATGCATGCTGGCGAGGAATATCGTTTACGTCTCACTCGCAACAATCGTCTAATTTTAACTAAATAAAAAATACACTCGCGTTTCAATAATATTCGTGGGAAAACAAAAAATGGATAGCATGGGTAACCATGCTATTTTTTATAAAGGAAGATTAACTTCCACCCTTAAGCCACCCTGTTCAGCATGCATAAAATGTAATTCGCCATTATGCAATTCAATAATTTTTCGTGTAATCGAAATTCCCAACCCTGAACCTTGCTGCTGAGTGCCTAATACCCGGAAAAAGCGCTGTCCTAAACGTTGCAATACCTCATCATCTACACCATTTCCCGTATCTTCTACAGAAATCTTAATGTGCTGTTCATCTTGATTAATCTCAACATGAATAAAGCCTAAAACTGGGCTATAACGAATGGCATTATCAAATAAATTTCTAAAAGCAATAAACAGTAATTCTTCATTCGCAAACGTTTTAGTTTCTATTGATAAGGTACTTGTCTCTATCAAAATCTGTTTAGCTTGTGCATCTACATTTACAGTTTCTATAACTCTGGCTAATAAGTAATTTAAATCGATAATCGTCTTAGGAAGTTCTGGCTGTTCTGCTTCATTAGGTTCCAAGCGAGCAAGAAGGAGTAAATTTTCAAGTATTTTTGTACTTTTTGAAACGTCTTCTTGTATACGCTCAAAGTCCTGATGAAGTTCTGGAACATGTTGATATTTACGCTGTAGAACCTGAAGACGCATTTTTATAGCAGATAATGGAGATCGTAACTCATGAGAAGCATCTGCGGTAAAACGCTGTTCAGCCACTAATGCCCTTTGCAACCTTGCAAGTAACTGGTTTATAGCATCAATCACAGGTTGAATTTCTGTAATGACATCTGGATCTTGAATTGGTTCTAGATTTGATGCAGTTTTTTGAGCAATACGTTTGGATAATAGGCTCAGAGCAGCTAATTGTTGCTTGGTACACCAACGTACAATTGCCCATTGTAAAAGCCAAAATAACACCATGAGTGCACTATAACCTGCAAGCGCTTTAAAAACCTCTTCAATACGGGTACTCATTGGCTGAAAGACTTCGACATGTAATTGTGAGTCTACTTGCGGGGCAGCCAGACTACGCCATAATTGGCCGTCAAACCAAAAATATGAAAAACCTTTTGATAAATTACCTTGTTCAAAAAGCTCATGCTGATAGGTATGAGAATGAGTAAGTAATTGACCGGCGTTTAATAATTCATACTGAATATCAAATTCATCACTCAGCTCATCAAACTGTCTCATAGGATGTTTTGAAAGATCAGAAACGAGCAAAGTATCTGAAATTTCATCCATGATTTCGTCTTGCACTGACATGTTGTGATAAATAGAAAATATAGTGAGTAAGCTTAAAGCCAATAGCCCCACCACGATACTACTCCACATCGTGGTTTTAACGAGTTGTGACTGCAAGGATGAGCGATTCGATTTCATTTTAAATCTCCCATCCGGTAGCCTAGCCCCCGTATGGTTTTAATGCAGCTACTTCCGATTTTTTTACGAAGCTGATAAATAAATACTTCTATCGCGTTACTTTCAATTTCCTCCCCCCATGCATAGAGTGCTTCTTCTAATTGATCACGGGTAATAATATGTTCCGGATGAGCCATCAGCTTACGTAATATCTGGAATTCTTTTGCCGTTAAAACGATAGATTTGCCCTCACATAATACAACTTTCGCTTGTGTGTCGAGTTGCAAATTTCCCCACGTTAAAATCAATTGCTGACTCAAAGTTTGTTTACGTAATTGAGCACGAATGCGGGCAGATAACTCTTCTAAACTAAAAGGCTTAACCAAATAATCATTTGCGCCTAAATCTAGTCCTTCTACTCGATCATGAATACTGTCACGTGCGGTAATAAAAATAACAGGAACATTTTTTTGTTTATAACGGATCGTTGTTAGAACTTTCTCACCCGCTAATTGCGGCAGTCCCCGATCAAGTAAAATACAGTCATAGTCATGCTGCTCGATTGCCGTAAGCGCATAATCCCCCCTTTCCACCCAATCGACCTGATAACCGTCTAACTCTAACCAAGATTGAATACTTTCCGCTTGAGAGCGATCATCTTCTGCAAGCAAAATTCTCATCTATTTTTTCCTGTTCTATCCTGAGTTGATCTTGCCAAGCCTTTATAAAAAAAGCAAAGCCGCATCATTTAAATGCGGCTGAAAGCAGTAGATCCAGAGATCAATTCATTAGAACTGAACTTGATCCACCTCAATTTCTACACGTTTTAAAGGCTTATAGTCGATGTCTACTTCACCAATTAAAGTCACATTTGTATTTGGTGAAATAGGACGACCTTGCCAAAGTTCATCATCTACATCAACCGTAATGCTACCTGTCTTGTCACGAAATTGGTATTTTTCATCGCCTAAAGACTTTACAACCTGACCATGTACTTTGACCGGTGTATTATCTTTAGCCGTTAATGCATGCTTAACAGTTGTTACAGTTACTGGAGCAATTGCTGCCTGATTCACAGGTGTATTCGCCATAGCGACACTAGCAGCTGTTAGACCTGTAGTCATTATCATTGCTTTAAGCATTTTCATAAGATTACCTTTTTAATCACATCTTGGAATAACATAAGTACATCATGCATAAATGAGGTGAATCTTAAGAAAAAGTTAATTTAATGGCACAACCCGTAATACCTCTTCTAATGTCGTAAGACCATCAATGACTTTACGAGCACCCGCAATTCTTAAGGGTTCTATACCTTCTTTTTTAGTTTGTGTTCTCAAATCATTTAAAGTCATATGGCTACTAATAAGATGCTTAAGCTCAAGACTGACCGGCATAAATTCATAAATACCCACTCGCCCTTTATAACCTGTATGACGACATTGTTCACACCCTACTGCCTGATAAACTTTTTCTGGCATGTCCATAATATAATCGAATGTGAGGTGTTGCCATTCATCCTCATTAATATGAGTTTGCTGTTTGCAGTGCGGACAAAGCTGTCGTACTAAACGCTGTGCGAGAACACCCAAAATTGTGGCTGCTGTCAAGAATGGTTGCACGCCTAAATCATGCAAGCGAGTCAAACTAGACGGCGCATCATTGGTATGTAAAGTTGATAATACCAAATGACCTGTTAATGCAGCCTGAATTGCCATATTCGCTGTATCTTGATCACGAATTTCCCCAATCATAATAATATCGGGGTCTTGACGCATGAGCGCACGAACACCATCTGCAAAGCCTAATTCAATTGCATTGTTGACTTGCATCTGGTTAAAACTAGGCTCTAACATTTCAATTGGATCTTCAATGGTACAGACATTGACCTGATCTGTTGCGAGCTGCTTTAACGAAGAATATAGCGTTGTCGTTTTACCTGAACCTGTAGGACCAGTGACTAAAATAATACCATGGCTATTTTTTGTTAACTGTTGCCACTGTTGTAATAAACTCTCTTCAAAGCCCAGTTGATGAAAAGAACGTACCAACACATCTGGATCAAAAATCCGCATGACCAGTTTTTCACCAAAGGCTGTTGGCAAGGTTGATAAACGTAGCTCTGTTTCTTGCCCCTTTGGCGTCCGAGTTTTTAATCGACCATCTTGTGGTTTGCGCTTTTCGGCGACATTTAAACGTCCTAAAATCTTAATACGTGCAATCACGGCGGTCAGTGTATTTGAAGGCATGTTATAAATGGTGTGCAAAACACCATCTATACGGAACCTGACTTTACCGTTATCTTTACGCGGTTCCATATGAATGTCACTGGCACTTTGTTCAAACGCAAACTGTAAAATCCAGTCTACTAATTTCACAATATGCTGATCATTCGCATCTGGGTTTTGACTGTCGCCAAGCTGCAAAAGCGCTTCAACATTTTTAGTGTCTCGTTCATGAGCTGCATCTTTTTGAGCAGAGTTTACCGCCCGACTGACCTGATAATATTCGCGTAAATAACGCTGTAACTGTTCAGGATTAAGTAATACCCGCTCAATTTTTTTAGGTGCTAGACTTCGTTCAAGATTATTAAGCCAATCTGTTTGAAATGGCTGATCTGTTCCAATCACGATTCGTTCGGCATGAATTTCAACAGCTAAAATATGATTGCGAATAGCAAATTCTTGTGACATTACCTGCGTTAAAGCACTAACATCTGCCTTTAAAGGATCAATCACAAATAAAGGAAGTTGAACCCGATCTGCAAACCACAAACACAAGCGGTTTAAACTTAAATGAGCGTGTGTATGCTGTTGATCCTTTAAATTAAAATGTGCAATCCACTGTAATGGATGCCACTTTAATTGGTCTTTTTGGCGGTGGCTTGATTGTACAAGTAATTTATCTCGTTCTGTAATACGGCCTTCTTGTAATAGTTGTTCTAGACACCAATACGTATCTATTTGTACATGTGCATTCATGCGTTATCCCCAATATATTTTTATAATATAGCAGAGATATTTTTGATTTAGCTCATCACAAAATCACTAAACCAAAATTTTAAATATTCTTTAACTTCAAATAATTAAACCAATTCTCAACTTAATTTTTTTTTGCGTCATAGTTCATATTTATAAAAATACTGTGTATGTTGCTTTGCCTAAAAAAGACACTATGCTCACTATAATAAAAAGCATAAACTGAACGTGAATATATGATTTTTAAAACGATTCAAATCTACTTATAACAATAAACCAAAGAGGAAGTAATATGGAGCTTCCAATGACAATGTCATTACAAACAACTTCATTTGAACAATTCATTACCGTCATTGCTGCGGCGCTCGGTTGTGGCTTATTGATTGGTCTAGAGCGTGAACGAAGTAAGCTTAAACATGAATACAAAACTTTTGCGGGATTTCGTTCTTTTGCAATTAGTTCCCTACTCGGTGCAATCTGCTTTTTATTCGGCACTGAAATTGGAATTGTAGGTGCCCTTCTCATTGGTGCAATTAGCATTGTATCTCTCAAAAATCAGCCCAATGACCCCGGTGCGACCACCGAACTTGCCTTTATTATGACTTACTTTATTGGGGCACTTTGTATTTGGAATATTTCGCTAGCTGCTGGACTCGCCGTGATCATGACCATTATTTTATTGGCTAAACAATCTATGCATGGCATTGCCAGTCAGTGGATTACTGAATCGGAATTGCGTGATGGTATTTTCCTACTCGCCTTACTTTTAATTGCGTTGCCTTTAGTTCCCAATAAACCCTTTTGGGGTCCAGTTTTAAATCCACATGTGATTTTAAAATTACTCACTTTGATCTTATTTGTACAAGCACTCGCCCATATTGCGAAACGGTTACTCTCCTCTAAAAACGCTTTATTACTGTCTTCTTTAGCTTCGGGATTTGTTTCTAGTACAGCGACGATTGCCAGTTTAGGTTTAGAAGTACGCTCCGGCAGAGCCAATGCAACTACAAATGCAGGCGCTGCATTAATGTCATGTGTTTCAACACTCATTCAAACTTTAATTATTGTGATTGGGATTAGCTTTGCTTGGTTTAAGCTGATTATATTTCCTACACTTATTGCATTAGCAGTTTTAGCAATCTGGGCTTTCATTTTATTACGTAAAGCAGAGCCCAGTACAACTTCGCCCGAACTCGACTCAAGAATGTTCAGCTTAAAAGAAGCCATTATTATTGCAGGCACACTCACCCTCATTCAGGCAGGTGTTTATGGTTTAAGTATATCTTTAGGCGATGCTGGATTAATCGCAGGTACTCTGCTCGCATCTTTATTTGAAATACATGCAGCTATTGCGGCAGTCATTGTACAAGGTGAACCTGATAGCACCCATATGACACCTTTATTAATTGCTTTTTTAGGAGGCTTTGCCGTTCATGCGCTTGCCAAAAGTGTGAACTCTGCAATTTCGGGCGGGCTGCCCTATGCCCTTGCTTTCGTGCCCGCCCAACTCATTCATATGGCCATATTTATTAGCTTACTTTGGCTCAACATCCATTGGTTTTAAAGATTTCTATTGTGCAAGCGAAGAAGTCTTCACTACATCAATGACAGTAACTAGAAATTGATCGACTTTAAAATGAATATCAAAGTCTGAAAATTTCATTTTATAAATCCGCTCAGCGTCTTCTTGATAGGCAGGTCTTGGATCTAAAGATAAAACTTGCTCAAGCTCATCAATGTACTGTGAATTGATTTCATTATTTTGCAGAAAATATTTTTGAGCTGCTAACGCAGCTCCTGACCAAACGACTAACTTCCGTTCGGGTTCAGCATGTGCATAACCACTTTGTGCATCAACAATTGCATCAGAATATTGAATGTAGGGTTTAATATCTAAAATTGGAGTGCCATTTAATAAATCACTTCCAGTGACGTAAACACGAACAGACTTACCTAGTTTTTCCACTTTATTCAGTTTTACAACTGAAAGCCCAATTGGAGATGGTCGATACATGCTACGTGTAGCGAATACACCAATTTTTTCATTACCCCCTAAACGTGGCGGACGAACCTGTGGACGGAATTTATCGGCATTACCCTGATTTTTATTGTCATGAAACTGCCAGACTAGCCAAAGATGACTGAACTGCTCAATTCCTTCAAATGCCAATAAGTCATTATAAGGTTCTGCCATTTCGATATAAGACTCAATATTTACCAAATTAGGCTGACGTGGAATGCCAAATTTTTCACGATAAGGTGAACACATATGGCCGATTATGGGGAAGGTGACAGAGTTGTTCATCACTTTTTCTTATAAACACAATTAAATATATTCAGTTTATCGGGAATGAAATTAGATTAGAATAGCTATCTGTTTTCTTTTAATCGTGATCGAGACCTTTAATGGCTGCTTTTAACGTCGAACGCATTACTCATGTTCACCACTGGAATGACACCCTTTTCAGTTTTAAAACTACACGCGACACTAGCTTACGTTTTAAAAATGGTCAGTTCGTAATGATCGGACTTGAAGTGAATGGCAAACCGTTAATGCGCGCATATTCGATTGCAAGTGCAAATTACGAAGAAGAGTTAGAGTTTTTCTCAATTAAAGTACAAGAAGGTCCTTTAACTTCGATTTTGCAAAAAGTACAAGTTGGCGATGAAATTTTAATTTCTAAAAAACCGACAGGTACATTGGTTCATGATGACCTTTTACCGGGTAAAAACTTGTACCTTTTATCTTCTGGTACAGGCCTTGCACCATTCTTATCAATTATTCGTGACCCAGAAACTTACGAACGTTTTGAAAAAGTAATTGTTGTTCATGGTACACGCTATATTTCTGAATTAGCTTATCAAGACCTTATCTTGAACGAATTACCAAACCATGAGTTCTTTGAAGAGTTAGGTATTAAAGACAAACTTGTTTACTACCCTACTGTAACTCGTGAACCTTTCCACACTCAAGGCCGTGTAACAACTGCAATTGAAACTGGCGCTTTATTCGAAAAAGTTGGTTTACCACGATTTAACCGTGAAACTGACCGCGCAATGCTTTGCGGTAGCCCTGCATTCTTAAAAGATGTTGCTGCGCTACTTGACCAACACGGTTTAGTTGAATCACCTCGTATGGGTGTAATGGGCGACTACGTGATTGAGCGTGCTTTCGTAGAAAAATAAGATTTTTCTAATTAAAAAAACCGAGGCAAAGTCCTCGGTTTTTTTTATATCTGTTTTATAAGTTAATCGTGCCATCAATACAGGTAACAGCCGTTCCACCCACTAAAATTTTGTCTTGATACAAATTTAGTTGAAGCTGCCCATCACGACCTAAAGCCCGACCTTGTGAAGAAAGCACGACATCATTTTGTGCTGGCAAAATACCATGGTAACGAATGAAAGACGCCACACTGCCATTACCACTTCCACAAACTGGATCTTCATTTATTCCAATTGAAGGAGCAAATGAGCGGACTTCTATATGTTTTTGCTCATCATTATTTTCATAAAAACCATAAACCGTCGCTCCACCAACTTTCATTTCTAAATCATGTTCTTTTAGAGCAGCAAAGTCTGGTTGGCTATCTAAAACAGCTTGCGCGTTTACAGCTTGCAAGACAACCCAGCGTGCGCCTACATCAACCAATGTGGCATTCCATTGAGTACTAATTTCACATTTTAAAATTTCTGCTAATTTCTCAGTGTGGATTGCATCTAATGGTGTAATTTTAGGCTTAGGTAGTTCAAATGAAATATGACTTGAGCCACTTACGGTAAGCGTTACCAACCCCGCACCACATTGCTGTACCAGCTTACCTTCTTTAGCAGTAATTAGACCAGCTTCAAGCAAAGCATAGGCAGTACCAATTGTAGGATGTCCTGCAAATGGTAATTCACTTTGCGGAGTAAAAATTCGAACCTGATAGTCAGCTTGTGAATCGGTCGCAGGGAGCACAAACGTGGTTTCAGAAAGATTAGTCCAATTGGCAATTTCCTGCATCTGTTCAGATGTTAAGGTACTGCCGTCCATAATGACTGCGACAGGATTCCCTTTAAATGCTTGTGAAGTAAAAACATCAACTTGTTTAAATGCAACAACGGACATAGACCCACTCCTACTGAATTTGTAATTAAAAATTATGGTTTTAAATCCTTACCATAGGTCTGATATTACTGATTTATTTTTAATGGTCACAGTATCAGTTTTTATTAAAAATAATAGACACAGTTTTTAAGTTTAGATTTGTGTTAAATGAATAAATCAAAAGCCATTACAATATTTGAGTTAAATAAAAGATCACGATAAAGTGTATCCATTACTTTGGCTTTTTAATGAATTGATATGTACAAATATAAAAAAGTGAGTGATGACCTAACCCTTCAAATTCAAAATGGTAGGCAGCCGATTGGTTCACGCTTACCATCAATCCGAGACTGCGCAAATCATTATCAGGTCAGCATTAATACTGTCAAAGAAGCTTATCGTCAGCTTGAAGACCAAGGTTTAATTTCTGTTCGCCCTCAGTCTGGCTACTATGTTTGTCATGCACCTTCAAACCTGCTAGAACCCGAAGAGCGTTATGTGAGTGAAGAAAAAGTGCCTCTTTCAGGAATTAGCTGTTTTCTCGCGCAAATTATTAAAAAACAGATGGACCCCGACTATATCAATTTGGCTCTGGCTTGCCCTACAGGTGAAAACTTCTATCCAATTGAACGCTTAAAACGCTTAACTGCTCAAGTTTTACGGACACAACCAGATATTTTTAAAAACTATACTTTACCGCCCGGCTCTATACGTTTACGTACTCAAATTGCGAGGCGAAGTTTACAGCTTGGTATGTTTCTTTCAGCAAATGATATTGTACTCACTCACGGCACGATGGAGGCTTTAAGTCTCGCGATTATGGCAACAACTCAAGCGGGTGATAGCATTGCACTTGAGATCCCTACTTTTCATAATCTCTACCCACTCCTTCATAATTTAGGCCGAAAAATTGTAGAAGTGCCGACCTCCCCACATACAGGTATGTGCCTAGATGCTCTTGAAGAACTGTTAAAATCTAAAAGTGTACAAGCCATATTAACTATTCCAACAGGACACAATCCTCTCGGTTTTAGCATGCCTGAAAGCAACCGCCGTCGCTTGGCAGAGCTAGCCAATCATTTTCAAGTTCCTGTTATTGAAGATGCGATGTATGCCGAATTGCAACTAGCCGAACCTCTCTTACCCAACATTAAGGCATTTGATCAAAATGGATGGGTGTTGGTATGTAGTAGCTACACCAAGACTGTAGCACCCGACTATCGAATCGGTTGGCTAGAAGCTGGGCGCTTTCGAAATATTGTGCAGCAACTTAAATTTACAACCACTGTTGCCGAGCCAGCTTTACTCACAGAAACTTTAGGACTTTTCTTAGAAAATGGTGGTTACGACCTGCACTTAAGGCATCTTAAAAAACGCTATCAACAACAAATTGACACCATCAAATCTTATATTTGTCGTTATTTCCCACTTGGTACTCGAGTCAGTCGCCCACAAGCAGGATTTATTTTATGGTTAGAGTTACCCGAATCTATCGACACATTAGAACTGTTTCATCAGGCAATGGATGAAAAAATCTTGTGTATGCCGGGAATTTTATGTTCGGCTGATAAACGTTTTAGTCATTGTTTACGTATTGCAGCGTGTTTTGAGTTAAATCCCAAAATGTTAAATGCTTTGATGCGTTTAGGAGAGTTGGCAAAAAATATGCTACCCGTACAAAAAATATAGGTCAAATTCCTACTAATTCAGTAGGTTGAATCATAAATGCAGAGTTAATAAAATAAAGCCATATATTTTTTATGCCTTTTATTTTATGAAAACCGAACTTCTCTCTCCCGCAGGTTCACTAAAAAACATGCGCTATGCATTTGCCTATGGTGCAGATGCCGTATATGCAGGCCAACCACGTTACAGTTTACGTGTGCGTAATAATGCTTTTGATCATGACAATTTAAAAATTGGGATTGATGAAGCGCATGCTTTGGGTAAAAAGTTTTATGTTGTGGTGAATATTCAGCCACATAACAGCAAATTAAAGAACTTTATTCGTGATCTTGAACCTATTGTAGCGATGCAACCAGATGCTCTTATTATGTCTGACCCAGGCTTAATCATGATGGTGAGAGAGCATTTCCCAGAAGTACAAATTCATTTGTCTGTTCAAGCCAACGCCATAAACTGGGCAACTGTTAAATTTTGGAAAGATTACGGTTTAAGCCGTGTGATTTTATCTCGTGAGTTGTCATTAGAAGAAATCGAAGAAATCCAGCAACACGTACCAGATATTGAACTCGAAGTTTTTGTACATGGCGCACTATGCATGGCCTACTCAGGCCGCTGCCTACTTTCTGGTTATATGAACAAACGTGATGCCAACCAAGGTGCATGTACCAATGCGTGCCGATGGGACTATAAACTGCATGAAGCACAAGAAGATGCAAACGGCGATGTGATTCCAGTCACACAACTCAATGAGTCGGAAAAAGCTTGCTGCTCATCAGGACAATCAGAAACAACCTCAGCTCAAACATTATTGATACAACGTAATGATGAAGAAATGTTTGCTGCCGAAGAAGATGAGCACGGTACCTATTTTATGAACTCGAAAGATTTACGTGCTGTACAACATGTAGATCGTTTAACAAAAATGGGAATCGCCTCATTAAAAATTGAAGGCCGTACTAAATCATATTTTTATTGCGCCCGTACTGCCCAAATTTATCGAAAAGCCATTGATGATGCATTAGCAGGTAAACCGTTTGACTCAAGCTTAATGGCTCAGCTCGAAGGGTTGGCGAACCGTGGTTACACCGAAGGTTTTTTAAGACGTCATGTGCATAGCGAATATCAAAACTATGCCGATGGTTCATCACATTTTGACTATCAACAATTTTGCGGCGAAGTATTAGAACGCCACGGCGATTATATTCACATTGAAGTTAAAAACCGTTTTGTGGTTGGCGACTCACTAGAACTCATGACACCTCAAGGCAATATCACTTTTACCTTAACCGAAATGCGTGATTTAAAAGGTAACCCAATTACAGATGCTAAAGGTTCGGGACATTTCGTTGAAATTCCACTCTCACAAGATGTTGACATCAGTTATGCCCTACTCGTACGCAATTTGCCGCATGCGAAAGAAAGTATTACCGCATCTACATTGGCTTATTCAGCGAGTTAAACATGGCACTTTTGATTACCAGTGAATGTATCAATTGTGATATGTGCTTAGCTGAATGCCCCAACATCGCTATTTTTGAAGGAAGCAAAGTTTATGAAATTGATCCATTTCGTTGTACCGAGTGTGTAGGCTTTTACGATGCCCCAACATGTAAGGCGGTTTGCCCTATCGATTGCATAAAACCAGACCCTGCGCATATTGAGAATAAAGAGCAACTGCTAGAGAAATTTAAAGGTCTAAATATACTCGGCGAATCTATTTCTTAAAAGACTATCGAGGATCAGGCTAAAGTTACTGATCCTCTTTTTTATGACTATGCAGATCAATAATTAAATAAATGAATAAATGAATAAATGAATAAATAGCTTAGGCCACTTTGCTAGTGATAAAATCAATTTATCAGTTCAGTTTGATTTACTGGTCATTTTGTACCAAAAAATTAAACAATCGTTAAAACTGCCAAACCATTTCAACATTTCATGTAGATTGATTAAAACTCATTCTGGCGTAGCTCCCCATGTCTTATCTTTATTTAGCAATTGCGATTGCTTGTGAAGTCATTGCAACTTCAGCTTTAAAAGCATCTCAAGGTTTTACTGTTCCTATTCCATCCATCGTTACAGTTGTGGGCTATGCAATTGCTTTTTATTTATTGTCCTTGACACTAAAAACGATTCCGATCGGAATTGCATACGCCATTTGGTCGGGTGCGGGTATTATTTTAATTTCTGCAATTGGCTGGATATTTTACAAACAGCATTTAGACTTGGCGGCCTGTATTGGTCTTACTTTAATGATCGCAGGTATTATCATTATTAATGTGTTTTCTAAAAATACTCATCTATAAAATATAATTAGAAAAGCAACCGAGTAAGATGCGAATCTTTTTTTTAAAAAATTTCACTTTACTCGGTATAAACAGCTTATTTTAAACTGCCCGTTAAAAATTGCTTTAAACGCTCACTTTTCGGATTGTTGAGTACTTCATCAGGATGGCCCTGTTCCTCAATTTTCCCTTGATGCAAGAAAATCACTTGATTAGACACATGACGTGCAAAGCCCATTTCATGTGTCACCACAATCATGGTACGGCCTTCTTCAGCCAAACTCTGCATAACCTTGAGCACTTCACCCACCAACTCCGGATCAAGTGCACTGGTTGGTTCATCAAATAGCATCACTTCCGGCTCCATCGCCAAAGCACGAGCAATTGCTACACGTTGCTGCTGACCACCAGATAAAAATGCGGGATATTTATTCTCAACGCTTTCAGGCAATCCAACTTTACGTAGATATTTCCGTGCACACTCTTCTGCTTCAGCACGTTTTACCCCAAGCACATGAATTGGCCCTTCAATGACATTTTCAAGCACTGTCATATGTGACCATAAATTAAAGTGCTGGAACACCATCATCAGTTGAGTACGCATTTTTTGTAGTTGCTTTGGATCAACCACTTTTAAATTGCCTTTTTTATCAAAGACTGTGCGTAATTTTTCACCATTGAGTTTAATGGTGCCATTGCTCGGTTGCTCTAAAAAGTTGATACAACGCAGCAAGGTACTTTTACCTGAACCGGATGAACCAATAATACTAATCACATCGCCAGCATTTGCATCAAGTGATATCCCTTTCAGTACTTCATGATCGCCAAATGTTTTGTGTAAATCACGAATCACTAGTTTTGCAACGTGTTCCATTTATGTCTCCTAATGATTCGATGGCTTTAAAAATGCCAACCAACGTTTTTCCAACTTACGAAATATCCAAATCAAAATAAATGCCAACATCGCATATAACACCGCGGCAATCCCAAAAGCATTGAAAGTGTCATAAGTTGCCGCATTTACATCACGCGCAATTTTTAAAATATCTGGAACAGTTGCTGTAAATGCAATGGTTGTCGCATGCAACATCAAAATGACTTCGTTACCGTAAAATGGCAAAGCACGGCGTAACATCGAAGGAATGATAATACGTGTGTAGAGTTTCCATTTTGACATTCCAAAAGCTTGAGCAGCTTCAATCTCGCCATGTGGAATAGAACGAATCGCTCCAGCGAAGATTTCAGTCGTATATGCACCAGTATTGAGCGCAAATGCCAAAATGGTGCAATTTATGCCCTCTCGAAAAAATGCATCGAGCGTCTGATGTTCATGGACGTAATCAAAGCTGTAAATACCTGAATAAATAATCAGCAATTGAATGTACAGTGGTGTGCCACGAAAAACGTAGGTATACAACCAAACTGGACCACGCAACCAAAGATTTTCTGATACTCGTGCAAGTGATAAAGGCACAGCAAGCACAAAGCCAATACCAATAGAAAGCACCAATAACCAAGCAGTCATCGCGACACCGGTCATTTGTAGGCCATCGGTCCAAAGGTATGCCTGCCAATATTGTTGAAGGATTTCAATCATAATTGTCCCTTCCTCACACCAGCAGAATAACGACGTTCAAGCCACATTAAAATCAGGTTTGACACGGTGGTAATTGCCAAATAAATCGCAGCAGCCACGATGCTGAAAAAGAACAATTGCATGGTACTTCTACCCGCATCTTGCGTAATTTTTACAATATCAGTCAGGCCAATAATTGAAACCAGTGCGGTTGCCTTAATCAAAACTTGCCAATTATTACCAATCCCAGGCAATGCAAAACGCATCATTTGAGGGAACAATACACGTCGAAAAACCTGCCACGGAGTCATCCCATAGGCCTTTGCTGCTTCAATTTGACCCGTTGGAACCGATTGAAATGCACCACGAAAGGTCTCGGTAAAATATGCACCATAAATGAACGCTAAAGTAATCACACCAGCCACGAATGGGTTGATATCAATTTGATCCATTTGCAGTGCTTCAGTAATTTGGTTTAAACCTAACTGCAAGCTATAAAATAACAGCAGCATAATTACCAAA
Organism: Acinetobacter sp. 161(2023); assembly: GCF_037027805.1. Classification (NCBI taxonomy): domain Bacteria; kingdom Pseudomonadati; phylum Pseudomonadota; class Gammaproteobacteria; order Moraxellales; family Moraxellaceae; genus Acinetobacter; species Acinetobacter sp. 161(2023). The sequence continues at coordinate 89,372 of NZ_JAZEYD010000014.1, read as the reverse complement.
TCAGGCACACTACGAATGAGCGTGGTATATGCGGTCGCAATATAGCGTAAAGCTTTAATATTAGAGAGTTTTGAACTCGCACCAATTAAGCCAATAATGACAGAAAGCAAAAGTGACAACAGCGCAAGCTGTATAGTCATCCATGTTCCGCTGAGAAGGAGTGGCCCATAGCCAGATAAAAACATGACTCATCTTCTCCTTAAAAACAATATCTAATATTGATGAGATGAGAATAGATTTTAAAATGTCGGCACTAAGCCGACATTTTTCACATCATTAGTAAATGTTAAAGGAGAAATATTTTTTCTCGAGTTTCTTGTATGTGCCATCCGCAATGATTGCTGCGAGAGCTTTGTCAATATTCGCTTTCAAATCTGCATCTTCTTTGCGTAAACCAATCGCTGCGCCTACACCCAGTGTTTTTGCATCAACCACATTGCTGCCGACAAAAGTAAAGTTTTTGCCTTTTGGTTGTTTTAAGAAAGCGCCATCAACCATGATTGCATCTTGTAAAGTTGCATCTAAACGACCTGACATCATGTCTTGATAAATCAAATCTTGGACTGGATAAGGTACAACGGTTACACCTTTTGTTGCCCAATAGGTTTTAGCATAAGTTTCTTGAATTGTGCCCTGTTGTACCCCTACACGCTTACCTTTCAATGATGCAGCTGTTGGTAATAACGGTGAGCCTTTTTTTGCAACCATACGCGTTGGCGTGTTGTAGATTTTGCTACTAAACAAAATTTGTTTCGCACGTTCATCAGTCACCGTCATTGATGAAAGAATACCGTCAAATTTTTTCGCTTTAAGTGCTGGAATCATCCCGTCAAAAGAGTTTTCAACCCAAACACATTTAGCTTTGAGTTTTGCACAAATAGCATTACCCAAATCAACGTCAAAACCAGTTAACTTGCCATCTGGTGTTTTATATTCAAATGGTGCATAAGAGGACTCAGTACCAAAACGAATCACCTTCCAATCCTTTGCTTGAACATTCGTTGCAACAGCAGCCAAAACTAAGGTTGTTGAAACGAACATTTTTTTCATAAAGCTTGCCATCTTGAAGCTTCTCCTTAAAATCCAAATAAGGTGATAAAAACTTGAGTAATTTCTAAATTACTCTTCTGCCGAAATAATTGCAATTTCTATACCAGTAAATTAAGGATTTATGAAGATGTCTAAACAGCAGATCGTATTACCTCATTAAATGTTGAAAAATCACTCAAATTTTAAGTTAGTTTTTGAGTGTGTAAGCCTCTGCCATATTTTCATTTTGAACCAATGTCCGAATGGTGTATTCATGGTTATGTTCTTTGGCACTGGCAAATTCACATTTTTGATCTAATGACATTGAGCAACCACTCAGCAATGGACAACCTGCAAATAATTCGGCTACCCAATCTACAAATACACGGACTTTAGGCGATAAATGACGGTTTTGTAGATAAACGACTGATATTGGCATAGGTGCAGGTAACCATTCAGTCAGCACTTCCTTGAGTGTGCCATCTTCCAGATGTTTCCCCACCATGTAATATGGGCATTGAATTAAGCCAAAACCCTGTACAGCCAAATCAACATATGAATCACCATCATTGACAGAAACGCGCCCTTTCACACCAACGCTATGAATCTCACCATCAACCATAAAATCCCAGTCAATATTGCGTCCGGTACGACTATTAAAATAATGCACGACTTGATGTTCTTTTAAGTCATCAATAGTTTCCGGTTCGCCATGTTCCGCCAAGTAACGCGGTGCAGCAACCGTCACACATTGAATTGTGCCGATACGACGTGCCACTAAACTTGAATCTTTTAACTGACCAATACGAATGACACAATCCACCGCATCTTGAACTAAATCGACCGGACGATCACTCATTCCAATCACCAAATCAATATCGGGATACTTGGCATGAAAATCACAAAGCATTGGAATCAGAATGAGTCGTCCAATTGAAGCTTTAACATCAATGCGTAGTCGACCTCGTGGTCCACGTTCCGAGTCATGAAAATTTGATTCAACATCTTCGACATCGGCTAAAATTCGTGCAGTACGTTCATAATAAACCGCACCATCTGGTGTCAAACTGAGTTTCCGAGTGGTCCGATTCAATAAACGAACCTGTAAATGTTTCTCTAAACCCTGAATGGTTGTAGTCACTGAAGCGCGCGGTAGGCCTAAACTGTCAGCCGCTAAACTGAAACTATTTGTTTCAACAACTTTGTTAAATACTTTCATGGCATGAAATAGATCCACACGCACACTCCTATCAATTAATGCATTTTTTCATTCAAACACATCAATTGTTATAAAAATACGAATAGTGTTATCGAATTTAATATATTTATTCGTAATTGACAAACTTTTATGCTCCGTTCATCCCATAAACCCTGTTTCTCCCATACGGACCATAATTAAAAGTCTGAAAACAGGTATCCAGATGATTAGGAGCACCTCATGTCATTTTCACGCAAACAGTTCGCGCTGTCTGCCATCTTTGTCGCCATTTTGGCAACGGGTGGCAGTTTTATGTTTTTACATGAAAATGCCGATGCAAAAGCTGCACCGACAACAGCCCAACAAGCTGCTACTGTTGATATTTCCAATGTCATCAGCAAAACCATTACCGATTGGCAAGAATATTCCGGTCGCTTAGAAGCCATTGATCAAGTCGATATTAGGCCACAGGTTTCAGGTAAACTCATTTCCGTACACTTCAAAGATGGTAGTCTGGTTAGAAAAGGTGAATTACTTTTTACCATTGATCCGCGTCCTTTCGAAGCAGAGCTCAATCGTGCCCAAGCTCAACTTGCTTCAGCTGAAGCACAAGTGACTTATACAGGTTCTAATCTTTCTCGTATTCAACGCTTAATTCAAAGTAATGCTGTATCTCGTCAAGAGTTAGATCTAGCTGAAAATGATGCACGCTCAGCCAGTGCCAACCTGCAAGCCGCTAGAGCAGCCGTTCAATCTGCACGTTTAAATCTTGAGTACACGCGCATTACCGCACCAGTCAGTGGTCGAATTTCTCGTGCCGAAGTGACTGTGGGCAACGTGGTTTCTGCGGGTAATGGAGCACAGGTTTTAACAAGTTTAGTGTCTGTATCTCGCCTTTATGCATCTTTCGATGTTGATGAACAAACTTACCTCAAATACATCAGCAACCAGCGTAATTCAGCACAAGTTCCTGTCTATATGGGACTTGCCAATGAAACTGGGTTCTCTCGTGAAGGAGTCATCAACTCAATCGACAATAACCTAGATACGACCTCAGGTACGATTCGTGTCCGCGCAACTTTCGACAATCCAAACGGAGTTTTATTACCGGGTTTATATGCTCGAATCCGTCTGGGTGGTGGTCAACCTCGTTCAGCAATTTTGATTAGTCCAACCGCGGTCGGAGTCGATCAAGATAAACGTTTTGTTGTGGTAGTCGACGCTAAAAATCAGACCGCTTACCGTGAAGTAAAACTTGGCACACAACAAGATGGCTTGCAAATCGTAAATAGCGGATTACAAGCGGGTGATCGTATTGTAGTGAATGGTTTACAGCGGATTCGTCCGGGTGACCCTGTTACCCCGCATCTTGTACCTATGCCAAATGCACAAATCACTGCGAGCAGCACTACTCCTCAACCTCAGCCAACAGAAAAAACATCAACTCCGGCAAAAGGTTAATCCGATATGAATATTTCTAAATTCTTTATTGATCGGCCGATCTTTGCTGGTGTGTTATCAGTATTGATTCTACTTGCCGGTTTACTTTCGGTATTTAAATTACCGATTTCAGAATATCCGGAAGTTGTTCCACCATCTGTGGTGGTACGTGCTCAATATCCAGGTGCAAACCCGAAAGTAATTGCTGAAACTGTTGCTTCTCCGCTTGAAGAATCCATCAACGGCGTTGAAGACATGTTGTATATGCAGTCTCAGGCAAACAGTGACGGTAACTTAACCATTACAGTAAACTTTAAGCTCGGTATTGATCCAGACAAAGCTCAGCAATTGGTTCAAAACCGTGTGTCGCAAGCATTGCCTCGTTTGCCTGAAGACGTACAACGTTTAGGTGTCACCACTTTAAAAAGCTCACCAACTTTAACCATGGTTGTGCATCTGACTTCACCAGATAATCGCTATGACATGACCTACTTACGTAACTACGCAGTGCTTAACGTAAAAGATCGTTTGGCGCGCCTACAAGGTGTAGGTGAAGTCGGTTTATTTGGTTCTGGTGACTACGCGATGCGTGTGTGGCTCGACCCACAAAAAGTTGCGCAACGTAATCTCACAGCAACTGAAATTGTGAGTGCAATCCGTGAACAAAACATTCAGGTTGCCGCAGGTACCATTGGTGCATCACCAACTAATTCTCCTGTGCAACTTTCAGTGAATGCTCAAGGCCGTTTAACGACTGAGCAAGAATTCGCAGATATCATTTTAAAAACAGCACCAGATGGCGCTGTCACTCGCTTAGGTGATGTTGCTCGTGTTGAACTTGCAGCTTCACAATATGGCTTACGTTCATTACTCGATAATAAACAAGCTGTAGCGATTCCAATTTTCCAAGCACCGGGTGCTAATGCTTTACAAGTTTCTGATCAAGTGCGTAGCACGATGAAAGAACTTTCAAAAGATTTTCCATCTTCAATTAAATACGACATTGTTTACGACCCGACTCAATTCGTACGTGCCAGTATTAAAGCGGTCGTTCATACCTTACTTGAAGCGATTGCGCTGGTTGTTGTGGTTGTTATTTTATTCTTACAAACATGGCGTGCCTCAATCATTCCATTGCTTGCAGTACCAGTTTCAATTATTGGTACATTCGCACTCATGCTTGCTTTTGGTTACTCAATCAATGCGCTATCACTGTTCGGGATGGTACTTGCCATCGGCATTGTGGTCGATGACGCGATTGTCGTCGTCGAAAACGTCGAGAGGAATATTGAAGCAGGCTTAAGCCCAAGAGATGCAACTTATCGCGCGATGAGAGAAGTGAGCGGACCGATTATTGCCATTGCTTTAACGCTGGTTGCCGTGTTCGTTCCACTTGCCTTTATGACAGGCTTAACAGGGCAATTTTATAAACAATTTGCCATGACCATTGCCATTTCAACAGTCATTTCGGCATTTAACTCCCTTACTCTATCTCCTGCTTTAGCAGCCATGTTACTGAAAGGACATGACGCTAAACCTGATGCCTTAACACGCCTTATGAACCGTGTATGTGGACGTTTCTTTGCGCTGTTTAACCGCGTATTTACCCGTGCATCAGACAACTATGGTAAAGGCGTAAGTCGTGTTATATCTCATAAAGCATCGGCAATGGGTGTATATGCTGCACTCCTAGGCTTAACCGTTGGTATTTCTTATATTGTTCCAGGTGGCTTCGTGCCCGCTCAAGACAAACAATATTTAATTAGCTTTGCTCAATTACCAAACGGCGCGTCTTTAGATCGTACCGAAGCGGTTATTCGTAAAATGAGTGACACTGCACTTAAACAACCTGGTGTAGAAAGTGCAGTTGCCTTCCCTGGCCTATCAATTAACGGTTTTACCAACAGCTCAAGCGCCGGTATTGTCTTTGTGACCTTAAAGCCATTCGATGAACGTAAGGCTAAAGACTTATCTGCAAATGCAATTGCAGGTGCGCTCAACCAGAAATATTCAGCCATTCAAGATGCCTATATTGCAGTTTTCCCACCACCACCCGTGATGGGCTTAGGTACGATGGGCGGCTTTAAACTCCAACTCGAAGACCGAGGTGCCTTAGGCTATTCAGCCTTGAACGATGCTGCACAAAACTTTATGAAAGCAGCACAATCGGCCCCCGAACTTGGTCCAATGTTCTCAAGTTATCAAATTAACGTACCTCAACTGAACGTAGATCTGGACCGTGTAAAAGCCAAACAGCAAGGTGTTGCTGTGACAGATGTTTTCAACACCATGCAGATTTATTTAGGTTCTCAGTACGTTAACGACTTTAACCGCTTTGGACGTGTTTATCAGGTTCGAGCACAAGCCGATGCACCTTTCCGTGCTAACCCTGAAGATATTTTGCAGCTTAAAACCCGTAACAGTGCCGGACAAATGGTGCCGTTATCTTCATTGGTGAATGTAACTCAAACTTATGGTCCTGAAATGGTAGTGCGTTATAACGGCTACACGTCAGCAGACATTAACGGCGGCCCTGCACCGGGCTATTCATCTAGCCAAGCAGAAGCTGCGGTTGAACGTATTGCTGCACAAACTCTACCACGTGGTATCAAGTTTGAATGGACAGATTTAACTTACCAAAAAATCTTGGCTGGTAATGCAGGACTCTGGGTATTCCCAATTAGTGTATTACTCGTGTTCTTAGTTTTAGCCGCTCAATATGAAAGTCTAACTTTGCCTTTAGCTGTAATTTTAATTGTACCAATGGGAATTTTGGCCGCTCTGACGGGTGTTTGGCTGACAGGTGGAGATAACAACATCTTTACCCAAATTGGTCTGATGGTGCTGGTCGGGCTAGCCTGTAAAAATGCCATCTTAATTGTCGAATTTGCAAGGGAACTCGAAATGCAAGGTGCAACTGCATTTAATGCAGCCGTTGAAGCAAGTCGTCTACGTTTACGTCCAATTTTAATGACTTCTATTGCATTCATTATGGGTGTAGTCCCACTCGTTACTTCAACTGGTGCAGGTTCTGAAATGCGTCATGCCATGGGTATTGCGGTGTTCTTCGGGATGATCGGTGTAACGCTGTTTGGTTTGTTCCTGACCCCTGCCTTTTATGTCCTGATTCGTACACTGAACAGTAAACATAAATTGCATTCGGCAGCAGTTCATGAAGCACCTTTATCTACCCCACATGATCATTAAGGAGGATATTTAATGGCTACAGCAAAACAAAGCTTATTATTGTCCTCACTCATGGGAAGCCTGCTCCTTGCAGGCTGCTCTTTGGCTCCTGAATATCAACCTGCAAAAGTTATAGTTCCAGTCAAATTTAAAGAGTCTGACCCTAAACTTGAGGATAATAACTGGAAAATTGCCCAACCTGCCGATCAGCAAGTTCGAGGTGAATGGTGGCGTGTTTTTAATGATGCTCAATTGAATGAGCTCGAACAACAAGCCATTTCTGGAAACCAGAGTCTTAAAGCGGCAGCGGCTAATGTTCAGGCTTCACGTGCGTTACGTTCCGCAGCCCAAGCTGAACGTTTGCCAAGTATTGGTGCTGGCTTTGGCCCAACTCGTCAAAAACCCTCTCCCGCGTCATTGGGTTTAGATGAAAATGCCCATACATCTGTACAAACCTTATGGCGTGCTCAAGCAAATGTTTCATATGAGCTCGATTTATTTGGTCGAATCGCCAGTAGTGTCAATGCAGCAACAGCTGATGTACAGCAACAAGAAGCCTTATATCAGTCGGCTCTTTTAGCTTTGCAAGCAGATGTTGCCCAAGGTTACTTTCTCATTCGTCAGTTAGATGCTGAACAAGCAATTTATAATCGCACTATTAAACTGCTTGGCGAGACACGTGACTTAGTTCAAATACGTTTTAGAAATGGTTTAGTCAGCGAGCTAGATGTTTTCCGTGCACAAACTGAACTTGCTACAGCCCAAACCAATGCATTGAATATTGCTCGGAATCGAGCCAATGCAGAGCATGCCCTTGCAGTATTATTAGGCAAAACACCTGCTGAGTTTAGCTTGGCAATTCAACCATTAACCGAAAACAGCCTACGTCTGCCAGCAGGTTTACCTTCAGCTTTACTGGAAAGACGACCTGACATTGCTGCTGCCGAACGTGCTATGGCAGCAGATAATGCACGTATTGGAATTGCACGTGCTGCTTTCTTCCCAAAACTTGATCTGACAGGTGCCCTCGGTTATGAGTCATCAACTTTAGGTGATTTAGGGAAATGGTCGAGCCGTACATTCTTGCTTGGTCCAGTCGCAGGTACCATTTTATCTTTACCCTTGTTTGATGGCGGGCAACGTAAAGCTGGAGTCGCTCAAGCGCGAGCTGCCTATGAAGAAAGTGTGGCGAATTATCGCCAAACCGTGCTGAATGCATTCCGCGAAGTTGAAAATGGTTTGTCTGATCAACGTATTCTCGATCAGCAAATTCAGGCTCAAAACCAAGCGCTCTCTTCTTCTCGTCATGCAAATCAGCTTTCTCATTTACGTTATCGAGAAGGTGCTATCAGTTATCTTGATGTAATTGACTCTGACCGGACTATTTTGCAACAAGAGCAACTTTCCGCACAGCTTAACGGCAGTAGAATGATGGCCAGTGTAGATTTAATCCGCGCATTAGGTGGTGGATGGCATGGTGCCGAATCATCGGTAAAATCTAAAAGTTAATTCTCACATAATTAACTTGATATAAAAAAAAGCGCCATACGGCGCTTTTTTTTATATCTACAACTTATTGTGCGTATACAGGGAATTTTGCACAAACAGTTTCAACTTTCGCTTTTACGTCAGCAATAACTTTTTCGTCACCTTTGCTGTCGATCACATCAGCGATCCAACCAGCAAGTTCACGAACTTCAGCTTCACCGAAACCACGAGTTGTTACTGCTGGAGTACCGATACGGATACCAGAAGTAACAAATGGAGAACGTGGGTCATTTGGAACTGAGTTTTTGTTAACAGTAATGTGAGCAGCGCCTAACCAAGCATCTGCTTCTTTACCAGTTACGTCTTGCTTGATTAAAGATAACAAGAACAAGTGGTTGTCAGTACCGCCAGAAACAACGTCATAACCACGAGCGATTAATACTTCAGCCATAGCTTGAGCATTTTTCACAACTTGTTGTTGGTAAACTTTGAAGTCATCAGACATTGCTTCTTTGAAGCAGATTGCTTTAGCAGCAATCGCATGCATCAATGGACCACCTTGGTTACCAGGGAATACAGCTGATTGAAGTTTTTTCTCGATTTCTTCATTCGCTTTCGCAAGGATTAAACCAGAACGTGGACCACGAAGTGTTTTATGAGTCGTAGTTGTAGTTACGTCAGCAATTTGAACTGGGTTTGGATATACACCAGCAGCAACAAGACCTGCAACGTGAGCCATATCAACAAAAAGGTAAGCGCCAACTTTGTCCGCGATGTCACGGAAACGCTGCCAATCTACAACACGGCTGTAAGCAGAGAAACCAGCAACGATCATACGTGGCTTGTGCTCTAATGCTAAACGTTCAACTTCTTCATAATCGATCTCGCCAGTTTCAGCATTTAGACCGTATTGAACTGCATTATAAGTTTTACCAGAGAAGCTTACTTTAGCACCATGAGTCAAATGACCACCGTGAGCCAAGCTCATACCTAAAACAGTATCGCCTGGATTAAGAAGCGCTAGATAAACAGCAGAGTTAGCTTGTGAGCCAGCGTGTGGTTGAACGTTTGCGTAATCTGCACCAAAAAGTTCTTTAGCACGATCAATCGCCATTTGCTCGATGATATCCACATATTCGCAACCGCCATAATAGCGTTTACCTGGATAACCTTCTGCATATTTATTCGTAAGTTTTGATCCTTGCGCTTCCATCACAGCAGGAGAGCAATAGTTTTCAGAAGCAATTAACTCGATATGTGCTTCTTGACGCTCACCTTCAGAAGCAATTGCTTGAGCTAATTCTGGATCAAATTCAGAAATGGAAATATTGGCAAACATTAGCGGGGGTCCTATAAAATTAGGGCTTTTAAGCCGTGCTAAGATTGCGACATATTGTAGCATGAACTTTATAATTAAACAGAATGAAGTTAGCTCAGTTTTAAATAAAAATGGCTCAATTTTTATAAAACTTGAGCCATTGTTTATAAATCAATTAAAAAGCTGGTTTAAAGCTTACATTTGAACTTTCCTATCATTAACTTTAGCTTACAATAATTTAAAAAATACTTTAAATATCAATAACTCTATTGTGCTGTTAGCAAAGTCTGAACATTTCCTACAATGTTGTCTACATTACTACTCATTGCCGTATTATGGTCCCAGTTACCCGTCACATAACTATTAATTTTTGTACCTACGACAGTGGCATTAGATATCAAAATATCAGTGGCCACTTTAGGAACCGTTGTATCTGCTACCCCCTGATAAATGATAATTGGTGTAGAAACTTTTGCTTGTAGAGGTTGAGAATCTTTATCTAAGAATGTTTTTACCAATGGAACAGTCATAAAGTTAGGTTGTGTACGCGTATAGCCATCAAGTGTTCCATTATGCTCTGTAGCATACTTAGTCATACCTGCACCAAAGGCTTGACCCAATGGCCCCGCACAAATCGTTTCTGCCTGCTGTGCAGTACTTGCTGTTTGTGAAGTAAATACCTGTGAATAATCAAAGCTTGGCTGTGTATTTCGAATGCCAGCTGTAACTAAAGCAGTGTATGTGTCAAGCTGTGCATACATCGGAATTTTTTGATCCAACGTTGCATTCGCAACGGCTTGTTCACCTGCAATTAAAATAAAGCCTAGATTAGACGCTGGCGCTACCGCTACTGTACCTTTATAGTTTAGCTGTGCACGGCTTGCATATTGAGCAGCGCCTAAGGCAGCATGCCCACCCTGAGAGTGGCCTACGGTTACCCATTTGTTCGAAGTTAATAAATTACGTTGAGATAAATAGTTACGCGTTGCAACTACAGCATCCGTAATTGAAAAGGCCTCACTTTTAACATTTAAAAATGGATGTATGCCTGGCGTGCCTAAACCTTCATAGTCAGGTGCGACAACAACATAACCAGCTGTAAGTAGCTTACTAATTAAATCTTTTGTACTGTCTTCTAAAGCAGATTTACTTGGTGCACATGCATCTGCAACCCCTGTCGTTCCATGCGCCCAAACTACAATTGGCCAACCACCTGCTGGTGGTGGTGTAGTTGGTGTAAACACTAGACTGGTTGCCTGTACCTCTTGCCCACTTTGACCTAACATTTTATAAGTCAAAATACTACTTTCAGCAGCAGCTCCTAAGTTAGTACTCGTGTAAGCATCTACCTTAACAACTGGGTTTTGAATATTATTGGCTGGAGTACCCGATGGATCGGTACTTGCTGGGCTGTCATCACTACTTCCTCCACCACATGCCGTCAACAATAAACTTGTGCTAAGCATACTGGTCATGAACAGTTTCATTTTCATTTATATATCCCTTAAATTCAATTTTTGTTGTGCTTTAGTTTTTAGTAACATTTTAAATGTCTTACAAACAATTACGCCTAAACTAAATTTTTCGCAAGATATATTTAATCAAAATTAGCAACTAGATTTTCTACTTTTCAACCTAAATTGACTTCTCTAGCCCCATCTAGCCTTATTCTATGTTTTAAAGTAGATAGCCAACTGTTAACATTCATAGTTACTCGTAATTGTTTAAAGGGCCAAATATGCAAACCATTATTTTAGATACAGAAACTCATACACTAAATGGTTTGCCTATTGAAATTGCATATGCCCCGATTGAACTTAATCAAGGTAAACTCACCTTAGATAAAAGCAAATTGTTTGATCAACTCTATCAAGTGGGTGCTCCTATTTCTTATGCGGCTATGGCAGTTCACCATATATTAGAGTCAGATTTAGAAAACCAGCCACACTATAAAACGTTTAAATTACCAGAGAGTACAACTTATATTATTGGTCACAATATTGATTACGATATTGCCGCAATTGCTCGTTGTGAGGTAGATGTATCAAATATTAAACCAATTTGTACTTTAGCTTTAGCACGTAAAGTTTGGCCAGATGCAGAAGCACATAATATCTCCGCCCTCATCTATATGATTTCTCAAGGTAGCAGTAAAGCTCGAGAATTGCTCAAAGGTGCACACCGTGCCGATGCAGATATTATTTTGACTGCTAATATTTTGATGCATATTGTCTATCATTTAAATATTCAAGATATTGAAGAGCTCTACCGAGTTTCTGAAGAAGCACGTATACCTACTACCGTTAACTTTGGTAAGCATAAAGGCACAGCAATTGCTGAACTTCCAAAAGACTATATTCAATGGCTATTACGCCAAGATGAGCTTGATGTTTACCTTCGAAAAGCATTGGAAAGTGCATTTTAATAATTTAACTAAATGATATTTATAAACTATTCATCATACTGTCATTTTTAAGTTTTATTGTTAACCCCATTTATATTTTATTAAAAACAGTACTGTTCAACTCAGAAAATTGAACAGTCTGATTTATTTTTTAGATTGGGGAAAAGTAATGGCTGGTTTTTATAGAACCAATTTGGGAAGAGTTGCGCTTCAACAACGCAATATTGTTTTAAATGCAAAACAAAGACGTTTGTTACTCTTAATAGACCATGAAGATTTTCAAAACTTAAATGATGAGTTTAAAAAACGTATTGCATCTCCAGAACTGATTCAACAACTTATAGACTTAAAACTCATTGCCCCCAGTGCTTCTACCGAAACATCTACCAATGAAGAAATTATTTTAAAAACATCAGCAATAAATAGCGTAGAAGAAAATCAAAAAGAATCTAATATTAGCGCTATACCACACTCCCCTCATCTTGTTGGAGAAATCCAGCTTTCCGAGCAAAAAACTTTAGATCAGTCCAGTACTACATATTTTCAACCAGTAACGCCGTTACAGACTCTTTCTTTGGAAGAAATAAAACATTTAATGATGAAAACACTTAGCAGCTATTGCGGACTAATGACTAAACCACTTGTTCAAAAAATAGAGGAAACTAAAACAATACAAGAGCTTAAATTATGTCAGGTGCAATGGATTACCAGTTTACAAGAATCACGCATTCCCCCTCAGGAACTTGCAAGAGCTTTACGTACAATTAACCATTCAATTCAGCTTCTTTAATAAAGTATATAAAATATTGAACAACTTGCTGTTTAATTAAGCATTAAATTCACTTGGCACGTATTTCGTGCTTTACCTGCAAGTGTTTTTTTCCTATGATGTGCCCCACACATGCGCTCGTAGCTCAGTTGGATAGAGTACAGGTTTCCGAAACCTGGGGTCGTGGGTTCGATCCCCGCCGGGCGCACCAGCTTTTATATAATAACTTCATAAATTTATCTCAATTTTATAAAATTCCGACTATTTTACTTGGTTTATTAATCATTATCGCTCAAAATATACCCCTCTTTCATAATGTGAGAATTTCATGACTGATGCTTTGGTTTTAAGAGATTTGTCCAAAACATATCGTAATGGTTTTCAGGCGTTAAAAGGTATTAACCTCACTGTGCCTGAAGGTGAATTTTATGCGTTGTTAGGCCCAAATGGTGCCGGCAAATCAACAACCATTGGTATTATCAGCTCCCTCACGAAAAAAACCTCAGGAACAGTTGAGATTTTTGGGCACAATCTTGATACCCATCCGTCTCTGGCAAAACAGCAGCTTGGCGTCGTTCCTCAAGAATTTAACTTTGGACAGTTTGAAAAAACATTCGATATTTTAGTCACTCAAGCTGGCTATTACGGCATCCATCAAAAGATTGCAGAAAAACGTGCCGAACATTATTTAGAAAAACTCGGTCTGTGGGAAAAACGTAATATACAAGCACGTATGCTGTCTGGTGGTATGAAGCGTCGTCTGATGATTGCCCGTGCCATGATGCATGAGCCTAAGCTTCTTATTCTAGATGAACCCACTGCTGGTGTAGATATCGAATTACGCCGCTCTATGTGGGATTTTCTGACTGAAATGAACGAAAACGGTACTTCTATTATTTTAACGACCCACTATTTAGAAGAAGCAGAAATGTTGTGTCGTCAAATTGCGATTATTGATCGCGGTGTAATTAAAGAAGATACCAGCATGAAGAGCTTCCTTAATCAGCTCAATGAAGAATCATTTATCTTCGATTTAGCCGAACCGATTGGGCCGCTTCAGTTAAATATTATTGGTGTAAAGTTTAACTTAATCGATAGCAATACATTAGAAGTAACGATGGATAGAGCGCATACATTAAATGACTTATTCCAGCTATTAGAATCTCAAGGTATTCGTGTTCGTAGTATGCGTAATAAATCGAACCGCTTAGAAGAGCTGTTTGTCAAAATGGTCGAGAAAAATCTTGAAGGAGAGGCAAAATGAATTTTAGCCAACTGCAAATTGCTCTCTGGACCATAGTTCGTAAAGAAGTACGCCGTTTTCTACGCATTTGGCCACAAACCTTATTACCACCTGCAATTACGATGAGTTTGTACTTTGTCATTTTCGGTAATTTGGTAGGTTCACGCATTGGACAAATGGGTGGCGTGAGCTATATGCAATTTATTGTGCCCGGTTTAATTATGATGGCGGTCATTACCAATAGTTATGCCAACGTGTCTTCAAGTTTCTTTAGTGTAAAATTCCAAAAAAGTATTGAAGAACTCATCATGAGTCCTGTGCCACTCCATATTATTTTGTGGGGCTATGTAATTGGTGGTATATGCCGTGGTGTATTAGTGGGCGCTATTGTGACTGCAATGAGCATGTTCTTTACTGACCTTTTCATACACAATTGGTTCGTAACTATATATACAGTCTTAATTACATCGGTTCTTTTCTCATTAGGTGGTTTTATTAATGCAGTCTATGCAAAATCATTTGATGATATTTCTATTATTCCCACCTTTGTTCTTACACCCTTAACTTATTTAGGTGGTGTGTTTTATGCCATTAGTGCACTTGGTCCTTTTTGGCAAAAACTTTCTTTAATTAACCCTATTGTTTATATGGTTAATGCTTTCCGTTTCGGCATTTTAGGTCATAGTGATGTGAATGTTACGTTCTCTTTAACCATTGTGACATTATGTTGTGTTGTACTTTACGGAATTGCTTACTATTTACTTGCTCGTGGTTCAGGAATGCGTGAATGAGTGTCGAACAGTCTTTATTGGGTAAAGAAACCCAATATCCAACTAATTATCAACCTGATGTTTTATTTCCAATTGCCCGTGCTCAGTCTCGTGAAAGCTATTCACATATTGAAGGCATTACTCAAGGTAAAGATTGGTGGCATGTTTTTGAAATCTCATGGTTAAACGCTCATGGTATTCCACAAGTTGCGATTGGCAGAATTACACTACCCGCTTCTTCACCGAATTTAATTGAATCAAAGTCATTAAAACTTTACTTTAATAGTCTTAATTTCACTCAATTTGATTCGAAAGAGTCATTCATAGAAACGGTTAAAAAGGATCTATCTGCTGCTGCAGGCGCAAAAGTTGAATTAACCTTATTTCAGGTTGATGATTTAGATATTTCTAAACCCCAAGGCATTTGTATTGATGACCTTGCGCCAGAACGTTTAGAACAGCATCCAGATGCAACTCTTTTAAAACGAGATGAGTCTGGTGAAGAAGTTGAAATTGAACTGTATTCTCATCTTTTGA
Source organism: Acinetobacter sp. 161(2023) (assembly GCF_037027805.1). NCBI lineage: Bacteria > Pseudomonadati > Pseudomonadota > Gammaproteobacteria > Moraxellales > Moraxellaceae > Acinetobacter > Acinetobacter sp. 161(2023). Next base: position 73,990 of record NZ_JAZEYD010000014.1, on the reverse strand, counting down.
GAAGTAACTGCCCAGTCACGGGACAACCAGATTGGGGTACAGTTTTTATCCGTTTTAAAGGCAAAAAACCTTGTTATCGTAGTGTTTTAGCTTATATTATCTCGTACCGTCAGCATAATGGCTTTCACGAACAGTGTGTTGAGCAGATCTTTGCCGATATTTGGCAAAATCTAGAGCCTGAGAAGCTGATGGTTTATGCAACTTATACTCGTCGCGGCGGACTTGATATTAACCCTTGCCGAGTATCGGATCTATCATGGATGCCAAAACCGATTCGATTGGCACGACAATAAAACGAATAATTTGAGGATACACCATGCCGTTTTTTGGTTTTACCCCTTCTGAAGGCTTATTGAACGATATGCAGACTGGAATTGCGAATAAAAATTCTAGTGAACCTTTATATCCACTTCGCGATAAGATTGCTTTACAACTTAATGAAGAAATTATTAATAATGTCTTAATTCAGTTAGTTCAGCATTTTCCTGCAAGTGAAAAACGCGATACTGCCGAAAAACTAGCAGGTTATGTCAAATCAACTGTTGCTGTTCTTTTAAAGCAATTGTTAAGCAAAGCACCAAATGATGTGGTTAAACAGTCAGTAGAGTTTTCTGAAAAAAGCTTATTTAAAGATCCACAAGGCCAATATAAAGTAGGCGTAAATTTAGATGCAGGTTTAGTGACTAACCTTAAGCATAACTTTACTGAGCTTGAAGCAGGCAATGACATTAATAAAGCTGCTTTGGCTGAATTATATAAACAATTCGGCGATGCCATGATCAAGCACTTCATGTCTGATTTTAATAAAACATTAGACCTTGGCATGATTAAGCGTAAAGCAGCCGATATTGGTGCAGCAGCAGTAACAAAAGCTGTTCACATCGCAATCGACAAATTGATTCCAAGCTTGAATCGCACTGAACTGAAAGCAATGGCTGAATATCATGATGGTTTATTCTTTAACTAATAAAAAATAGACTATCGGAAACCTAGCGAAAGCTAGGTTTTTTTATTGCAAAATATTGATATACATTGCCATTAACCAAGTTTATGTTAGCATGCGCCAAGCACTGATTGACCTTAGTTAACGCCGCATGTCTCCTAGCCCACAATATAAATTTTTACGCCAAGCTCCCCGAGATGGTCTTAGCACCGCTATGCAACCATCAAAGTGGCAACAACTCCATATTGACCCTTGGTTATGCCTATTTTTGCTCTTAAATGCGCTATTAGGTTTAACCGTACTATATAGTGCTTCCGCACAAGATGTGGGCTTGGTGAGTAAACAAGCCATGAGTTTTGGTATTGGCTTTTTAGTGATGTGTGGTCTAGCTCAAATTCCACCCAAGGTCTACCAAGCTTTTTCCCCATATTTTTATTTGTTTGGCTTATTTGCGCTCGTTGCAGTCAAAGTGTTCGGTGAAGTCCGAATGGGTGCTCAGCGCTGGATTGATATTCCTGGTTTCGGCAGCGTTCAACCCAGTGAGTTCATGAAAATTGGCATGCCCATGATGGTTGCATGGTTTTTAGCGCGAAAACCCCTCCCTCCGAGCTTTTCACAAGTTGTTTTATCATTAATGTTAATTGGTATTCCCTTTTTACTGATTGCGGAACAGCCAGATTTAGGAACATCACTTTTAGTACTAGCAAGTGGCATATTTGTTTTATTTTTAAGTGGACTATCATGGCGTATGATCGGTGCAGCAGGAGCCTGCGCTGCGATCGTCATTCCGATTGCTTGGGAATTCCTATTACATGACTATCAACGTCAAAGGGTTTTAACATTGCTTGATCCTGAGGCAGATGCGCTCGGCACAGGTTGGAACATTATTCAATCTAAAACTGCGATTGGTTCTGGTGGTTTTTCAGGTAAAGGATTTCTTGAAGGAACTCAATCACATTTGCACTTTTTACCCGAAGGTCATACCGACTTTATTATTGCAGCCTATTCCGAAGAATTTGGGCTTATCGGTGTACTTATTTTAGTTATTCTTTATTTTGCTATTATTTTTAGAACATTCCAAATCGGTTTACAAAGCTTCCATAACTATGGACGTTTAGTAGCTGGCGCCTTGGGTTTGTCTTTTTTTGTGTATGTATTTGTAAATGCGGGAATGGTCAGTGGTATTTTACCAGTGGTAGGTGTTCCTTTACCTTTCATGAGTTATGGCGGAACAGCTATTATTACTTTAATGGCCACCTTTGGCTTAGTCATGTCCATTCATACACATCGATAATCTGGAATTTTAAAACGATATGTTGTCTCAATACTTAAATAAAACTTTAAAAATGCTCGCTTTGTGTACTGGTTTAATCAGTACAAGTCACTTCGCTCAGGCTAACGATTTTGCAACACATCCTGATTATGTAAATTTTAAACAAAAAACGATGAGCACTTATGGCTTAAGTGGCGATCAAGTTGATGCAGCTATGAGTGGTGCAAAAAATTTACCAAACATTCTAAATATTATGACTCGTCCAGGTGAAAGCAAACCTTGGTATGACTATCGCTCTATGTTCTTGGTTGAAGGGACAATTCAACGTGGTGTCCGTTTTAAAAACCAATATGCAGATGCCTTAAATCGCGCTGAACAACAATATGGTGTATCCCAAGCCGTCATTTTGGGTATTTTGGGTGTTGAAACAGGTTATGGTGCGAATAAAGGTTCTTTTATTACACGTGATGCCTTAGCCACACTTGCTTTTGGCTACCCTCGCCGTGCTGAATACTTTGGTGATGAGCTCGCTGCTCTTATTGCATGGACGTATAAAGAAGGTTATCCAACAAATAGTATTCTAGGTTCCTACGCAGGTGCAATTGGCTATCCACAGTTTATGCCGAGTAATATTAGTAAATATGGGGTCGATTATGACGGTAATGGACACATCGATTTAAGAAACTCTGCAGAAGATGCAATTGGGTCAATCGCAAACTATTTAGCAAAACAAGGATGGCAACGCGATCAACCTATCGGGTTTATGGCGCGTTATACAGGATCAAATCCGGACAGTGTTATTGCTAAAGATTTAACTCAACCTTTTCCATATGGCGCATTAAAGACACTCGGGGTTTCACCTTTAAATCCTTTAGTTAAAATTGATGATCTGGATATGGTGAATGTTATTCAATTACAAGACTATAATGGTCCAATTTACTATTTGACTTACCCGAATTTTCAAGTAATTACGACCTATAATAAGAGCCGTATGTATGCTACTGCTGTATGGTTATTAGGTACTGAAGTGGCTAGCCGATAGGCTAGCTTTTTTATAAGTTATGTAAAAGTCAATAAATATTTTTGTTAAATAGGTCACAATACACACAAATTCAACATCCTGTTACAACTTTGATTATTTTTTAACCAGAAACTGTAAGTTTTTGCCCTTTTTGTAACTATTTCTCGTTAAAGACTAGACACTCTCCGTAAGCGATGAATATTATCCACCCCAATGTAGCAATTGCAAAAGTGAATAATAAGACATGTTCACTTTAAATTTCAGTCAATGGCTGAAAGAAAAAAGTACATGTTCTCAGGAGTTTATACAAATGCAGTTATCGCTGAAATACGTTCTTGCACTGACGGCTAGTTTAAGCATAGCCCCATTGCACGCTGAAATGGTGCAATCTACCTCATTAAATAGTGATGTAGATGGTTCTAATTTAGCAGCTCGTGTATTGAGTAAAGATACTCAAAATTTTAATTCTCGTTTTTCTAACATTAACAGTCTTTCAATCACTGAACGTTCTGGCGACCAAATCCGTCGTCAAGCTATCGCAGCAAAAATTGAAATCCCTGAAGATGAGCCTTCAGTGATTGAAAAACTTAACACAGTAGCTTCAAACACTGTTCGTAAGTTTAGCCAAACTGGCATGGCTTCATGGTATGGTCGTCAATTCCATGGGCGCAAAACAGCAAATGGTGAAACATTCGATATGAATGCTTTAACTGCTGCTCACCGCAGCCTACCATTGAACTGTTACATCCGAGTAACGAATAAAGACAATGGTAAAAGTGTGGTTGTAAAAGTAAATGACCGTGGTCCTTTCCATGGCAATCGTGTACTTGACCTATCATACGGTGCAGCTAAACGTCTTGGCATTACCAATGCTGGAACTGCAAAAGTAAATATTGAACGTGTTGATGGTCCAACTTCATAAGTTATAGACTCTAGAGTTCATGTAAAAAAGCCGCAATTTTTTCTGCGGCTTTTTTTATGTTTTAAACTATAAAAAATAATCCCTAGTTTAATACAAAAAAATCATCTTTTTTAGCCCTTCTTCAACCCCATATTTGAATATTTTTTAAACAAAAAAATGTATTTATTTTCTCAAAGCTTATTTCTCTCCTAAATTGCGCTTAGAGCGACTTTAATAAATTTGCGCTACCCTAGTACCATTTTTATAAAATCAGGGCTATTTATGGCGTTTTTAGAGTAGATGAGTAGAGCTTTTTCATACAATTTTCCCACCCATCTCAAAATTACACTTTTTTTGATGATTTCATCATCCAGTAACCTATAAAAAATATTCTGAAAAATTGCATCATTCTCAAGTCTACATTGAGTACTTTTTCAATAACCAAAACATTAGGTTTTTCTCATACTTTTTTTAAACACCTATTGCGAGGTTTCTATAGTTGAATATTATCGGTTTCTTGTCGCCCGCCCAAAGAACAGGATAAAATATACTCAGAAAAAATAAATCAAAGTTAAAACAAGGAGCGTGCCATTAATGAAATCCATTACAGAATGGTTTGATGAATATAGCGAAAGCCATCAGAACCCAACCAATAAACAAATTCACTGGCTATGCGTTCCTGCCATTTTATTTTCCATAATTGGAATCATTGCTCATTTCAGCACTTTGCTCACTGCTCTATTACTTGTACTCACTTTAGTATTTTATGCGCGTTTAGATCTTGTACTTGCTGTTGCAATGGCGGCTTTACTTGTTGTTATGGCATGGCTCATTTACACCCTACCTGTAGGAGTCGGATTTTATATCGCTATTTTTGTGATTGCTTGGGTCGGACAATTTTATGGCCATAAAATTGAGGGCAAAAAACCATCTTTCTTTAAAGATTTACAATTTCTACTGATTGGCCCAGTCTGGTGCATGGATGCCTATCTAGGAAAAATCTTACCTAAATGGAAAAGCAGACAAAAACATGCTATTTCCTAATTGTTAAATTGAAGCTGGATCATCTCGATTCAGCTTTTTACATTTTAGCGATTTATTAGAAAATTTATAAAATAGAAAAAAGCCAAACTGGCAATCACACTTAAAAGTACTCTTTTAAGATAAATAGCAATCACAATACAAAAGATTGCTGCATAAATATAAGGATTATTTAAAATTCCCTTTAAATTATCGCCATCAAAAAAAACTATTGGAATACAAATTGCCGTTAATAAACAAGGCGCAGAGTAATTAAGCATCTTATTCATAATAAGAGGTAGTTTAATTTTAACATTGGGTTCTAAAAAATAATAACGATTAAAAAAGACGATTGTTGCCAAACCTAAAATCATGAACCAAGACATTTTATTGCTCCTTACCTATTTTTTCAGTTAACACAGCAACCAACATCCCTATTAATCCTGAAAGTAAAATCGCTCCTTCAACTTGATAGAATTTAAATAAAAACCCGCTGAAACAAGTCATTAGCACACCCGCGACTACGGGCAACCCCTTACATAGCGGCACTATCATGGCAATAAAAATAGCCACAATTGAAAAATCCAAATGATAATTTAGTAAATCGGGAATCACTGTTGCCAAAAGTATTCCGACCAAGCTAAAAACCACCCAGAATAAATAAAAAGATAGGCCTGCACCCAACAAATATTCTAGCTGCCTTTTTTCACCAGATGCACACACCGCAAATAATTCATCTGTTAATAAAAAGCCCAAACTTAACCTTTTCGAAAGAGGCAAAATAGAAATATCATTTCTTAAAGTTAATGCATAAATGAAATGCTGGGCTGTTAAAAAGAAAATAGTCACATAAACTGTAAAAGCGGATGCACCTTCCATTACCATGCTTAAGCTAACCAATTGAGCTGCTCCAGCAAAAACAATTCCTGACATTGCAAGCGCTTTATAAAAAGATAAACCTGCATGAATTGCCATTGAGCCTGCTAAAATTGCCCATGGAATCACAGAAATTGACAATGGTAAAATATCCATTGCACCGCGTAAAAACAGATAGGATGGCTTATTTTTTGAAAACCCCACCAACTGATGAAGCTGAATATTCATATATACAAACCCAATATAAGAAAACTCTCTTTAAAATGCCCAATGAGAAATGATTCATATTGAATAAAATTGCTGTAAATAAATTTTTAATAATTTAGTTATTTAGACTAGCCACATATTGAGTGGGCGTCACTCCCATGGCTTTTTTAAAGTGACGATTAAAATGGCTTTGATCAGAAAAGCCACATTGCTGTGCCACCATCGCAATTTGGTCACCCTGTTTTAATAATTGCCTTGCTTTTTGTAGGCGTGCTTGAACAAGCCAAGCATGTGGTGGCAAACCCACATATTTTTTAAATTGTCTTAAGAAATGCCATGCGCTTAGACCCACCATATCAGCCAAATCTTGCAAAGAAAAATTCGTTTCAGGCATTTCTATTAATAATTCTTTAACTCTTAATATTTTTGAATATGCTTCTGGCAACTCACAAAAAGTATGATTTGATTTACTATGTCGTTTCATTAAACAGGCTAAAGTCGATAAATACATTGTTTCTTTAAGTAAAAAATTATCTTTTTGTTCTAATAAATCAAAAAGTAAACAAAGTTGTTGAGCCAAACCCAAGTCACTAATGACAGCCTGAGGAAACCACGGTGCCCCACGTGAATTTTCAAAAAAATCTTGACTAACTTCTGCCAACATTTCAGGTGTGGGGTAAATCGCTCGATATCGCCACCCCGACTCAACAGCAGATGAACCTGTATGAATCTCGTCAGCGTTTACTAAAATAATATCGCCTTTGGGAGCTACATGTAGCTGGCCCGTCCTAAAAAAAGACTGTGCTCCCTCTTCAATCACACCGATACAATAACCTTCATGAGTATGCTTCGAGAATTGTGTTTGGTGGTAATGTGCTTTTAGTAACTCTAGACCGCCCAGCTCTCGCACATGCAGATAATCGGCTTGCTCCCGCTGCATAAATACGTCTCATCTATTTAATAAAAAAACCATAGCATGTTTTAAGAAACTGAATAGAATAAAATTGCTCTATAAAAACAATCTCTTTAATTGTCTATTTGGCTTTACTGATAGATTTGTCCATCATGTTTAAGCCAACCGCTTTCATGACGACTTTGTGGATCACGATGCGTCCAGTGTAATACACCACCTTTGGGGTTATATTCATATTCGCCATAAAACTCTACCATGTCACCTTTTTTCAAATTAGAAATTTTAGGTGCTAAATCAATATTATGCGCAACTAAAATTGAAAGGCCATTCTTTAATACAAGTATAAATTTCTGATGTCTTGACCCATCATTATCGTCTCTTAAAATTGCCTTTACTCGACCACTTCCCAGCACTTGAACATTACTTTTTCTCTGCTCATAAGCAGCTTTTATTGTGTCCACCCCATTATTTGAAAGTGTAGTTTCAGTATGCTGAGCTTCGGGTATGATTGATGATGGCGATTGATTCTGTTTATGTCCAGATAAATCCAGACCAAAATATGCAGCGATCAATAAAATAATGACACCGCCAATACTAAGATTTTTTTTATTTATCATTTTATACACTCATTTTAGTTGAGATAAAAAAAGCCCCAAAGGGGCTTTTTTTATCGTGATACGAATTACTTCGCAGCAGCTTGAGCAGCAGCAACTTCTTCAGCGAAGCTAAGTTCTGCTTTCTTCTCAATACCTTCACCAACTTCGAAACGTACGAAGTTAACAACAGTAGTACCAGTTGCTTTTAATACATCAGCAACTTTTTTGTCGTTGTCGATTACGTACATTTGACGATCAAGAGCAACTTCGTTCAAATATTTATCAACAGAACCAGTTACCATTTTTTCAACGATATTAGCTGGTTTGCCAGATTCTAACGCTTTCGCTTCAGCAATTTCTTTTTCTTTAGCGATAAGGTCAGCAGGAACAGCTTCAGCATTTACAGCTACTGGGTTGAACGCAGCAACGTGCATTGCAATACCTTTACCAGTATCAGCATCACCAGTATAAGAAACTACAACACCGATTTTTAAACCGTGTTTGTAGATAGCCAAGCTTTCGCCTTCAACGATTTTCGCGCGACGAACTTGGATGTTTTCACCGATTTTTTGAACAAGAGCAATACGTGCTTCTTCAACAGTAGTGCCATCTTCAAGTTTCAATTCAGCAATTTTAGTCGCATCAGTTTCATTTGCAGCAAGTGCAGCAGCAGCAACTTTAGCAGAGAAACCAGCAAAGTTTTCGTCTTTAGCAACGAAGTCAGTTTGACAGTTTACTTCTAAAAGAATCGCTTTGTTGCCTTCTTGAACGATAGTGATCGCACCATCAGCAGCAATGTTGCCCGCTTTTTTAGCAGCTTTTGCTTGACCTGATTTACGAAGGTTATCAATCGCTAATTCAACATCACCATTAGATTCTGTTAATGCTTTTTTGCATTCCATCATTGCAAGACCAGTACGGTCACGTAATTCTTTTACCATGCTCGCAGTAACTGCAGTCATGTTGTTCTCCTAAATACGGTAGAAAAATGAATCTTTTCAACAAAAACGGCCCAAAGAAACTCTGGGCCGTTTGCACTCTCGACGCTTAATTTGCCACCATTACATGTCGCAAAAATGACAAGCTTGCGTCAAAACGCATTAAGCCTCTGGAGCTTCTTTAGCAGCTTCTTCGCCTTTAGCTTGTGCATTTGCTTGAGATTGAGCGTATTCTTTACCAGCAAGAATCGCATCAGCCATAGCAGAAGCATAAAGTGTAACCGCACGGATTGCATCGTCATTACCAGGAATAACGTAGTCTACGTTGTCTGGGTTAGAGTTTGTATCAACGATACCGATTACTGGAATACCAAGGTTTTTAGCTTCTTTAATCGCAATTGATTCGTGATCCACGTCAATTACGAATAATGCGTCAGGTAAACCACCCATGTTTTTAACGCCGCCTAAAGCACGTTCAAGTTTTTCCATCTCACGAGTACGCTCTAAAGCTTCACGTTTAGTAAGCTTAGCAAAAGTACCATCTTGAGATTGAGTTTGAAGGTCTTTTAAACGGTTGATAGATTGGCGAAGAGTTTTCCAGTTCGTCAACATACCACCTAACCAACGGTGATCAACATATGGTTGACCCGCACGTTGTGCTTGTTCACGGATGATGTTAGAAGCAGCACGTTTTGTACCAACGAACAAAACTTTGTTCTTTTTGCTTGCTAATTGGTTAGCGAAGTTCAAAGCATCATTTAACGCAGGAACAGTGTGCTCAAGATTGATGATGTGAATTTTGTTGCGCGCGCCAAAAATGTATTGACGCATTTTTGGGTTCCAGAAACGAGTTTGGTGACCAAAGTGCGCGCCTGCTTGAAGAAGGTCACGCATGCTTACGTTGTAATCTGCCATTTTCTTTACCTTAAAGTTTGGGTTAGGCCTCCATATATCCGCATTCTCCACCCTTTTACAGGCACCCAGAGTAATGTGACGATATATGTGCGGATTTTTTACTCCATTTATCAAAATTGTTCGTAAAATATATTCACGAAAAGCATTTGATAAAATGGGCGGCTATTTATACCATAGACACTTGTAAATTACCAAAAGTTTTTAGAGATCATGAACAGTACTTATACAGCTCCACGTCGATTAATCAAAACTCCAGATGAAATTGAAAAAATGCGTATTGCAGGACGACTGGCGGCTGAAGTTCTAGAGATGATCAAGCCCTATATTAAGGCAGGTGTAAGTACACTTGAACTTGATACCATTTGCCGTAACCACATTGAAAATGTACAGCATGCTATTCCTGCCTGTGTCGGCTATGGTGGCGCTCCTGGACGCCCTGCTTTTCAGCACTCTATTTGTACTTCGGTTAACCATGTTGTTTGCCATGGCATTCCTTCTGAGAATAAAACTTTAAAAAACGGCGATATTTTAAATATTGATGTGACTGTGATTAAAGATGGTTATCACGGCGATACCAATATGATGTATGTCGTTGGCGGAGAGACTTCTATTTTGGCTAATCGTCTATGTAAGGTTGCCCAAGAAGCGATGTATCGAGGAATGGCAACTGTTAAAGATGGCTCATATTTAGGTGATATCGGCCATGCAATCCAAAAATATGTTGAATCAGAGCGTTTTAGTGTAGTGCGTGAATATTGTGGCCACGGTATTGGAACTGTTTTCCATGATGAACCTCAAGTATTACATTATGGTCAAGCTGGAACAGGTATGCGTCTAGAAGCAGGTATGACTTTTACCATTGAACCTATGGTAAATGCGGGCGTATGGCAAACGAAACTACTAGGCGACAAATGGACTGTTGTAACGAAAGACCATAAACTTTCAGCTCAATATGAACATACTATTTTAGTGACTCAAACGGGCATTGAAATTTTAACTGCACGCCCAGAAGAAGACTTATCTCGCTTCAACTAATAATTTAATTAGATTTAATAAAAGGCTACTTTATGTAGCCTTTTATTATTTATTGTGTACTTAAAATTAACAAATATTGCCAAATATAAACAATTATTTCAAAAAAATTACAATTATTAATTTTTAATAAACAATCATTTTAATAAAACACGGTATGGTTGGCTCAATAAAAATCAGTAAACAAATGTCGGACATGGAGTCCTTTTATGATGAAAAAGTCATTATTTTGTATGACAGCTGCCTTTTTTGCTCTGCCAACAGCCACCTACGCCGCTTCGCCATATTTTAGTTTAAAGGATGGTGATGGTTTCAAACGTTTTTCTGTCTCTGCGGGCTGGTTACATGCCATGCCACAAGGAAGCGCAAATCCATTCAATATCAATACTAGTGTTGCAGAAGGAACAACCTCTAAAGTAGGTGATGTAACTGTTGATTCTGTTCTGAAGGCAATAGATCAATCTACAGCTGAGGGTAAAAGAAAACATGATACCTTACAAAGCCTAACAGGCAATCCACTTACAAGCATCCTTATCACCCATAAAGGTGATGATGGAAAAACGTACTTAAATTCAAATATTGCAGGTAATGCCACAATTAATGGATTATCTAACTGGCAAGCTCAAGGAACTGGTTTAGAAGCTCAGAGTGTTGATACAGTTGGCATCATGGCTAACTATCATTTCAGCGATAACTTGTCTTTAGAAATTAAAGCAGGTATTCCACCCAAAGTTGATATCAAAGGTAAAGGAAATATTTATGCTCCATTATCTGGAATAGATAAACCAGGTGGTATTGGTACTATTCTTGGTGATATCCCTTTAAAACAAGATATTTTTATCACTGATCTCACGCAAGGTGATAAAGCAGCTACAGCACGTGCTTGGTTGCCTGCTGTAGAATTACACTATCAGTTTGGTAAATCCGGAGTGAATAAATTCCGCCCATATGTGGGTGCAGGTGTCATGTATGCCTATTTCAACGACTTAAAAATGAATTCAGGGATTGAGTCAGATTTAATTAAAGCCGGCCATATGATTCAGAATATCCATGATGGCAAAGCTGGAGCGGCATTAGATGGTAAGACATCATCCGCAAATCCTATCGTGAAACTTGAAGCGACCGATACTTTTGCACCTATTGTGACTTTAGGGGCAACTTATGACTTCAACCCGAACTGGTTTGCTGTCGGTTCAGTTTCATATTCAAAAATGAATAGTGAAGCAAAAATCTATGTGACCGACCAAAATACAGGTAAAGAGCTCATTAAAGCAAATACCAAAATTGATATTGATCCCCTCATTACTTATGTGGGTGTAGGTTACCGCTTCTAACTTTTGCCTTATATAAAGCTATAAAAACTGATATAGGTTTTTATAGCTTTTTTTCACTTATCTCGCCTAGAAATTGCTTCTTTTTAAATCAATATGCTAAGAAAATGAGCATTTTTAATAAAAACTACAAATATAAAGACCTTCTCATATTCTTATTACTGCTCGCCCTCCCTCCTGACCTTTTTTATTATTTTTATATTCACAAACTAACTCAATAAAATTAAAAAGTAATTTTTCCTTCTTAGTAAAATTCTTTTTTTGGCACGCCCTTTGCTTTATTCATTGCATGATGAATCAATGATGATTCAATGAATAAACAAAGACGGCCAACGATGTCCGCTCTGATCGGTCTGCATATAAGCAATAAATTGCCATGCAAATTAAATTTCGTTCAGTTCAGGGGGACGGCGTATGTCTTCAAATATCCAGTTAGATGCAAAAAAAGCAACTGAAATTAAATTATTCAGCTTTTCAACTCCAGCAATGCGTGCCTTCCACATGACATGGCTCGCTTTCTTTGTTTGCTTCTTTGCATGGTTTGCATGTGCACCATTAATGCCCGTGATTAAAGGTGAGTTTGGCTTAACAAAAGATCAAATTGCCAATATTAATATTGCTGCCGTTGCGATTACGATTTTAGTACGGCTTATTGTCGGACCACTCTGCGACAAATATGGCCCCCGTATTACGTACACCACTCTCCTATTAGTTGGCAGTATTCCAGTATTTGGTGTAGCTGCTGCCAATAGTTATGAATCTTTTCTATTCTTTCGCTTACTTATTGGTGCGATTGGTGCAAGCTTCGTCATTACTCAATACCATACAAGTGTGATGTTTGCACCTAACGTTGTAGGAACAGCAAATGCGGCAACGGCTGGCTGGGGAAATGCTGGCGGTGGTGCAACACAAGCTTTAATGCCTTTATTGCTAGGTGCAATTGTGATGTTTGGTGTTGAACAAACCATGGGATGGCGCGTCGCATTAATCGTACCTGGCATAATGATGGTTATTGTAGGTATTCTTTATTGGAAATTAACTCAAGATTGCCCTCAAGGAAACTTTAAAGAAGTTCGCGCGCAAGGTATTGAGATCGGTAGTGGCAAAAAAGGTGGTACGGCAATTTTAATGCAAGCTGCTCGCAACTACCGTGTCTGGATTTTATTTTTAGCATATGGTGCAAGTTTTGGTATTGAGATTTTTATCCATAACGTTGCAGCAATGTATTATGTTGATCAATTCAAAATGGATATAAAAACCGCTGGTTTAACTGCCGGAATCTTTGGTCTTTTAGCATTATTCGCTCGTGCGCTGGGCGGTATCATTTCCGATAAAGTTGCACTCAAGAAAGGTTTAGATGGTCGTACAAAAGTACTTGTGCTGATGATTTTAGGTGAAGGGCTATTCTTAATAGTCTTCTCACAAATGAATGCTGTTGCGCTCGCAGTTATTTCGATGACTATTTTTGCACTATTTACACATATGGCATGTGGAGCAACTTATGCACTCGTACCATTTATTGATCGTAATGCATTAGGTGGTGTTGCTGGAATTATTGGTGCAGGTGGCAATGTTGGTGCTGTTGCAGCAGGTTTCTTACTTAAAGGTTTGCTTGATGTTCAAACTTGCCTGTTTATTTTAGGGGGTTTGGTTATGGTCGCAGGCTGTAGTGTAATTTTGATTCGCTTCACAACTGAACATAAAGAAAAAGAACAAGTTCTGTTTGAACAAGCATTGCTTGAACGCAATTCCGCAGCTTAATTTTTATAAGAAGCAGAGATTAAAATGATTTCTGCTTCTTCAATTTTCTTATCATAAAATACGAACTTTTTAATTCTTCTTAAATATTCTCCGCAGGTATATCGTCATTACCCGATATATCCTCTACAATAAATGATCACATTATTATAATTTTCCATTAATCATGACTAAAACTGGCAATCACTTTTCCCAGCCCCTCATCTATATGTTGATTGGTAGTGCTCTTATTTTGGCACTTTCCTTAGGTGTTAGGCATGGTTTTGGACTTTATTTGGTCCCAATGAGCCATGAGTTTGGTTGGGGCCAACATGTTTTTAGTCTTGCAATCGCCATGCAAAACCTGATCTGGGGAGTCGTTCAACCATTTACTGGTGCAATTGCAGACAAATATGGCAGTAAAATTGTGGTTGCAGTTGGCGGACTACTTTATGCCCTCGGCCTTCTCTTAATGGCCTTTAGTTCAAGCGTATTAATCTTAAATTTAAGCCTAGGATTGATTATCGGCTTAGCTTTGTCAGCGACCTCTTTTACAGTTTTACTTAGTGCAGTAGGTCGAGCAGCACCGCCAGAAAAAAGAAGTATGGCAATGGGGATTGCAAGTGCAGCGGGTTCTTTCGGTCAGTTTATTATGTTGCCATCTACCCTTCTCTTACTCAAAAATGTTGGATGGTCAGCAGCCCTAATGGTCAGTGCGCTATTAATTGCTCTTATTATTCCCCTTGCATGGATGTTAAAAGGACCAAGCAATCAAACTCCAAAAGCAATTGCACAACCTCAGCTCACATTTAAACAAGTACTGAATATTGCCAGAAAACATAAACCTTTTTGGTGGTTAGCTTTAGGTTTCTTAGTATGTGGATTCCAAGTTGTTTTCTTAGGTGTACATTTACCGGGCTATTTAATCGATCACGGCTTTGATGCAGCTACAGGAACTGTGTTTCTGGCACTAGTTGGACTATTTAATATTGTGGGGACTTATGGTGCTGGCTGGTTAGGAGATCGCTTCTCAAAACCTAAATTATTAATGGCGCTTTACGGAAGCCGTGGCATTACGATCATTGCCTTTTTGTTATTACCTTTAAGCATTTATACGGTATATGCTTTTGGTGTCATTATGGGCCTTTTATGGCTCTCTACTGTTCCGCTCACGAACGGTATTGTGGCAAATATGTTTGGTGTTAAATACCTTTCAATGCTGAGCGGCATTGTGTTTTTCACCCATCAAGTCGGTTCTTTCTTTGGCGGTTGGCTTGGTGGTATTAATCACGACTTAACAGGTAATTACAATGCAATTTGGCTATGTTCTATAGCATTAAGTATATTAGGTGTGATCGTACACTTCTTTGTGAATGAGGAGGCTGTTATTCATGACGCATAATGCCTTACTTTTGAAAACAATTATGACTTTTATCATAGTCACGCTTTTGGTGCTTTCTATAATTTTATGGAAACAAACACCAGATTTATTTGAATATTTTAACCAAGCATTTTGTCCACACTAGTATGATAAAAAGCTAAAATCATCCTTTGGATTGTCATAAAAATATAAAAAACCTATGGTCTAATGAAAATAAAAAAGCCCGCAAATTTGCAGGCTTTTTTATTGAAAACTTATTTAAAATCAAAACAAACGATTCATACCATTAAGTGCAGCTACACGATATGCTTCAGCCATGGTTGGATAGTTAAATGTCGTTTCAACAAAATATTTCAAGGTATTGTTTGGGCTGTGCATAACTGCTTGCCCAATGTGGATAATTTCGGCAGCATTATTACCAAAACAGTGAATACCTAAAATTTCCATAGTGTCACGGTGGAAAAGAATTTTTAACTCACCCACTGTATCACCAGTAATTTGTGCACGAGCTAAATGACGGAAAGAAGCTTGACCCACTTCATACGGAATTTTCTCTTCCGTTAATTCCTGTTCATTTTTACCAATTGATGAGATTTCCGGAATGGTATAAATACCAGTTGGAATATCACGTACTGGCTTCGCATCTTCACCACTCATGTTTGCGCCAGCACAGCGCCCTTGGTCATAAGCAGCAGAAGCAAGCGATGGCCAACCAATTACATCACCAGCTGCATAGATGTTTTCAACTTCAGTTTGATATTGATCATTTACTGAAAGCTGGCCGCGGTTGTTTGGAACTAATCCAACGTTCTCAAGACCTAAGCCTTCTGTGTTACCTGAACGGCCGTTACACCAAAGAATGGCATCAGCTTTAATCTTTTTACCACTTTGTAAGTGTAAAACAACATGGTCATCAAACGTTTCAAGATGATCCATTTGTTCATTGTGACGAATCAATACACCTTGTTCACGTAAGTGATAAGACAAAGCATCAGCAATTTCATCATCTAAATAACTTAATAGTTTTTGCTGAGTATTGATCAAGTCAACTTTATGATCTAAACCAATAAAGATTGAGGCATATTCACAGCCAATAACACCTGCGCCGTAAATAATGATTTTTTGAATTGAATAATCAAGATCAAGAATCTTGTCCGAATCAAATACGCGAGGATGGTCAAAGTCGAGACCTTGCGGATGATAAGGACGGCTACCTGTCGCAATCACGATTTGCTTACAGATAATTGTTTCTTTAATACCTTCATGGCTAAAAACTAAGACTGTATTTTTATCTTGAATATATGCACGACCGTGGAAGACACCAATCTTGTTACGGTCATAAAAACGTGTATGTGTATCAACCTGTTGTTGAATCACTTTGTGTGCATTACGCAAAACTTGTTTCATGGTGAACTGTTTCCATTCACCTACTTTTTGAAACATTGGATCACGCTGATAGCGAATAATACTAGAAACTGTTTGACGTAATGCTTTACTTGGAATCGTTCCTACGTGTGCACAGTTACCGCCAAGTTGATCACGCACATCTACAATTGCAACACGCTTACCAGCTTTTGAAAGCTTCATTGCCGCGCCTTCACCCGCAGGTCCAGAACCGAGAACTACCGCATCGTATTTAACGAAATTCCCACTAACGACCTCTTTTTTACGTGGCATTGAAAGCTCCTTCCTCTCTTGAATGACCATATTTTATAATAGATTATGACTAATATGCGGTGAATTTATGTATTTCTCAACCCTATATTTCTGAATAGCCACATTTATTATATGAATAGTTATTTTCCGCTATTAACTGAAGAACTTCGCTATAATACAATGTCAATGTCTCTATAAACGAGTGGAAAAGTTAGATATGTCAGAACACCGTAAACCTGAACAGGGTGTAAAACTTCGTGGCGCAGAAAAAGTCGCAAGAATTCCTGTAAAAGTTGTACCTACGGTTGAAGTGCCGCGTAAACCTGACTGGATTCGTGTCAAGATGACGGCACCAGAAGAAGTTCAGCGTATTAAAACGACTTTACGTGCTCAAAAACTCCATACCGTTTGTGAAGAAGCTGCTTGTCCTAACCTGCCAGAATGCTTTGGTGGTGGTACGGCAACATTCATGATTATGGGCGATATTTGTACACGCCGTTGTCCTTTTTGTGATGTAGCACATGGTCGTCCAAATGCGCTCGATGCTGATGAACCTCGTCACATGGCAGAAACCATTTCTAACCTGAAACTCAAGTACGCAGTAATTACTTCTGTTGACCGTGACGACTTGCTTGACGGCGGTGCACAACACTTTGTGGACTGTATTAAAGAAGCTCGCGCGCTTAGCCCAACGACATTGCTTGAGATTTTAGTACCTGACTTCCGTGGACGTATGGATATTGCTTTACGCATTATGACCGAATGTCCGCCAGACGTATTTAACCATAACATTGAGACTGTGCCTCGCTTATATAAAGCAATGCGTCCAGGTTCAGACTATCAACATTCTTTAACCTTATTAAAAATGTTTAAAGAATACTGCCCAGATATTCCAACAAAATGTGGTTTGATGGTGGGTATTGGTGAAACTGAAGAAGAAGTTATTGCATTACTCGATGACTTACGTGCTCACGATGTTGACTATGTAACTATTGGTCAATATTTACAGCCTTCTAAACAACATGCACCAATTGACCGCTTTGTAACGCCAGAAGAGTTTGAACGTTATGCAGAGCATGGTCGTAAACTCGGCTTTAGAAATATTTGGTCTGCACCAATGGTTCGTTCAAGCTACTTTGCTGATCGTCAATACCATGGTGAACCAGTACCAGAAGTTCGTCGTAAAGTAGATCCAGCAAAAAAAATCGCTGTTCAAACCGTCGAAGCTTAATAAATTAAATATCTATAAAAAGCCCTCTAACACAGAGGGCTTTTTATTTGTATAAGAAAATCAATAACATTTCTTGACAAATCGATAAAACAACCCATTACACTTTCACTCAAAAATATCTTATACCTAAAAGTACGATATATCCCTGCTCTAGCATATACATCAATATTTGCGACATAAAAACTCAAATTTAAACAGCAACTAAACAGCTAGTTAAGCCTTAAATATCTCCTCTCTTTTGTAACGTCATCCACCTGAGGGCTTATCTAGTAAGGAGCAAGTATGATTTTCCTACTCTTTATATTAAGTATTATTATTCAGCTTATTGCAGTATGGGCAATTTTCTATTTTAACTTAAATAAAGTTCTTGGTAGCGGTGTGGCGATTATTGTTGCCCTACTTTCGGCATTCTTGCTAACACCATGGTCACTGCTTTTAGGTATTCCAATTATTGCGCTCAGCATCATTATTTTAGTTGAGCCATTACGATTTAACCTAATTACTAAGCCAGCCTATAAGACTTTAGCAAACTCAATGCCGAGCATCAGTACCACAGAACAAGAGGCTTTAGAAGCAGGTACAAGTTGGTGGGAAAAAGAGTTATTTATGGGAGCGCCTGATTGGTCTCAATTTGAAAAGTATCCCTACCCAAAGTTGTCAGAAGAAGAACAAAACTTTATAGACAATGAAGTTGAACTACTTTGTAGCATGCTCAATGAATGGGAAATTCATCATCACTTAAAAGATCTTCCTCCTGAAGTTTGGCAATTTATTAAAGATAAAGGTTTTTTAGGACTCATTATTCCAAAATCCTTTGGCGGCAAAGAATTTAGCTCATTTGCTCAAAGCCGAATTATGAGCAAAATTGCTTCACGCTCACTTACCACTGCGGTGAGTTGTATGGTTCCAAACTCGTTAGGACCCGGTGAGCTACTCATGCACTACGGTACTGATGCTCAAAAGCAACAATATTTACCGGGCCTTGCTAAAGGTGAAGAAATCCCATGCTTTGGTTTAACCAGCCCAGAAGCAGGTTCAGATGCTGGTGCCATTCCAGATTCGGGCGTTGTTTGCTACGGCGAATATGAAGGTGCTCAAGTTCTTGGGCTCCGCATGAATTTCTCTAAACGCTGGATTACCCTTGCACCAATTGCCACAGTCGTAGGCCTTGCATTTAAACTATATGATCCTGAAGGATTACTCGGTGATAAAAGTAAAACTGAGTACGGTATTACCTGTGCCCTCATTCCTGCCAGTCATGCAGGCGTAAAAATAGGAGCGCGTCATTTTCCAGGTTCTCCATTTATGAACGGAACCGTAGAAGGAGAAGATGTTTTTATTCCTATTGACTGGATTATTGGTGGGCAAGAAAATGCTGGTAAAGGCTGGCGAATGCTAATGGAGTGCTTAGGCGTTGGCCGTGGTATTTCCCTTCCAGCTTTAGCAACAGCAGCAGGTGAAATGAGCTATTTAACCGTTGGTGCTTTTGCGAAAATTCGCCAACAGTTCAATATTTCAGTAGGTAAATTTGAAGGCGTACAAGAGGCGACCAGTGAAATTGCCAGCGATGCCTACATGCTTGAAGCATTCCGTTATTTAGTGACATGTGGCCTAAATCAAGGTGGAACACCTGCGGTAATGACTGCCATGGCAAAATATTATGCAACTGAAACGATGCGTAAAGTGGTCAATCACGGAATGGATATTGCCGGAGGACGTGCAATTCAACTTGGACCACGTAACTTCCTTGCACTTACCTATCAAGCAATTCCAATTGCAATTACAGTGGAAGGCGCAAATATTTTAACCCGTTCTTTGATGATTTTTGGTCAAGGTTCAATGCGTTGTCACCCTTACCTTTTTGAAGAGTTGCAACTCCTTCAATCTGAAGATAAGAATAATTCAGTCAAAAAATTCGATGATCTGTTATTTAAACATTTAGCCTATACCTTTAACCGCGGAGCAAAATCATTTGCTTATGGTTGGACAGGTGGCTCAAGCGATGCTCCTCAATCAGTAGATCAATTTACTGCCAGTTACTATAAAACGATTAACCGTTTTAGTGCCAACTTTGCACTTGTTTCGGATATGTCACTTGGTTTACTTGCAGGAGACTTGAAACGCAAAGAAATGTTATCAGGCCGCTTGGCAGATATTCACGCGAACCTTTTTATTTCTACTGCAATTTTAAAATTTTATGAAGCTGGCCAAAAAACTGAAGCTGAACAACTTCACGCTAAATTAGCTCTACAAAAAGCTTTCTTAAATATTCAGGAAGCATTTTGGGGTCTATTTGATAACTTCCCAGCCAAACTTCCAGCAGCATTTGTAAAATGGATCTGTTTCCCTCTTGGTCGTGTCATTTCAAAACCAGACGATGAGTTAAAACAACAAGTCGCTGAACTTATGATGCAAGAGCATCCTTTCAGAGAGCAGCTTAAACATCACGTATTTTATTCTACCAAAGCCGATGATGTGACTGGACGTTTAGAACATGCATTCCAAATTCTACGAACCCTTGAACCGCTTTGGGATAAGTTTAAAAAAGCTGAATCTAAAGGCAAATTTACAGGACTTACTTTCGAAGAGAATATTGAACAAGCGATAAAAGAAGGTTTTATTACTGAAAGTGAAGCTAAACAATTATTGCAATACAATGCAATTCGATTCGACAGCATGCTTACAGATGTATTTGATGAAGATTTAAATAAGGACCTGCCTTTATCGAACCCTCATCAAATTTAGTGACTGATGCCTCCACTAATTCACTATTGCAATCATACTTGATTCAGATTAATTAATAATCAGCCATAAAAGCGTCAATCGACGCTTTTATTTTTAGGAGAAATTAATGTCTAAGCAAGATTACGAAAATGGATTAAAAGTTCGCACAGAAGTGATGGGAGAAGCTTTTGTAAAACGTGCCCAAGAAAATACCGTACCCTTTACCCAGCCTGTGCAAGACTGGATTAATGAACATGCATGGGGGTCGACTTGGCAACGTGAAGGCGTGCTACCACGTAAATATCGTTCATTAATTACTTTGGCAATGTTAACTGCACTTAAGTCACCAACCGAACTCAAAGGCCATGTTCGTGGTGCGCTCAACAATGGCTGTACAGTTGAAGAAATTCAAGAAACTTTATTGCACAGTCTGCCATATTGTGGCGCGCCTGCTACTCAAGAAGCTTTTCGCGCTGCTTTAGAAGTGATTCAAGAATATCAACAAAAATAACTGCAAATGAGCCAGCAGCCTACTGGCTCTTTTTAATCTAATTCAATTTAGTCGAATGCATCTGAAAATTACGGTCATCAATCACGATAGCCTGACGACAAATCCCTTCTACTTGACGTTGCTTTTCAAAAACTGCTGCTGACATCGGTTCAAAGCTATCAAAGAAACAGATATTTTTTTCATCTATTGAATACACCAGTGACTGGTTCCCCACTCCAGCTAAAGTATCGTAATAGACGATGACCATTTTTCCGTTTTGAATTTCAGCTTGAATATCTTGATAGCTCAACGCAGGCCCTGTCGGTATTTTTAATACCTTTGCTTCTTTATAGCTCATTCGTTCACTTGGGCTAATATTAGGATCTTCATCTGAATGAAATGACACTTCAAATCCTAGTTTCTTTAATGCAACAGCTAAGGCAATAGTATAGGTACCCCCTTCATCGTGTCGGCAAACTTTAATCAACTCAGCAACATCAATTTGTACTCCATGATGTTGAAGCACCATCCAAACCGCAAAAACACCACAGTTTGCTTCGAGATTTGCTAGAGCTTGGGGAATATTGATTGCCATAATTTGAATCTATAAAGATAATTAGGCAGATAATAAACAAAACTGGATTGGCACTAAAAGCTTTTCGAAGTACAATGTTGCGCTAGTCGAGGGATGCTGCGACAAATGATCGGCACTAAAGATCAATTTGCCAGGCTCGACAATCGGTTAAACACTCGGTTTAGCCAACAACGGCATCCGCGAACAGAACGATCCATACTATTTTTTCCCTAGGAGATCCTGATGAACGCGGTTAATGCTTCATTTACAGATTATAAAGTTGCTGACATCTCACTTGCTGACTACGGTCGTAAAGAAATCAAACTTGCTGAAGCAGAAATGCCAGCTTTAATTGGTTTACGTAAACGTTATGCAGCGTCTAAACCACTTGCTGGTGCAAAAATCCTTGGTTGTATTCATATGACCATTCAAACAGCGGTTCTTATTGAAACGCTTGTTGAATTAGGTGCTGAAGTTCGTTGGACTTCATGTAACATTTTCTCGACTCAAGACCATGCTGCTGCTGCAATTGCTGCTCGCGGCATTCCTGTTTTTGCTTGGAAAGGCGAAACTGAAGAAGAATATGTATGGTGTCTTGAACAACAAGTGAATGTTAATGGTCAACCTTGGGATGCCAACATGATCTTGGATGATGGCGGTGACTTAACTGCTCTTGTTCATGACAAATACCCAGCTCTTTTAGAACGCATTCACGGTATTACTGAAGAAACGACTACAGGTGTTCAACGTCTTATCGAAATGTGGAAAGACGGTTCTTTGAAAGTACCTGCAATCAACGTAAATGATTCAGTTACTAAATCTAAAAACGACAACAAATATGGTTGCCGTCACTCACTAAATGACGCAATCAAACGCGCAACTGACATGCTTTTGTCTGGCCGTCGTGCGCTTGTGATCGGTTATGGTGACGTTGGTAAAGGTTCTGCTCAATCTTTACGTCAAGAAGGCATGATTGTTCGTGTAACTGAAGTTGACCCAATTTGTGCAATGCAAGCATGTATGGACGGCTATGAAGTTGTATCTCCATACAAAAACGGCGTACAAACAGGCAAAAAAGAAGATATTAACCAAGACTTACTTGGCAACACTGATCTTGTTGTAACCACTACTGGTAACTACCACGTGTGTGACGCTGCAATGTTAGATAGCTTAAAAGCTGGTGCAGTTGTTTGTAACATCGGTCACTTTGATACAGAAATCGACACAGCTTATTTACGTGGTTATAAGTGGGTTGAAGTTAAACCTCAAGTTCACCAAGTTTACCGTTCAGAAGATGAAAATAACTACCTCATTCTTCTTTCTGAAGGTCGCCTTGTAAACCTAGGTAATGCAACTGGTCACCCATCACGCGTGATGGACGGTTCTTTTGCTAACCAAGTGTTAGGTCAAATTCACTTATTCCAAGAGAAATTTGCTGACCTTCCTGCAAACGAAAAAACTGCACAAATTCGCGTAGAAGTTCTTCCTAAGAAACTTGACGAAGAAGTTGCTGCGGCAATGGTTGCAGGTTTTGGTGGTGTACTTACTCAATTAACTCAAGAGCAAGCTGGCTATTTAGGTGTTGCTGTTGAGGGACCATTCAAGTCTGACGCTTACAAATACTAAGAACTTAAGGGCAGACGGTGAACCGACTGCCCTTTTTTCTAAAAATATTGTTTCGCTGTTTACAAGGATTTGACATGACTAAACGTATACCCATTTCTTTTGAATTTTTCCCACCGAAAACTGATGCCGGTGCTGAAAAACTTCGTATTGTTCATCAAGAATTACAACTATTAAATCCAGATTTTTTCTCGATTACATATGGTGCTGGTGGCTCTACTCGCGAACGTACTCTTGCTGCTATTGACGATTTCAATGGTAAAGGTACACCAGTTGCACCTCACCTTTCGTGCATTGGTGATGATAAAGCGCGTATTGCTGAGTTACTAGATTTATATAAAGCTCAAGGCATTAACCGTATTGTCGCTTTACGTGGTGACTTACCTTCTGGTCAAGTCGGACTTGGCGAACTTCCTTATGCTCAAGATTTAGTACGTTTCATTCGTGAGCATTCAGGTGATCATTTTCATATTGAAGTTGCAGCTTATCCTGAAATGCATCCCCAAGCTGAAAACCTTGATGCAGATATCCAACGTTTTATTGAAAAAGTACAAGCTGGTGCTAATGCAGGAATTACTCAATTCTTCTTTAATCCAGACTCATACTTTTATTTTATTGAGCGTCTGGAAAAAGCTGGAGTTAATATTCCGGTGGCTCCTGGCATCATGCCGATTACCAATGCCAGCAATTTAATTCGTTTTGCTGATGGTACTGGTGCAGAAATTCCTCGTTGGATCCGTAAACAATTACAAGCCTATGGTGATGACAGCGAGAGTATTAAAGCTTTTGGTCATGAAGTTATTGTGAAGCTATGTGAACGCCTGATTGCAGGTGGTGCACCAAGCTTACATTTCTATTCAATGAATCAAGTCGAACCAACTCGTCAACTCGTCGTTGATCTTGGTTTAAATTAATTTTGTAAGGCGTACCCAATGAATCGTTTTTTTATCGAAACTGAACTTACGGTTGGTTCAACAATTCAACTAACTGAATCAGTATTTCATCATTGGGTGCGTGTTTTACGTGCACAATTACAAGAACAAGCGACTCTCTTTAATGGCCAAGGTGGCGAATATCTAGCGACCTTGACCGAAATTAATAAAAAAAATGCGTTTGTCACAATTGAGAATTTCAACCCTAATAACCGTAGTGCCCCATTTAAAGCCGTTCTTGGTCAGGTCATGAGTAAAGGTGACCGAATGGATTATGCTATTCAGAAAGCCACTGAACTCGGGGTAAGTAAAATTCAGTTACTTACAAGTGACCGCTGTGAAATGCGCTTAAAATATGATCGAGATCAAAAAAAATTAGATCACTGGCAAGCTGTTGCAATTGCAGCATGTGAACAATGTGGATTAAACCTAGTTCCAGAAGTTTTAGCGCCTATTTCTCTAAGTGAATGGGTAAGTTCTTCTGAACTTCCCGTTTCAAAATTTGTTTTAGCACCAGAAAAAGAACAAAAAGATGTATTAGCCGGTATACAACCTGAACTTGCCCTATTGATTGGTCCAGAAGGCGGTTTAAGCGAAATTGAAATTACTCAAGCCAATCAAGCTGGTTTTATGAATTGGTGTATTGGTGATCGTGTTTTACGTACAGAAACTGCGCCTGTCGTTGCCTTATCTATTTTAAATTATCGGTTTTTATCCACCTAAGCTCATTGAACATTGATTAAATCACTATTTAAAGTTAATTTAGTTTTATTGTATGAATAAAATTTCAAATTCTTTATTACTGATAAATCAGATTCTTTCTGTATATATGTAAAAAAAATAGGATAGAAAAATCTTATGTCCGGGCTTCAGGAAGAATACTTACAGCATCAAACAAAAATTGAGCAGCTTAAACTTTCAATTCAATATATACGCTGGTATTTGATTAGCTTAGTATTACTCTGTCTGATTTCATATGCTATTTTTTCCTATTATTTTTCATCATCAATAACAACATTCAGCTGGTCTATTGGCCTTACTATAGTATCTCTTATCTGCTTATGGTTTATTCCAAATATTTTAACCCATTACCGTACTATTAATTTTATTAAAAAAGCCGATTTTATATTACAAAGCATTTGTTTTATTTCAGGAATTTTACTCGGAATAAACGTTACAGTTATTCATTTTTATCTTCCGGCAGAGTTGGTTGCACTACCAGATGCTCATATTTTAATTGCCTTGTTTATCACTTCCGCTCATATCATTGGCCTGACTTTTTTAACGCAGCAACCTCGATACTTTTATCTTTTATTCATTCCCAGTACATTCCCCCTACTCATCGCTCAATTTACACATACACCCATTACTCAGCTACCTTTTTATTTCGCCTACAATATAACTTTTGTGGCTACAGTACTCTGCGCATACGCAACTCAACGTAACTATCAAAAGATTTCTCAATTATTATTCAAAAATAAACAGCTCGTTCAAATTTCAGATCAACATACCCAGTGGGCTGAAGAGCTATGTGTACAGCTTCAACAAGAAGTCAATAAATCAAAAGATATTGAAGCCCAGCTCCAATTTAATAACCATTTACTTGAGCAAAAAGTACGGGAACGCACTTACGATCTCACCAAAATGAATGAGCAACTCGAAAGCCATCACTACAATTTAGCTTTTGCACATGAAACGGCGGGCATTCGGCCTTGGGACTGGGATATTGAAAATCAAAAATTAGAAATTAAGTTTTTCGATCAACAAAAGCAAACTCAGACGACTGTTATTCATCTCAATAGCATTTTAGACCGCGTACATCCAAGTGATAAAAAACTTTTTGAAGAGCGTTTAAAGCAACATATAGAAGGAATTACAGATCATTTTAATATCAATTTCAGGATATTACGCCGAGATGGTTCATGGCGATGGATTCAGGATGTAGGTCGTGTCATCACGAGAGATCCCAAAACACAAAAAGCGCTTCGTATGGTGGGTATGACCCGAGACATACATCAAGAGAAAAAAGATCAAGAACACTTAAGACTATCAGCAATTGTGCTTGAACAAGCAGCTGAAGGTATATTTATTCTAGATGAGCACCTGAACTATATTGATATTAACCCTTACTACGAAAAATTAACCGGATTCACTAAATCAGAACTATTAAATAAAGAATTATTTAGCATTGCGATTAATCAAAAAGAATTACAACAACAATTTCACACCTCAATTACCCAACAGCTCCTCGAAACTGGAGAATATATGGGCCAATTTGATGAAAAGTTTAGTTCTGGCAAAAGCGTATATTTGTGGTTACACATCAATGTGGTTAAAGATGAGTTCCATCAAATCACAAATTATATTGGATTTGCACGTGACCTCACTGAGCAAAAACGTCAGGAACAACATCTATCCTATTTAAAAAATTATGATAGCCTCACCCACTTACCTAATCGTCTTTACTATTACAATCAATTACATCAATATCTTGTAAACCCTTCATATAACATTAAAAATTTAGCATTGATACGAGTAAATATTGACCGCTTTCGTGCTTTTAATGAGTTTTTAAATAATGATAGTGGCGATGAACTTCTTAAACAGTTTGCACAGCGTTTACGCTTAATCAATATTAATGCAATCTTGGTTGCCTATTTA
The DNA here is from genome assembly GCF_037027805.1 of Acinetobacter sp. 161(2023). Lineage (NCBI taxonomy): Bacteria > Pseudomonadati > Pseudomonadota > Gammaproteobacteria > Moraxellales > Moraxellaceae > Acinetobacter > Acinetobacter sp. 161(2023). The sequence goes on along the minus strand of NZ_JAZEYD010000014.1, from coordinate 47,015 downwards.
AATAGTGACGATTTTGCAATTATTTATGAAATTTCTCCAATTCATCCAAATATTGAGCAATATTGCCAAAATATTTTACAAGCGCTCAACGCACCTTTTTATATTGATAATCACGAATATTTTATTACAGCATCTATCGGTGTTGCATGCTTTCCTGAGCATGGCCGACAAATTGATCATCTTAACAACCATGCAGAACAAGCACTTTCAGAAGCAAAACGCTTAGGAGGCAATACCATTTCTTACTATTGCAATAAAGCAGAGCATCCATATAAAACTGCTGATTTAGAACAAGAGTTACGCAAAGCCATTCAAAATAATGAATTTGTCATTTATTACCAGCCCAAAATTAATCTACAAGATCAATCAATTATTGGTTTCGAAGCATTAATTCGTTGGCAACATCCTGAAAAAGGATTAGTCATGCCAAATATGTTTATACCTTTTGCTGAGCGTAGTAGCCTCATTTCAGATATTGGAAAAGTCGTTTTAGATAAAGTTGGTAAACAATTACAAGAATGGAAAAACGCAGGCTATGCAAACATTCAAGTCTCTGTAAATATTGTTGCTCAACAAATACATCGTGGCTTATTACTTAATGATCTAGATGAAGTTTTGCAAAAATATAATATACAAGGTGCAGATCTTGAACTTGAAATTACTGAGTCAGCTCTATTAGATAATACTGATAACGTCAAAACGCTATTACATGCGATAAAACAGCGAGATATATCAATTGCTCTAGATGACTTTGGGACTGGTTATTCCTCTTTGGCTTATCTGACAGAATATCCAATTGATGTATTAAAAATTGACCGTGCTTTCATTTCTAAAATCGGTGATCACAAACAAGAAGCTATTGTAAATGCCATGATTGCTATGGGTAAAAGTATGGGTCTTAAACTGGTTGCCGAAGGTGTAGAAACAGAGGAACAAGTTACCTATCTACAAAAACAGCAATGTGATTTTTTACAAGGCTATTTCTTTAGTCGTCCTATCCCTGCTGAGCAGATTATTCCTTATCTACAAACAAGTTCACATATTTCTTAGTTGTTTAAACCTTCGATTTTTAGATACGCTGCTTTTTCCAAAAATGAGCGTTTTTGACTGTGAGAAATAAAGAAGTAGTGTTATATTCTTTAGCATTTAGCTCACTACAGGGCTATTGGCAATTCGTCTACTATTCTCTTAATTGGTAAAAATTAAAGCATAGTAAAAGAACTGAATTGCCTTCCCCCTGAATGAGTGATTTGACTAGTTTGCTTTTTTGTATCAAATAGAGACTCAGATGGACGATCAATCTTTAAAACAGGCCGCTTTAAATTACCATGAATATCCAAACCCAGGGAAAATCAGCGTTACCCCAAGTAAGCAACTTGTTAACCAACGAGATTTGGCTTTAGCCTACTCACCCGGAGTTGCTGCGCCATGTTTAGAGATTGAACGTGACCCTTCAACTGCTGCTAAATATACCGCACGCGGAAACTTGGTTGCTGTAGTAACGAACGGTACCGCTGTTCTTGGTTTAGGTAATATTGGCCCATTGGCTTCTAAACCTGTAATGGAAGGCAAAGGCGTTCTCTTCAAAAAGTTTGCTGGTGTTGACGTATTTGACATCGAAATTGCAGAAAATGATCCAGATAAGATCGTAGATATTGTTGCCTCTCTTGAGCCAACTTTCGGTGGTATCAACCTCGAAGATATTAAAGCGCCAGAATGTTTCTATATTGAAAAGAAACTTCGTGAACGCATGAAAATTCCTGTATTCCATGACGATCAACATGGTACAAGTATTATTGTAGGTTCAGCTTTGCTCAATGCATTGCAACTTGTAAATAAGAAAATTGATGAAATCAAAATCGTAGCTTCAGGTGCAGGTGCAGCAGCACTTTCATGTTTAGACTTGCTTTGTGCGCTTGGTGCTAAAAAAGAAAATATTATTGTTGCCGATTCACGTGGTCTATTAACCACTTCACGTGAAGGCTTAGACGAATCTAAAAAACGTTATGTTCAAGATATTACAGCATCTCAGCTTCATGAAGTAATGGCTGGTGCAGATATGTTCTTGGGTCTTTCTGCTGCAGGTATTCTCACCAAAGAAATGGTGAAACACATGGCTGAGAACCCTATTATTTTTGCTTTGGCAAACCCAGATCCAGAAATTTTACCTGAACATGCACATGAAGTACGCTCTGACGTTATTATGGCAACTGGTCGTTCTGACTATCCAAACCAAGTAAACAACGCATTATGTTTCCCATACATTTTCCGCGGTGCACTTGACGTTGGTGCAACTACAATTAATGAAGATATGAAAATTGCATGTGTACATGCAATTGCGCGTATGGCTCATATCGAAGCTGATGCAGCAACATATGGTGAAAAATCTGCTTCATTTGGTCGTGACTATTTAATTCCACGCCCACTTGATCAACGCTTAATTTTAGAAATCGCACCAGCGGTTGCTAAAGCTGCAATGGACTCAGGTGTAGCAACTCGTCCTATCGAAGATTTCGCTGTATATCGTCAAAAATTATCTGAGTTTGTATATAACTCTGCATTCTTGATGAAACCAATTTTTGCTCAAGCAAAAGCTGATCCAAAGCGTATTGCATATGCGGAAGGTGAAGACGAACGCGTATTACGTGCAGTACAAATTGCAGTTGATGAAGATTTAGCTAAACCTATTTTAGTAGGTCGTACTGCTGTAATTGAAGCAAATATCAAAAAATTAGGCCTACGTTTACAACATGGCGTAAATATTGAGATTGTTGATCAAGAACAAAATCCATTGTATGAAGAGTTCTGGAAAGACTACCATCAGACAATGCAACGTAAAGGCATCACTGTTGAATATGCAAAACGTGAAGCTCGTCGTCGTTCGACTTTAATCGCTGCTCTTCTCGTTAAGTTTGGCAAAGCAGACGGTATGTTATGTGGTACTTATAGTAGCTATAACATTCACCTTGACTTTGTACGCAATGTTATCGGTCTTAAAGAAGGCATGAATAACTTCTTCACATTAAATGCATTAATGCTTGAAGATCGTAACTTGTTTATCGCAGATACATACGTAAACACTAACCCGACTGCTGAACAACTTGCTGAAATGACTATTTTAGCAGCTGAAGAAGTACGTCGTTTTGGTATTACTCCACGTGTAGCACTGCTTTCTCATTCAAGTTTTGGTAGCGACCAAACTGATTCAAGTGCTCAAAAAATGCGTGAAGTTTATCGTATTTTATCTGAGCAAGCTCCTGAGCTTGAAGTTGAAGGTGAAATGCATGGTGATGCAGCATTAGACGAAAATATTCGTCAATTTGCATTCCCTGGTTCACGTTTTAAAGGTTCTGCAAACTTGCTCATTATGCCAAACCTAGATGCAGCAAATATTTCATTTAACTTGTTAAAAGCAACTTCTGGTAATAACGTTACTATTGGTCCAATTTTGCTTGGCGCAGCAAAACCTGTTCATATTTTGACACCGACGGCAACCACTCGTCGTCTTATCAATATGACTGCTTTAACTGTTGCTGAAATCCAGCAATTAGAAAAATAATTTAGAAAGAGCTTTTTACGAAAAGCCTGTCTAATGACTTGAGAAAACCTCTATTCTGTAGCATGATTGCTTGAAGAATAGAGGTTTTTTCATGCAAGTGTATTTAGTAGGCGGTGCCGTCCGAGATTCTCTACTTGGGCATCCCTATCAAGAAAAAGATTATGTTGTGGTCGGAGCAACACCTGAACATATGCTCGCCCAAGGTTTTCAACCTGTAGGCAAAGATTTTCCTGTGTTTCTTCATCCTGAAACGAAAGAAGAATATGCACTTGCACGTACTGAGAGAAAGTCCGGTAAGGGCTATCACGGTTTTCAGTTTTTTACTGATACCACAGTAAGTTTAGAAGAAGATTTAATTCGCCGTGATTTAACCATCAATGCTATAGCAATGGATCAAGATGGCAAATTATATGACCCATATGGTGGTCAGACTGATTTAGAAAATAAAACCTTACGACATGTTTCAGAAGCTTTTGCTGAAGATCCGTTACGTGTTTTACGTGTTGCACGCTTTGCAGCTCGATATTCTGCATATGGTTTTCATATTGCACCTGAAACCTTACAACTCATGCAAACGATGGCTGAATCAGGTGAACTGGATGCATTAACACCAGAACGTGTCTGGAAAGAAACTTCGCGTGCACTTTTAGAAGAACATGCAGATATTTATTTTCAGACATTACGGGATTGTGATGCTTTAAAACATCTTTTCCCTGAAATTGACGCACTGTTTGGTGTACCACAGCGTCCTGAATATCATCCGGAAGTAGACTGTGGCATACACACTCTTATGTCTTTACAGCAAGCGTGTAAGTCAAACTACTCGCTTGATGTTCGGTTTGCTGTTTTAGTACATGATTTGGGTAAAGCATTAACGCCAGTTAACGAACTTCCTCGCCATATCATGCATGAAGAGCGTGGCGTGAAACCAGTTACTGAATTATGTGAACGTTTAAAAGTTCCAACTCAAACTCGACAGTTGGCATTATCGGTGTGTAAAGAGCATCTAAAATGTCATCAGATCATGTCGTTAAAACCAGGAACTGTATGGCGTTTATTACAACGTCTTGATGTATTACGCCGTCCTGAGCGAGTGGAAGCTTTTGTACAAGCATGTGAATGCGATGCGAAAGGAAGACTAGGTTTAGAAGATCGCCCTTATCCTCAAGCTCAATACATGTTAGATGCAATGCAAGTGGTTCGCTCTGTTAAAGTTCAGGATTTACCCGAGAACATTAAGGGTGCTGAAATTGGTGAAATGTTAATTCAATATCGTATTGATGCTTTAACTGAGTTCAAACATCAACATCAGACACCAACACATTCTTAATTTAAGCCAATAAAAAAGCCTCATTATGAGGCTTTTTTGTCTTTACTGTTTAGGTAACGGTATATATTGAGATTGACTATTTTGGTTTTTTCTTTCGCCAACTGTTACCACAAAGTTTTGCTGCTTCCCATCTCGCTCAACCATTACTTTAATTTCGCTATTAGGCGCTTGTAATGCAACATAATTGATCAAATGAGATGCCGAAGTAATCGGTTCATTATTTACCTGAACAATTTTATCGCCCACTTTAATGCCAGCAGAAGCCGCTGGACCACTTTTTAATACATCAGCAACGACTACACCCACTGATGGTTTTGGTGCCAATACATCGTCTTGTGTAGGTGGTACTAAACTAATGCCTAACCATCCACGCACAACGCGGCCATCTTTCAAAATCGAGTTTAATACTTGTTGACAAATTTTAGCTGGAATTGCGAAACCAATACCTAAAGAACCACCCGATTGTGAAAAAATAGCAGTATTCACGCCAATCAAGTTACCAGCCACATCAATTAAAGCGCCACCTGAATTCCCAGGGTTAATTGCCGCATCAGTTTGAATAAAATCTTCATAGGTATTAATACCTAAGTCTGAGCGACCTGTTGCTGAAACAATACCTTGAGTGACCGTTTGCCCTACACCAAATGGGTTACCAATTGCCAAGACAACATCACCCACTTCATTACCGCTTAACTTAAATGGCAACACAGGTAATTTATCTAAATCGATTTTAATTACGGCTAAATCCGTATCTGGATCCGTTCCAACAATAGTTGCTTCTGCACGGCGACCGTCACGTAATGCCACTACAATTTGATCGGCCTGAGCAATTACATGATTATTGGTAAGAATATAACCATCAGCACGTACAATAACCCCAGAACCTAAACTATTTTCATTTTGCTGTTGTTGTTCAGGAGCCTGATTTCCAAAAAATTCTCGGAATACCGGATCACTTAACAATGGATGCTTTTGTTTAACTTTCTGGGTCGTAAAAATATTAACAACTGCCGGTGCTGCAACTTTTACCGCAGCGCTATAAGACACCACCCCGCCCGCTCGTGAAGTATCAACCAGTGGTTCAACTTTCTCGGCAGGCATTTGCACCCCATCAACTGCAACAGTTGGTTTCGGCTGATGGTATTTTTGCCATGCAATAAAACTGGCAATTACAATAATAAGTAATACCCAAGGTAACCATGTAAAGGTGCGACGCACGTTCATATCCTCTACGCAAAGAAGTTTTTAATTAAATTAATATATTGAACAAAAAGAGTTTTCAGTTAAGCATTTTAAATTAAATATGTCGATATACATAAAAAACTCAAAAAAGATTTGTCTAGCTTTAGTTACACAACAAAATATGTTTCTATAGCTTTAGGAATTATTTACGACTCAATTCAGGAAATATCATGGCGAATTTGCATGAAATTATTCAGTGGTGCGACCAAACCTTAAAAGCGGCAGAATTTAAAGATTACGCACCAAATGGCCTGCAAATTGAAGGTTCAACTGAAGTAAAACGTATCATTTGTGCCGTTACTGCTTCCGAAGATGCGATTGATGCAGCAATTGCTCAAAATGCGGATCTATTACTTGTACATCATGGTTATTTTTGGAAAGGCGAACCCTACCCAATTACAGGAATGCGCGGTAACCGAATTAAAAAACTCATTCAAAATAATATTTCACTCGTGGCTTACCACCTACCTTTAGATGCACATCCAAGTTTGGGTAACAATGTAGCCATTGCAGAAAAATTGGGCTTACATCATTTAGAACCACTCGATTTAGCCGAGAAACATCCAATTGGAAATATTGGCTATTTAGAGCAAGCGCTTTCTGTTGAAGAATTTAAAGCAAAATTACAAGATAGCTTTGATTTTAAAGTGATTCATTTGCCAGCCCAAAAGCAAGGCATTCAAAAAGTAGGCTTTTGTACGGGTGGTGCTCAAGATTTTATTGCTAAAGCAGCTTTGCAAAATTGTGATGCATATATTTCAGGTGAAGTCAGTGAACGAACTTTCTATGAAGCAAAAGAATTAGGCGTTCACTATTTTGCGTGTGGTCATCATGCAACTGAACGTTATGGAGTTCAACGTTTAGCACAAGCAATTTCAAAGCAGTTTGCAATTGAAACCGAATATTTTGAATTGAATAATCCGATTTAATTAAGTCTTTTTTTCAATCTGTGTTATGCGTATTAATTAGATCTTTATTGTGTATAGTTCTTTAAAACGATGCACTATTGTGAACAGAATCATTTACAATAGAGCCACTTAATATTGTATAACCCAGCAAATGCAAGGAATAGGAACATGACAACCATTACTTTACCTGCACTTCCATATGGCTATGATGATTTAGCGCCACATATTAGTAAAGAAACTTTAGAATACCATCACGATAAACACCACAATACCTATGTTGTTAACTTAAACAACTTAATCAAAGGGACTGACCTTGAAGGTAAAACTTTAGAAGAAATCATCAAAGCAACTGCTGGTGATGCATCTAAAGCTGGTATTTTCAACAACGCTGCTCAAGTTTGGAACCATACATTCTATTGGAATTCGATGAAGCCAAATGGTGGTGGTAAGCCTACTGGCGCAATCGCTGCTAAAATTGAAGAAGCTTTCGGTAGCTACGAAAAATTTGCAGAAGAATTTGCAGCTGCTGCAACAACTCAATTCGGTTCAGGTTGGGCTTGGTTAGTTGCTGATGAAGTAAACGGTAAATTATCTATTACTAAAACTTCTAATGCAGACACTCCACTTGCACATGGTCAAATTGCTGTATTAACAATTGACGTATGGGAACATGCTTACTACATCGATTTCCGTAACTTACGTCCTAAATACATCGCAACTTTCTTAGAAAGCCTAGTGAACTGGGACTATGCAAATGCAAAACTTGCAGGTCAACCAGCTGGTGTAGAGAAATAATTTTATTTATTTCTAAAAAACCACCCTTTTTTGGGTGGTTTTTTTATTTTTAGTACAACAAAAGCATATTAATCAAGCAAACGATTCATTTTCTTTAATATTCTTATTGACGCTTTTAGATTTCATCCATAAAATGCGCATCAGATTCTCCAATAGCTCAGTCGGTAGAGCGACGGACTGTTAATCCGCAGGTCCCTGGTTCGAGCCCAGGTTGGAGAGCCATCTACTAATCTCCCATAGCTCAGTCGGTAGAGCGACGGACTGTTAATCCGCAGGTCCCTGGTTCGAGCCCAGGTGGGAGAGCCAAGATTCTAAAAGCCCACATTTATTGTGGGCTTTTTCTTATCCAATCATTTAATAATTTTCTATTATTTTTAATAAAATCAATGTTTCGAATACTTTTAAACCAAACGATTATATATTCTCACTAATTCCGTTATTAAGACTTGACCTCGCCCCCTTTCCTGCCTAAAATCCTTTTCCAGATTCTCCAATAGCTCAGTCGGTAGAGCGACGGACTGTTAATCCGCAGGTCCCTGGTTCGAGCCCAGGTTGGAGAGCCAAGATTCTTAAAAACCCACTCATGATGAGTGGGTTTTTATTTGTATGATGCCTTCACATGTTCGAATCGAGTCACTTATTTTTTATTGTTTTAGGTTGCTTAAGCACCTGTATTTTTCTTGTTGTTTGTTTTCGTCCCTATTTATTTCCAAAACAAAAATTCTTTGCTCGTCCCGTTATTACCAACTTTGAAACTCAAATGTTTATCCGTTTAAAACAAAGTTTTCCAACTTATCATGTTTTAGCACAAGTGGCTTTTAGCGCCTTAATTACCAGTAAGGACTATAAAATTCGTAGTCAGTTCAACCGAAAAGTTACCGACTTTGTTGTGCTTAACGACAAGATGGAAGTAATTGCCATTATTGAACTAGATGACCCTTCCCATCTTGAAAAAGCGGAAGAAGATCGCATTCGTGATCAAATGCTCACAGAAGCAGGTTACATAGTAAGACGTTACACAAATATTCCGACTGTACGTCAGCTACAAAAGGATATTCATTAAAAAACCGCTGTTATTTCTTTTCAGAATTTGCTGCTTCTTTTTCAGCTATTCTTTTTACCATCTCTAAACGTTGTTGCTCATATTGCTTTTTGGTCTGGGCATCACTCTTTGCAGCCAAAAAAAGTATTCCAATAATCAAAAAAGGAATGAGTAAACCTAATCCCATTAATAGCCAAGGAACAGATTTTTTTTCAACAGGTTGCTGGCTCATAAGTGATTTAAACTCAAACATAATTAATTTTAAGATATGTAACAATATAACAAAAAAGAGCCCTTTTTAGGACTCTTTTAAGCTGAATATTTTAAATACAAAAATTATTGTACTAACCCAGTACATTCGAAATTCTTACTTGCATCTATTACCGATGGATCGAGCACTATATTTGTTTTAGCTGGCATCTTAGATTGTACAAATTGATAAATTTCCGCATTTTTACAAACAATCGCTTGTGTATGGGCAGCCCCGTCAACAGGTACAAATGTCACATCCGTTCCCATTTTTTTAAGACCGTCTTGCAAGGCAGTCGTAACAGGATATGGTACAGCCATATCAGCCGTACCTTGGACAATCATGACAGGTGAATTAATTTTTTTGGTAGCCGGTTGGTTATCCGCCAAGAATTTTTTCACCGTTGGGTTTTCTTGGAAATTACCAGCTAGACCTGGATAATCTAATACTGTTTTACCAGCATTAGTCGCAAGATAATCACGAATATCGGCTGCAAATTTATTATGCAAATCGGTTAAACATACGCCATTTTCACCAGTAGTTCCTTCTGCGAACTCAGCTATACTTTGAGAACGTTGTTGGAACACTTCACGATAATTAAATTTTGGTTCATAAGCAGTAATACCTACTGTGGTATATGCAGCATATGCGAGTAGCTCAGCATAAACTTCTACAGCCGTACCAACAGGTTTAATACCTGCTTGCTCTTGTTTAAGAATGCCTTGAATTGCTTGTGGAGCAACTATAGAAATAATATAGCCGAGACTGGAAGCTGGTGCTGTTGCAACCGCTCCTTTATAGTTAGTGTCGTTATTCGCAAATTCAGCAGTACCTAGTGAAGCATGCCCTCCCTGAGACTGCCCAATTGACATCCATGAACTATTCAACTGATTACCGTAATGATCTTTCGCAGCTTTAACTGCTGCAATTGCAGATTTAGCCTCACTTGCCAAATTAAGGTATGGATGCATTCCTCGAGTACCCAAACCTTCATAGTCTGGAGCAACCACGACATAGCCAGCTGCCAATAATGTATCCGCTAGAATTTTGAAACGTGGATTAATTGTATTATTGCTTGGAGCACAACTATCTCCTACGCCTACTGTTCCATGCTCCCATACCACTACCCGATAGCCATCTTTAGGTTGTGCAATTTTAGGGAACATGACGAGGGCTGTTGCTTGAGCTGTCTTCCCTTGTACATTCTCCATGTTATAGGTCATCACTTTGATAGATGCCGCACCACCTAAAGTATCTTGAGAATAAGCTTTTTCAGAAATATAAGTTTGATCAGGATTTACACCAATATAGTCATCATTATTGTCATTACATGCTGTAAGAAAAAATGTTGAAGCTGATAATGTTATAGCTAAAGCAATTTTTGACCGTTTCATAGAATATCCTTTTTTATGTATTATTTATTCCGCATATTTTTATGCACAAATATTAAGACATAAAAAAAGTGCTCTGCATAGAACACTTTTCAACCTTGCGGTCATTTTTACTATATGAAATTTAAAAATATTCCCAGAAAAATGATTAATCCTACCCAGCGATTGTGACGGAATGCCCAAAAACATACTTGTGGGTTGCGGTCTTTGGTTTTGATTGTTTGATATATAAAATCGAATGCAACAACAATTAAAGCAATGATCGCCCATGGAAATAAGATATTTTCTAAATATAGTGCGGCACCAATCAAAACAAGGCTGGTTGCCTGTAAAAGCGCAATAATCTGGATGTCATATCGACCAAAAAGAATAGCAGTAGATTTGACGCCAATCTTTAAGTCATATTCGCGATCTGTAATTGCATATTGAGTGTCAAAAGCCACTGTCCAAGCCAAATTACCAAAATAAATTAGCCAACACGTTATATCTAAAGGCTTACCCATTGCAGTAAATGACATTGGAATACCCCAAGAAAATGCCATACCTAACACGACTTGTGGTAAATGGGTATAACGTTTCATGAAAGGATATACAAATGCTAAAGCCAAGCCTCCTAATGCACAGTAGAACGTCGCGATAGGTAAAAAGAAAAGCGTACAAGCACTTGCAAACACTAGAGCTAAAAACACATACACCGCTTCTCTTGGACTGATTACCCCTGTTGCCAAAGGACGTGTCTTCGTACGCTCTACATGACCATCCACTTTACGATCAGCAAAGTCATTAATTGCGCATCCAGCAGCACGCATAAAAATTGTACCCAATACCATCGCCAAAAGAATATGTAGAGGGGGCATTCCCTCTGCTGCAATCCAAAGTGCCCACATGGTTGGCCAAAATACCAGTTCTGTTCCAACGGGCTTATCAAATCGGCAAAGATAATAATAAGCCTCTAAACGCTGACGCCATGTTGTACTTGTTGCAGTCGTCATAGTAGTTCCTTGTCGTGCTGCTGATGTAGAAAAGCTTCAAAAGCCGGTAAGAATGTTTCTTGGACGATAAATTTACATCCATGCCAAGTATAGCAACTTTGTCGTGTCCACCCCTCAGGCAAACGAATGACACGGCGGTCACACAGTGGTGTTGTTCTTTGAAATAGAAAAAAGCCTATTGGCTTAGAACCAATGTGCTGAAATATACGGGCTTTTTTTTGTAAACTTTGAATTGGAAAAATACTTTTTGCTTTCACCCATGGCTCTGCTTCACAGCCATATAAATAGGTTTCCCTTACCCACGAAGTGTGAGCATGAGACATCTTCATCCAACGACTATCTGCAAAAGTTAAACGCTGAAAATGTTCTTGAAAAGGCTTTACACTAAATTGACCACCGCCAATTTCAGTCAATTGTTGGGTCAATGAACCAGACGCATACAACCATGTTTTCAATTCAGGATTTAAAGTTTTTTCCTGTTTAAGTACTGGTTGTCGTTTACGCATAATCTGCTCACATGAAAACTCGCACCTAGTTTACCCCAATTTTTTGATAAAAAATGTAGAGAATTCAATCAACATTCCAAGCAATAAAAAAGCCTGCATAAGCAGGCTTTTTTATGAAAATATGTATTACAAGCTGTAGTACATATCGAACTCAACTGGGTGAGTAGTCGTGTTAAGACGACGTACATCTTCAGTTTTAAGTTCGATGTATGCATCAAGCATTTCTTTAGTGAACACGCCGCCTTTTAACAAGAATTCGTGATCTGCTTGAAGTGCTTCAAGAGCCATATCTAAGCTATGAGCAACTGTTGGGATTTTTGCTTCTTCTTCTGGAGGAAGATCATACAAGTTCTTATCAGCAGCTTCGCCCGGATGGGTCTTGTTTTGAATACCGTCGATACCAGCCATTAACAATGCAGCGAAACCTAAGTACGGGTTCATCATTGGGTCTGGGAAACGAGCTTCGATACGCTTACCTTTAGGGCTAGAAACGTAAGGAATACGGATAGACGCAGAACGGTTACGTGCTGAGTAAGCAAGCATGATTGGCGCTTCAAAGTGAGGAACCAAACGCTTGTACGAGTTTGTAGATGGATTTGTGATTGCGTTCAATGCACGAGCGTGCTTGATAACACCACCGATGAAGTACAATGCCATTTCTGAAAGGCCTGCATATTCATCACCAGCAAACAAGTTCTTGCCATCTTTAGAGATAGACATATGAACGTGCATACCAGAACCGTTATCACCTACCATTGGTTTAGGCATAAAGGTTGCAGTTTTTGCATATTGATGTGCAACGTTCCAAACAGCATATTTGAACTGTTGAACTTCGTCAGCTTTACGTACAAGTGTATTGAAGCTCACACCAATTTCTAACTGGCAAGAAGCAACTTCGTGGTGGTGTACTTCTACACGACCAGGGCCCATGATGTCTTCGATTTTTGCACACATTTCTGCACGCATATCTTGTGAAGAATCAACTGGAGGAACTGGGAAGTAACCGCCTTTAACACGTGGACGGTGACCAGAGTTACCAGACTCGTAATCTTTACCAGTAGACCAAGCAGCTTCTTCAGCGATTAATGTATGACGAGCGCCAGACATATCGATGTCCCACTTCACTTCGTCAAATACAAAGAATTCTGGTTCTGGACCAAAGAATGCAGTATCACCGATACCTGTAGATTTTAAGTATTCTTCTGCACGGCGAGCAATCGAACGTGGGTCACGCTCATAACCTTGACCAGTTGAAGGTTCAATAACGTCACAAGTCACAACTACAGTTGGTTCAGCAAAGAACGGGTCAACAAAACCAGTTTCTGCATCTGGACGTAAAATCATGTCAGATGCTTCAATGCCTTTCCAACCAGCGATTGAAGAACCATCAAACATTTTACCGTCTTCAAAAGTATCTTCATCAATAGAATCAGCTGGGTAAGTTACGTGCTGTTCTTTACCCTTAGTATCAGTAAAGCGAAAATCGACCCATTTTGCGCCACTTTCTTGTATGAGTTGAAGGACCTTGTTCGCCATGCTCATTTTGCTCCAATGAAATTTTGTTGCACTTGTTAAGTGCGTGTTAATTGCTGGTATTTATAAAGCAAATCTCATACCAACTTTATAAGACTTACCTAAAACATTGAATTGCTTATAACTATCTATGATTTAGGTCCCTTGTCTTGAACCCATTATACTGTTTGCATCGTTAAATGCACCATATTCAGACATTTTCAAATTATGGCATACAAGAATAGCCCGCAATCGCCCTAATTTAGTGCAAAATTGTTGCGCTAATATGAACCATCGCATCAATATCTAACAGTAATTCATGATCATAATACTTTCTCATATAGAAAGCTGACATTCTTATTGCAATAAATGAAAATAATAAAAGATGACTTATAAAATGTAACTTTTAGCTGAGCCTACTATATCTACTCATGCCTTTGCCAAAAAGGTTCTCATGTAAATATTGACTTGAAGAATAGCCCTCTAAAAAATTAAAAAAATCAGCTATTGGATCATCTCCTTCACTTATTAAAATGCAGAGGATTGATAAAATTATTTTTCTTTTTACAATGCCCTCTATTTTTACACCAATTAAAAACAACTTATTTTCCCCTACCTCGAGGCAAGTTTTGATCAGCTTTGGTGCGGTAGCCGGTTAAGAAACTAAAGGGAAGTTTTTTTACCATTTGTTATATACCTTTTTTATACATGACCAACTTGCTTTTCGATTTAAAAAAATCTAAAAAATAAAACATAACTTTTTTTTATAACTAAACAAACTAAAAGTTTGGCTTATTAAACTACAAATACGTTCAAAGGATTTGAAATGAAGCATGAACTCGAACAATGTGACACGGCTTTTTTCGGCCATCCAAAACCCTTAAAAACTTTATTTTTTACAGAACTGTGGGAACGCTTTTCTTACTATGGAATTCGGCCCTTACTCGTTCTCTATATGGTTGCGATGGTCAATGATGGTGGTTTAGGTCTTGACCGTCCTACTGCCGCCGCAATTGTTGGACTATTTGCTGGCTCTATGTATTTAATGACCGTTTTAGGTGGTTGGATTGCCGACAACTGGTTAGGTCAAGCACGATCCGTCTGGTATGGATCAATTATTATTGCATTAGGTCATTTATCAATTGCGCTTACCCCTATCTTTGATCATTTCTTTTTTTATTTCGGATTAGTCCTTATTGTTATTGGTTCAGGATTGTTTAAAACCTGTATTTCAGTGATTGTCGGAACGTTATATAAAGCACAAGATAATAGACGTGATGCTGGTTTCTCCATTTTTTATATGGGCATCAATATGGGATCGTTTATTGCCCCGCTTATTACAGGTATATTAGCTCGCGATCATGGCTGGCATCTGGGTTTTGGGATTGGCGGCCTTGGAATGTTAGTTGCATTACTCATTTTCCGTGCATTAGCCATTCCTCAACTACAGTCCTTCAATCAATTGCGTCAGCAAACTGACAACTGGAATAAACCTGTCGTAGAAAATAAAAATGCCCCCAAAATTGCTTTCTCATTTTTATTAAGCGTTGCAGTGGTTATTGCTCTTACCTTCTTTGGCGTAATTCATATCAACCCAGTTGCAGTTGCAACTTACTTAACAGTTGGAATAGGCATTGGAATTATTGCTTATTTTATCTATTTATTATTTTTCCTGGGTTTAGAACAACATGAAAAATTTAAAATTATTATCTGTTTTGTCTTATTAGCAACCTCAGCTCTTTTTTGGTCTGCCTTTGAGCAAAAACCAACGTCTTTTAATTTATTTGCTCAAGATTATACGGACCGTAATGTTTTCGGATTTGAAATTCCGGCAGTATGGTTTCAATCAATTAATGCGCTCTTTATTATTATTTTTGCCCCAATTGCAGCATGGCTTTGGGCTAAACTTGGTAAGTCAAATAAAGACCCAAGTTATATCAGTAAATTTATTATTGCGCTTTTACTCGCAGCAGGTGGCTTTCTAGTTATGTCATTTGCAAGCCGTTTTGCAATTGCTGGTGGCTTAGTTTCACCATTTTGGTTAGTAGGTACTTTATTTCTACTTACTATCGGAGAGCTTTGCTTAAGCCCGATTGGTCTATCTACCATGACTAAACTTGCACCCGATGTCATACGCGGTCAAATTATGGGTCTATGGTTCACGGGTTCAGCTTTAGGTAATCTTATCGCTGGTTTAATTGGCGGGCACGTATCGGCAGATGGCATTAATCATTTACCCACCCTGTTTATGCGATGTGTTTTAGCGTTAGTGATTGGCGCAATCGTGTTATTTTTATTAAAGAAACCTATCAATAGATTAATGAACAAAAGTACCAGTAAAGTTCAACCTGAGTTGGAAACTATATGAGCGTTTTAACTGTTCCAGAAAAACTTGAGAAACTTCGTGAACTCATGTGCAATCAGCAGGTGGATGCTTTAATTGTGATGAGTGCCGATCCACATATGTCAGAATATTTACCAGACTACTGGAAAGCAAGGCAGTGGTTAAGCGGTTTTAGTGGTTCGGTTGGTACACTCGTCGTGACCCAAAACTTTGCTGGCCTCTGGGCAGATGGTCGCTATTGGGTACAAGCCGAGCAACAACTTGTTGGAACTGGCTTTAATCTTCAAAGATTAACAAGTGATGAATCGTCAACACATCTCGCTTGGATTGAAAAAAATCTACAACCAGAATCAGTCATTGTGGTAAATGGACATACTTTATCAATTCAGCAATTTAAGGCGCTTGAACATACTGCCCGAGTTAATAATTATAGACTCGAAACCCAGCAAGATTTAGTCGGAGAGATTTGGTTAAACCGTCCCGAACTTCCATCAATGAAAATTCATTTCATGCCTGAAGGGCTAAATGCCTTATCTCGTAAAGAAAAAATTCAGGCTATTCGTGAAACTTTACATAGCAAGAATATTGCGGGTCATTTCATTTCATCTTTAGACGATATTGCATGGATCTTAAATGCACGTGGGCAAGATGTAGAATATAACCCTGTGTTCCTTTCACATTTATATGTCAGTGCAAAACAAACTATTCTTTTCATTGATGCTGAAAAAGTTGATGTAAGCATTCAGCAAGCTTTGGCAGCCGATGGTATTGAAATTCGTAACTACGAAGATACAGCTAAATTTTTAGCGAATATTTCTGATGCTTCAGTACTTTTAGATCCAGCGAAAGTGTCGATTTTTCATGAACAAGCCATCGCAAAAGATATTCGAGTTGTATATGACATCAACCCGAGTACACTTTTTAAATCGCGTAAACATGAAAGCGAAATTGCTCATATCCGTCATGCAATGGTTAAAGATGGAGTCGCGCTTTGCCACTTTTTCCACTGGTTAGAGAAAGCACTTCATCATGGTGAAAGCATTTCAGAACTCACGATTGATGAAAAGATTACAGCTTTCCGTGCGCAGCAAGATGGATTTATAGGGCCAAGTTTTTCAACAATTGCTGGCTTTAATGCCAATGGTGCTCTACCCCATTACCGTGCAACTGAAGAGCACTATTCATTTATCAAAGGTGATGGTCTATTGCTGATTGACTCAGGTGGTCAATATGTAGATGGAACAACGGATATTACCCGTGTTGTTCCTGTAGGCACGCCAACAGGGCAACAAAAACGTGACTACACCTTGGTTTTAAAATGTCACATTGCTTTGGCAAAAACGATTTATCCAGAAGGTTTAGCTGCACCGCTACTCGATTCAATTTGTCGTAATACTTTATGGCAACATGGTTTAGATTATCGACATGGAACAGGCCACGGTGTAGGCTTTGCGCTTAATGTTCATGAAGGTCCACAAGTACTTTCTTATTACGCGCCTATTCATGCCTACAGCAAACTACGCGCGGGAATGATTATTTCTAACGAGCCGGGCTTATACCATGAGGGACAATATGGTATTCGCATTGAAAATCTGGTTGCAAACCAGCTCCACTCTGGGTTTGAGAAAACTTACGGTGAATTCTTGGAGTTTGAAACACTTACGCTTTGTCCAATCCATTTAGATTGTATCGTTGTTGATATGCTTAACAATGAAGAGAAAGACTGGCTAAATACCTATCACCAAATGGTTCAAGAAAGACTAGCTGAACATTTATCTGGAGAGGTTTTAGACTGGCTGATTTACAACACTCGTGCGATTTAATCTGCTTTTCTAACTAAGGCAGAATATTTTTTTATTTCTAATGAAAAAGCCGATTCTGCCCTAGTTGCACATATCTCTGTTTCTTAACAGATCTAATATCAATTTAAAGCTGACTTTTTTAGCAAATTTCTAACGAATGAAATAGTTAAACTGGTCACTTCATTTTTTGTTATATTAGCCGCTTAAATAGCGGCTTTATTTTTATCCAATGTTTTGGGCACTTAATTCAAAACGGGTAACCAAACGGGTAACTTAAGAGACGGTATTTAAAAACACATTAAATATCAAGAGGTTTAGCCAAAAATGCTTCTAATGATCGACAATTACGACTCTTTTACCTACAACATCGTCCAGTATTTTGGCGAGTTGGATCAGGAAGTAAAAGTTGTTCGCAATGATCAAGTCACATTAGAGGATATTGAACGATGGCAACCTAAATATCTAGTTATTGGTCCTGGCCCTTGCTCTCCGAGCGAAGCGGGTATTTCAATTCCTGCAATTAATCACTTTGCCGGAAAAATTCCTTTGCTTGGCGTGTGTTTAGGGCATCAAAGTATTGGGCAAGCTTTTGGCGGAAACATTGTAAGAGCCAAAACGGTTATGCACGGACGTTTATCTGATATGTACCACAGCAATAAAGGTATTTTCAGTAATCTTCCTAGCCCATTCTCGGCAACTCGTTATCACTCTTTGGTAATCGATCAGCAAACACTGCCTGATTGCCTTGAAGTAACGTGCTGGACCAATGAAGCAGATGGCTCAATGGAAGAAATCATGGGTGTTAAACATAAGACATTGCCTGTTGAAGGTGTGCAGTTCCATCCTGAATCAATCTTGAGTCAACATGGCCATCAAATCTTTAAAAACTTTTTAGATATTTATGCATAAGTGATATTTATGAACATTCAACAAGCACTTAACCATATTACAAAAAATATTCACCTGACTCAGCCGCAAATGGAAGACATTATGCGCAGCATCATGCAAGGTGAAGCAACAGAAGCACAAATTGGTGCTTTGATGATGGGCCTTCGCATGAAAGGTGAAAGTATTGATGAAATTACTGCTGCCGCACGTGTTATGCGTGAATTCGCTATTAAAATTGATGTCAGTGATATTAAATATTTAGTTGATATTGTCGGTACTGGCGGTGATGGTCAAAACTTATTTAATGTCTCTACTGCTTCAAGCTTTGTGATTGCAGCAGCAGGTGCAACCATTGCAAAGCATGGTAATCGAGGCGTTTCAAGTAAATCAGGTTCATCTGACCTACTTGAACAAGCAGGTATCAACCTTGATTTAGACATGCAACAAACTGAGCGCTGCATTCGTGAGATGGGTGTAGGCTTTTTATTCGCTCCAAACCACCACAAAGCAATGAAATATGCTGTAGGCCCACGTCGTGAGCTTGGTGTTCGCAGCATTTTCAATTTACTCGGCCCGCTTACGAATCCGGCTGGTGTAAAACGCTTTGTCATTGGTGTATTTTCAGATGAGCTTTGTGGTCCTATCGCAGAGGTAATGAAGCAACTCGGAGCTGAACATGTCATGGTGGTTCATTCAAGAGATGGACTAGATGAAATCAGCCTTGCTGCTCCTACTACTGTTGCAGAGTTAAAAGATGGCGAAATTACTGAATGGACACTTAATCCCGAAGATGTCGGCATTGAATCACAAACCCTAAATGGCTTAGTAGTTACAGATGCAGCGGCAAGCTTAAAGCTGATTAAAGATGCATTAGGTAAAAATAAAACTGACATTGGCGAAAAAGCAGCAAACATGATTGCGCTTAATGCAGGCGCTGGTATCTACGTAGCAGGCATTACCAAAACGTATGCTCAGGCTGTTACATTCGCTCAAGATATTATCTATGGCGGACAAGCACTCGAGAAAATGAGTGTTTTGGCTGAATTTACCAAAACATTAAAACAATGTCAGGCAGATTAAGGATTTCTCATGATTAATATTCAAAATACCATTTTAGGTAAAATTGTTGACCGTAAACATGAGGAACTTGCTACGCGTTTAAAACAACGTAATTTGCAAGATGTTGAAGAACTTGCTAAAGCTGCGACTCCTGTACGAGGATTTGCAAAAGCGTTACAGCACAAATGCCCTGCCGTGATTGCTGAAATTAAAAAAGCATCTCCGTCAAAAGGCATTATTCGTGCAGATTTTAATCCTGCTGAAATTGCCGAGCAGTACGAACAAGCTGGAGCAGCATGTTTATCTGTTTTAACTGATGTTGATTTTTTTCAGGGTGCAGATGAAAATATTGCAATCGCACGAAGCCACTGTGCATTACCTGCTTTACGTAAAGACTTTCTGATCGATCCATATAATGTAGTCGAAGCACGTGCTTTACATGCTGACTGTATTTTATTGATTGTGGCATCTTTGTCAGATCAGCAGCTTGAAGAAATGTCTAAAACTGCTTTTGAACATCAACTTGATGTATTGGTTGAAGTTCATGATGAAGAAGAACTGGAACGTGCTTTAAAGTTGTCTGAGCAATGTTTGTTAGGTGTAAATAACCGCAATTTAAAAACCTTTGATGTTGATTTAAATACATCAATCCGTTTGAAAAATTTGCTTCCTGCATCTCGTTTACTTGTGACTGAAAGTGGTATTGCCACTCCAGAAGATGTTCGTATGATGCAAGAACATGATATTCACACCTTCTTGGTTGGTGAAAGTTTTATGAAACAACCAAGACCAGATCAAGCCTTTAACGCCCTTTTTGGACAACCCCAAACGGTTTAATAGAAGATATATGAGTAATAAAGATTCATCGCTTTCTAAAGAGCAACAAAAGTTATTGAAGCAATTTAAAAAGCAAATCTCCAATCCTCATTCAAGCAAAATCGCAAGTCAGCCTGAGATAAAACCACCGCAGGCTGAGTCTGAGGAATTGGAAAATGCAAATCTGTTTCAAAGTGCTGTAGCAGGCGTTAAACCCAT
The DNA here is from genome assembly GCF_037027805.1 of Acinetobacter sp. 161(2023). NCBI lineage: Bacteria > Pseudomonadati > Pseudomonadota > Gammaproteobacteria > Moraxellales > Moraxellaceae > Acinetobacter > Acinetobacter sp. 161(2023). The sequence goes on along the minus strand of NZ_JAZEYD010000014.1, from coordinate 26,360 downwards.
CAACAATAGTAATATTGCTGATGTAAGAACGCCTCGCACAAAAAAAGTTGATGCTCAAACATTAGCTAAACGTGCAGCTGCCGAAGGTGGTCGTGACACTGAGCATGCTGAGTTATCTGATACTCAAGCTGCTTTAAATCCTGTCGCAAGCCAAGCAACATTAAGCTATCGCATTGCTACCCTTCAGCATAAAGTTTTTGAAGACTTAAAAGCTGGAAAAATACGTTGGTTTGAAGCTGTAGATTTACACGGTTGTACGATTGAGCAAGCACGTGACGCAGTTTTACACATTCTCCAGATGGCAAAAGATGAAAATCAAAATGTGATCAAAATTGTACATGGTAAAGGCCCTGAAGCGGTCTTAAAAACCTATGTCAACGGATGGTTACGTCAGCACCGCGATGTTTTAGCTTTTGTAAGTGCACCAGAAAACCAAGGTGGCACAGGCGCCGTTCTCGTACTGCTTAAACGCGCAGAAAAAAATCCCAAGTACCAACAATAAAGCGGCATTTTCTACAGAATTCAGACTTTTTATAGTTTTCTGATAGAATGCCGTTTTGTTCAACCAGTGTAAGTGAACATTCTTATGTCTATGCAGCAATCGTACGCAAATATTCTGACTGCCGTCGGTGAAGATCTTGATCGTCCCGGCCTTAAAGATACGCCTGTGCGTGCGGCTAAAGCTTTTTCATATTTAACTTCTGGCTATAGTAAAACTTTAGAAGAAGTCACCAATAATGCGGTTTTCCCATCAGATAACCATGAAATGGTATTGGTGAAGAATATTGAATTTTATTCGCTTTGCGAACATCATCTGCTCCCATTCTACGGCCGTGTTCATATTGCTTATCTACCAGAAGGCAAAGTTCTTGGCCTTTCAAAATTCGCACGTATTACTGAAATGTTTGCACGTCGTTTGCAAATTCAGGAAAACCTGACTCAGCAAATCGCAGAAGCTGTAGCTGAAGTGACTGGCGCACGTGGTGTCGCTGTCGTTATCGATTCAGCACATATGTGTATGATGATGCGTGGTGTAGGTAAGCAAGAATCAACCACACGTACAGTTTCATTTGTCGGAGATTTTAAAACTGACAAAGAAGCACGCCGTGAGTTCTTGAGTGCTGTACCTGAAAGTTACTAATTTTTGTTTAGTAACCCAATTAAAAGCCCGACCCAGTTGGGCTTTTTTTATATTCAAATACAGCTTTTATTCTATAAAACATAACAATTAAATTATGTGATTTTTGTTATAAAAGTACACATCTTTATTTTTAAATAACTTATGAGTTAATCATGCGATTTAACAAAATTTCTTGCTTACTTTTATCCCCTCTTTTTATTTTTAATACCTCAACCTATGCTGGGAATACACCAAAAGAACAAGAAATTAAAAAACTGGTTGATCAAAACTTTAAACCGTTATTAGAAAAATATGATGTGCCCGGTATGGCCGTTGGTGTCATCCAAAATAATAAAAAGTATGAAATGTATTATGGCCTACAATCGGTTCAAGATAAAAAAATCGTAAATGGTAATACCATTTTTGAGCTAGGTTCAGTGAGTAAATTATTTACTGCCACAGCAGGTGGATATGCAAAAACAAAAGGAACAATCTCTTTTGAAGACACACCCGGAAAATATTGGAAAGAACTAAAAAACACACCGATTGACCGAGTTACTCTACTTCAGCTTGCAACTTATACGAGTGGTAATCTTGGCTTACAATTCCCTGATGAAGTCCAAACAGACCCGCAAGTTTTAACTTTTTTCAAAGAATGGAAACCTAAAAACTCAATCGGTGAATATCGACAATATTCAAATCCAAGCATTGGTTTATTTGGAAAAGTTGTTGCTTTGTCTATGAATAAACCTTTCGACCAAGTCTTAGAAAAAACCATTTTTCCAGATCTTGGCTTAAAACATAGCTATGTAAATGTGCCTAAAACTCAGATGCAAAACTATGCATTTGGCTATAACCAAGAAAATCAGCCGATTCGCGTCACCCCTGGACCATTAGATGCTCCTGCATACGGCGTTAAATCTACATTACCTGATATGCTGAGTTTCGTTAGTGCCAATCTAAATCCACAAAAATATCCGACTGATATTCAACGCGCGATTAATGAAACACATCAAGGTTTCTACCAAGTAGGCACAATGTATCAAGCGTTAGGTTGGGAAGAGTTCTCTTATCCAGCACCTTTACAGACTTTATTAGACAGTAATTCAGAGCAAATTGTGATGAAGCCTAATAAAGTGACTGCTATTTCGAAAGAACCTTCAGTCAAGATTTTCCACAAAACTGGTTCAACTAACGGCTTTGGAACGTATGTTGTGTTTATTCCTAAAGAAAATATTGGTTTAGTCATGTTAACCAATAAACGTATTCCCAATGAAGAACGTATTAAAGCAGCCTATGCAGTGTTGAATGCAATAAAGAAATAATCGTCTTGTCTAAAAACAAAAAAGAGAAATGAGATTATTCATTTCTCTTTTTTTTATGCGCTTATTCTTTAAAAGAACCAAACATATCCTAGGCTTGATTTCATCCAGTCTTGATGATTTTGTTGTTCATAATCCCAGTTTAATCGAATGGTATTATTACTATTAATCACATATTGCCACTGTGTATTTAGTCTTAAGTTCCATTGGTTTTGGTCTTCCCAATAGGGCAATTCAATTTGCACCACAGAGTTGAATTTTTCAAACCATTGGTTCATGCAACCTAAAGTCGGGCCCATTCCCACACGCCATCCTTTATCTAGATTTGAGCCTGCTTGTAGGTAGGTTTGTAGTTGTCCATAGCAAACATGTTTGCGTTCATAGTCAGCAAAACTATATCCAACCTGAGCATTAAAATTCGCTACGCCATGCTGTTTTTCTTCACTAAAAGTACCATCATGAATCGTTTCCTGACGCCAACCTAAATTAAATCCCCAACTCAGCGGTGTTCTAAAAGGTTGAATCGGGTTATAAGAATTTACTTCTAGCAGATCAAGACGTTCTAGTTTTAAATGGTCATCTCGCCACTGTGCATTACCATTTAAAAAGAGTAATTGAGTTCCCGCCCGGTATCCTCCTTGAGGATCTATCAAGTCATGATAGGCTTGGCGATGACCAAGTTCGACAAACTTATCACCTTGCACTTCACCTACTTTCACTGAAATATTACGTGCATTGTGACCTTGAGTTGGCTCTTTTGCTGGTCTTTTAGGTTCTTGACGCTGTTTGTCTAAATCAATCTGACTTCTTAGCGCTAAAAGTTGACGCAACTGCGGCTGAGCAATGCTTTCTTCTATTTTACGGCTCGTAAATTGAAGATATAAATCATCATAAGCCATCTCTAAAATCTTAGCCTGATCTTGCTCACCAAATGATTTTAAAATCTGAGAAGACTGCTGAGTAGGCATCATCGCAATTTGATGAGCTACCTTCGCCAAAGATGCACCATGTTGATGAGCTTGGGCCAATAGTTGAGTTTCTAAAGCAGGTCGATATACAGGAGCTTGGGTTAACCCTTGCTGCTGCATCGATTTAATGGTTTCCATTGGGATGGAAGCATGAGTGAATTTCTCTTGTAGGTGAGACTCAGGTTTTACTAAATCAACCAACCCTAACAATCGATAGGCACAGTTATCACTCACAAAGTAATAAGGAAAGCTCACATGTTGCATTTCCCAAATATGGCTTACTAAAAACCGTGTTTCTTCAGGTGTTAAATTTAGCTCATATTCCCATAAGTCACGGCTTTCAAAATCGCCGTACTCTTTTACTTTACGGTAATAAGGCATCAGTGAATATTCACCCGGATATTGCCCTGTTAAGCCTTTCCAAGCATATGACCAGTTGTCATTCCCTGCCACAGTTGCTGCATAATTTACAGCATAAGAAACTAAATTTAATTGTTGCTGATCTTTGGGGTCTAAACGCAATAAAGTATGCCCAAACATTGAACTTGGATTGCCCATAAAATCGGTTGCATAAATTAATGTCGCTTTATAAGGCTTAATCTGCCCAATCCAGTTTTCAAATTCTGAACACTTCACTTGAGGCAATTCACTTTCTTGAATGCCTACTTTTTGTATGAGCCATTGACTGCGTGCCGGAAATTTACAGCGGATCGACTGATTATCTTGAGCAGGCATAAATAATGCCGAGATGTCAGCTTTCAGTTCTTCTTTTAAATTATTTTTCCCATTTTCTGACATGAAATAGCCAGAATAAGTGACATCACTTTTATGGTCTTTATTGGCATACATGAGCCTTTGCCAGGTAATGTCTTGATCTAAGTTTTTCTGTTCTGCAATTGACCAATATTTTTGAATAGATGGATTTATATCTGCTGAATACGCAATATTAACTGCCAAAGAGGCAAAAACTAAGACAACTGACTTCATTAAGCTCATCAATTTTTATCATTAAATATAAGAAAAACCCTGCCATCGGACAGGGTTTTCAGTTTCAAACTTATACGTAAGCTTTTAAAACGTCATCTTTAGCCATTACAGTTTGCAGTGATGCTAAAACTTGAAGGGTATTTTGGTTATTTGCTGAATAGATTTCACCAAAGTTTGCTTTTGAAACTTTAAAGAAACGGTCTTTATCTTGAGGTTTAATTTGCATTAACTCAGCAAGTACGTTCAGGCTTTCACCTTGGCCTACTGCCATATCACGTGCTAAAGCTTCTGCATTTTCATTTGTGAATGTTACAACTTGTGCTGTTACTGTTCCGCCTTGACGGCAGCCTAAAGTACCGAAAGTAATCCCTAGTAATTGGTTAGTAAAAAGACCGTTTGTTGTTGCAGCAAGAATTTTAGGCGCTACTCCTTTTTTGCCAGCCCATACTTGTGTACCTGCACCACAACCCACATCGTTGTCAGCCATTACGACACTTGAACCAGCTGCTAATAAAGCAGCTAAAGCTAATTTTTTTAACATAGATTTAAATCTCCAAAAATCATTATTGATTGTTTCTTATGTGTTGTATTGTTATGTGTAATTCTTATTACACGATATTAAAGATAACGAGAAGACTGTGATTTAGCAATTAAAAAATAAACAATATGATGAAAAGTGCAAAAGAAAAATTATCTTAAATTCCAGTTACCTTGATTATCCCTGTTGCCTAATATTTTAAGCACAAGTACTAGACTTAAAATTAATAATAAATACCATGAACCTAGCTTGCCCCAACCCACCATATGCCAAGCATTAACCTGACTTGGATAGAGCCAGATTTTATAAAATGTACTTATATTTTCAGCGATCCAAATGAAAAACGCGAGCGTCAATAATATTGGTAACATCGAGATTTTAAATTTATGTTGATTAAGTTGAAAATAAAGTTTTGTTTTCCAAAAAATAAAAATACTAATCGCAAATAAAATATAGCGAATATCGGGAACAAAAAATTTGCTCATAAAATTTATATATGAGAAAAAGGCTAACAACAGCATACTTCCAAAACTTGGAAGCTTTTCAAAAGAAACCTGAAACAGTCGTATTGACCGTGCGAAGAAACTACCTACAGCCGAATACATAAAGCCTGCAAATAAAGGCACCGTAATGATTTTAAATACAGCAGGCTGCGGGTATTGCCATGAAGCAATACCAGGATGCGTCAAAAAGATTTCCATGACCATCGCCATAACGTGAAACAAAGCAATCACTTTGGCTTCAGCCCATGACTCCAGTTTTAAATAGAGTAAGCAGATCTGGATTAACACTGCATAGATGAGTAAATAATCATAACGATAAAAACCCATATATTCATGGCTTCCCATCGGCGCTGTTAAAGCAAAAGCAATTAAAAGCAAAATACCAAACAAGGCTGCAGAAACAGCCTTGCCGATAAATTGAAACGGTAAAGTTAAATATTGCACAAAAAACTATCCTAGATATTTAGCGCTATACTCATGTACTGTATCTACAAAGATTTTTGGCTGCGCCGGGTCTACCCATTGGGTAATGCCATGACCTAAGTTTGCAACATAGCCAGTCTTTTCACCATTTGCATAGGCATCGTCCAACATCGCTTTCACTGCTTTCTCAATTGAAGCAGCTGAACCATATAAAACTGCCGGATCAAGGTTCCCTTGTAAAGCTACACGCCCAGCCACTGTAGTTCGAGCTGTATTTAATGGTGTCGTCCAATCTAAACCTAATGCATCCGCACCTGTGCTCATCATTGGCTCTAACCATTGGCCACCACCTTTAGTGAACACAATGATAGGAATGCGTCGGCCATCTTTCTCTCGTTGCAAACCTGCAATGATTTTATTCATGTAGTTTAAAGAGAATTCGACATATTCACGATGTGCCATTGCCCCGCCCCAGCTATCAAAGATCTGAATGGCCTGAGCACCTGCATCAATTTGAGCATTTAAATAGTCAATGACTGAGTCTGCTAAATGATCGAGTAAAGCATGCAAAACTTCTGGTTGGGCATACATCATCTGCTTGGTAAAACGGAACTCTTTACTTGAACCACCTTCAACCATATAAGTCGCTAAAGTCCAAGGGCTACCAGAAAAACCAATCAGTGGAACTTGACCACCTAAAGCAGAGCGAATCGTACTTACAGCGTTCATCACATAATCAAGGTCTACTTTTGCATTTAACTTAGGTAAATTCGCAACGTCTTGTTCAGTACGCACAGTTTTATGGAATTTTGGTCCTTCACCTGTTTCAAAATAAAGACCTAAACCCAGTGCATCTGGAATTGTTAAAATATCTGAAAATAAAATTGCTGCATCTAAATCATAGCGACGCAAAGGTTGTAAAGTAACTTCACAGGCAAAATCTGTATTTTTACATAAAGATAGGAAATCACCTGCTTTTGAACGTGTTTCACGATATTCAGGCAAATAACGCCCTGCTTGACGCATCATCCATACTGGCGTGGTATCTACAGGTTCGCGTAACAAAGCACGGAGGAAACGATCATTTTTCAAAGTCGTCATTACCAATCTCTATCTTCTTTATGTGGCAGCATCATATCAAAAACAGAGACATTTTTATAATTTCAATTTCACACAAAAAACTCGTCAATCTACTAAAAAATGCATATTTACACAAAAGTCTACTGCAAGACGTGGGGTTTTCTGCAATACTTGCAACATGTTACATTGGGGTCATTGGATATTCTTTTAATCACTTAATTACCAATCTTGGGCTCATATAAATGAGTTATTGGTAGTTTTTTGCACTTTGAGTTTAGATCAATCCCCTATTGCTTATATGAAAATTCTTAAGGTTGAATTACATGTTTGTTCGCTCATTACTCGCTATGAGTTTAAGTTGTATTATTGCTAATGTTGCTTTTGCTGCTTCAACAACTGAGCAACCCCTGAACCCTAAAAAGGTATCAGCTCCTGTAGAAGATCCGATTGATCCTTTAGCAGTAGATGCAGCTTCAACTGTACAAGCTCAAGCTCCGACACAAATTACTGCTCAAGAACAAAATGACCTAAATCGAGCGTCAACAACATTACAGAATTTGCAGAAAACAGAAGACCCAAATGCCGAGTCTGGTATTGCTGCGTCTACACCAACAGCTGCTAAAAGCACAGCGACGTCTAAGACCGCAAAAGTGTCTGCTGCGTCATGGACATTAGATGGCTTAAACTCGGCAGAATGGTCTGAAAATATTGGTAAAGGCCAACTTCCAGTCTATGCGCGTGCACATGTGATGCTTAATAATGCACATGCTTCGCCAGGTGCAATTGACGGCATGAGCGGTAAAAATACATTAAAAGCAATTTCTTCATTCCAACAAATGAATGGTTTATCACCTACTGGTGACCTGACCAAAGAAACTTGGGATGCATTGGTTGCGAAACAAACCAAGCCAGCATTTATTGAATACACAATTACTGATGCAGACTTAAAAGGTCCATATGCTGAGTCAATTCCTTCTGACTACGCATTACAAGCTAAAATGAAAGGTTTGTACTACACACGTGTGACCGAAATGTTGGGTGAGAAGTTTCATATTGATGAAGGTTTCTTAAAGAAATTAAACCCAACTGCGACATTCAAAAAAGTGGGTGAAAAAATCATTGTTCCAAACGTGCGCAATGATTTACCAGAAGATATTCATTTGATTATTGCCCATAAAGGTGCAAAACAATTGTATCTCTTCAATAGCCGGAACCAAATGATTGCCTCATTTCCTGCAACAATTGGCAGTACTGATACGCCTTCTCCGGCCGGTACTTACAAGGTAGTTGGTGTGGCACGTAACCCTTGGTACAGCTATTCACCTTCGAACTTCGTACAAGGTAAAAACTTAAAACCTCTTTCTTTACCACCTGGCCCAAATGCTCCAGTAGGTAATATCTGGATTGGTTTAAGTAAAAAATCTTTTGGTATTCACGGAACTCCAAATCCATCTTTAATTTCTAAAACTGCATCACACGGTTGTATCCGTTTGACTAACTGGGATGCAAACGATTTAGGAAATAAAGTACGTTCTGGTGTAACTGTAAAATTCCTTGAATAATCAATATATTATTAAAAAAACCTGCCTGCATGGCAGGTTTTTTATTGTTAAAAATGCATTGATAAATAAAAAACTTTACAACCATATCAATTATGCAACGACATGTTGCAGTTAGCCTATTTTTCTAACCTCTATAGAACGTTAATATATTTCTCAAGAGATAAATAAAAAATTTGGGAGATTAGATCATGAATGCTTATCTACATCGTGGTGAAGATCGAGGTCATGTAAAAGCGGGTTGGTTAGAGTCTTATCATAGCTTTTCATTTGGTAGCTGGTATAACCCTAAATATATGGGTGTAAGTGCTTTACGAGTTATTAATGACGACAAGATTGATGCGCATAATGGTTTCGGTACGCACTCGCATGACAATATGGAAATCTTAACCTGTGTGCTCGATGGTGCAATTTCACACCGCGACACGATGGGAAATGAAGGCCAGATTAAAGCAGGTGAATGGCAACTCATGAGTGCTGGTACAGGTGTTGCCCACAGTGAAATCAACAACACTGATACGCCTGTACATTTATTACAAATTTGGATTATTCCAAACGTAAGAGATGCAGAGCCAAATTATCAGCAAATTAGCCTTGACCCACGTAATGATCCAAACAAATGGCATTTAATTGCAGGTCCCGATGCAAATGCACCGATGCATATCCGTCAAAATGCGGAAGTAAAGTCTGCTGTATTGGAAAAAGGACATGAGTTAAGTGTTGAGCCAGTTAAAAAAGTGAACTATGTTCACGTGATTTCAGGTGTAATCCGTATTGGTGATCAAGAAATAAAAGCTGGTGATGCTTTCGTGTTTGAAGATAAAGCGATAATTCAAGCAACTGAAGATAGTCAATTTATCTGGTTTGACTTACCTTAAATAATCAAAAGCCCTTTGCACAAAAGGGCTTTTTTTAATCTCCCCCACCGCTGCTATCACAGCTACCTGAATCTGAAGATGATGAACAATCATTTGAATAACTAGAGCTATGATGATGACTAATGTCATTAAAGTGATGGTGTGATGAAGATGAATAATCATGCTCACCCGATGATGAATAATTTTTTCGATAGTGGAGAAAAGCAATTAAAAGAAATAGTCCAATACTGGAAAAAATGGTAATAAATACAATAATAAATATCTTCAAATAATGACCTCCTCAATAAAGCTACAAAGATAATTGTTGTATTGCCTACTTCTTTATTTAAATAAGCCAGACCTAATAAACAAGTTATTTTTTATAAATAAGATACAACTTCTAAAACAAAAAATTGGCAGAGTAACCTTTCAAAAAGTATAAAGGTTACGCCATACCCATCTCGACAAAAATTAAAACAAGCCATTTGAAGCTTATAAATTCTTAAAAAAGATTTTAAGTTTCCTTTACATACAAATAAGCACTCGCTCTTGATATACCTAAATGCTGCGCAACTGTCTCCACAGCCTTTTTAATTTCTAATAACCCATTATTCTTCAATTCGTGTATTAACTCTTTTCTCTCGTTGAGTTTTAACATACGCGGTGTCGTTGCATGTTTTGAGGCAAATTGATCAATATATTTTCGAATAGCTTCCGTGCCATTCGGCTCCAAATTTTCAATAACGTTATTCGTTTCAATTTTAGTGAAATGCTCTAAAGCACTTTGCATTCCCCTAAATAGGGTTAAATCAATATTCATGCATAAAGCGGCCACATACTGACCCTCTTCATCTTTAATCCCAATAGAAGTACTTTTTGCGGGACGACCATCAGCAAACTGGTTTGCATAGTTTGAAATAAGATTTGGAAATTCTGGCGACATAATTCTAGCCAGCCCTAACTCAGTTGCTGGATCTCCAATTTTTCGACCAGATAAGTTATTGTGGATTGAGAGTATGGCATGCTCAGGATTCGTTAAGTCATGGACCACAACTTCGCAAAAAGGAGATAGCGTTTCACTTAAACCCTTTGCGATTGTATCTAGTTGAGTGAGTAAATGTTTATCGCGATTTCCCAATTTATTTCCTCCAAATGACTTACTGGCTACTTCAAACCCTAGCGTCAAGTATGCAAGTAGCAATTTAGACTTTTTATCTAATTTTAAACTTAATGTAAATCAAAATCTTATATCTCATTGTTATCACATTAGAAAATAAAATTAGACATTTTATCTAAATATATATATTTTATCTAAACAAGGTCTATATATTGTGCGTTCCTTGAGCAATACGAAATCTTGCATCCAAAACACTGAATAGAATTAGGTTTAATTATGAAAAATTTAACCCTTCCCACTTATGAAGATGTCGCAGCCGCTGCTGAGCGTATTAAAGGTTTTGCAAATAAAACCCCTGTTTTAACTTCACGTACGGTTAACAATGAATTTGAAGCAGAAGTATTCTTTAAATGTGAGAATTATCAGCGCATTGGTGCTTTCAAATTTCGTGGTGCGATGAATGCGCTTTTGCAATTCAATGATGCTCAGAAAAAAGCTGGTGTGGTTGCTTTCTCTTCGGGAAATCATGCGCAATCTATTGCGCTGTCGTCCAAAATTCTTGGTATTCCAGCAACTATCATCATGCCTAAAGATGCGCCTGCTGCAAAAATGGCAGCAACGCGAGAATACGGCGGCAATATTGTTGAATATAACCGTTATACAGAAAGTCGAGAACAAATTGGTAAAGAAATTGCCGAAAAAAATGGCCTAACACTCATTCCGTCTTATGACCATCCACATGTAATTGCAGGTCAAGGAACGGTTGCAAAAGAGCTATTTGAAGAGGTTGGCGAATTAGATTACCTATTTGTAGGCTTAGGTGGTGGAGGTTTATTGGCAGGTTCTTCCTTGTCTGCCCGTCAACTCTCTCCGAAATGTAAAATATATGGTGTTGAACCTGCTCTAGGAAATGATGGACAAATGTCTTTTCGAAAAGGAGAAATTGTTCAGATTGATATACCTAAAACAATTGCCGATGGTGCTCAACTTCAAAGTGTAGGCAAATTAACTTTTCCTATCATTCAACAGAATGTAGATGACATTTTGACAGTAGAAGACGAAGAACTTATTAGCTGTATGAAGTTCTTTGCTGAAAGAATGAAAATGGTGGTTGAACCGACTGGATGTCTCGGATTTGCTGCTGCACGTAATTTAAAGCATGAGTTAAAAGGCAAACGTATAGGCATCATCATTAGTGGCGGAAATGTCGATATTTCTAAATATGTAGAGTTTTTATCAGCTTAATAAAAGTCGATGTCTATCAAAGTCTTAAGTCTATCTATGATGTCAGTTAAAGCGTCATGGATAGACATTCAATATGCACTGACCTCTCGACGTGTTCGCGTCTTAATTTAAATAAACTTTTGGAGATGGTGATGAGATTTATTTCTGAGTCTGAATCTTCTGCTCTCATCAATCATGAACTGGCTTATGATGCTATTTACCAAGCTTTAATTGCTGCAACTCAACCCGACACTCAAAGTTTTCCTGTAGTTCATGGTCAAGGGTCCGATAGCAAAAATACCTTTAGTGTTAAATCATCGGCGACTCAGCACTTAGCTGGCCTTAAAGTTGGTTCGTTTTGGGAAGAGAACCCCAAAAATGGTTTGCCTCGCCATAACGCGCTCATTTTATTATTTAATCAAGCCAATGGAAAAATGGCAGCAGCCATTGAAGCAGGCAAAGTCAATGCCTTCCGTACAGCTGCTTCTAATGCAGTTGCGACCAATATATTGGCAAGAAAAGATTCAAAAGTATTAGCGATATTTGGCACAGGAAATCAGGCCAAATATGAATGTGAGGCTTTAGCAAGAATTAGAAATTTTGAACAGATTTTGATAGTAGGACGCGACCAAAGTAAAGCTGAAAAAATGATAGAAAACCTCAAACACTTAGGCGTTAAGCTTCAAGTTATGAGTGCAAAAGAAGCCTGTGAGCAAGCCGATATTATTGTAACTGCAACGTCCTCCCACACTCCTCTTTTTAAAGCTGAATGGGTCAAAGCTGGCACTCATATTTCATCTATGGGTTCAGATAAACAAGGCAAACAAGAACTTCCGCCAGAGTTATTTTCACATAGTGACTTATTTTGTGATCTTGATGTGCAGTCTAAACTCATTGGTGAATTTCAACATGCGCCTGAGTCTGCAATTTTAATTAATATAGGTGATGTGCTTTTAGCAAACACTCAAGGTAGGCAATCTCAGGAACAAATCACAATTTATGACAGTTCAGGGCTATCGATCCAAGATTTATATATCGCTCAGAAAATTTTAGAAATTTCTTAATCTTTACATTTAACTGCATCGTTCAGGTTGATGCAGTTAAATTAAAATCATGTTCCTTTTCATAATGCTTTACTGAATTTTGTTTTTAAAATCAGAATGAATCTTAAATAAAAACTTTGGCAAAAGACGCGCTATATTGCTCAGCCTTAGCATCATAATTTTGAAAACCCGCATCAAATACCCATTTTTCAATTTCAGATTTTTTGACTAATTTGTGCAAATAAAGCTGTGCATGTTTGTCTAATTCTTCTTTTAAACTTCTTAGCATAAGTTCATTTAAACCTGCCGGAGGATTCAGACCTGTATCTAAAATACTCGGCGCAAATGCCACACTTTTAAGTTCCAGTTGATGCGCTGTTCTTACAACAGTTTTTATCGCAGTCTCGATTCGCTCTACCGTGAAATCTTCTGGTGCTCCCATGCCTATAAGCAAAACTTTAGTTGCCTGTATGGTTGAAGGAGTTTGATTAAGTAAAAGTGCATCACCAATTTTTTCACTGAACCAGTTATTTTTTCGTATTTCGTTTAGTCTTCCATTTAGAGCTTCATCTAAATGTGCCAAACCACCCGAAAAAGAACGGTTATTCATTTCATGTTCAAAAATACAAGCACAGGAAAGATCAACCTCGGCCGAGGTAGAATCCCAAGTCACGAGTTCGATGTTTAAACTTTGGTAACGTCCAATTTTAGTTTGCTTTAAATCTGTGCTCATATTTTTACTCTACTCGTTTTACCAGCCATATTTAAGCTCAAGGCCTAAATAGTTTGCGTCTTTACCACCCGCTTTCTTAATGGTATCGCCAACCTCAAAGTGAACGCCTTCGGCAGCAACAGACAAATTAGAATTTATTTTTTGATCTGCTCTCAGTTGAATATATGCACCTGTCCAGCTAGAGCCTTGCCCTGCCGTATTTGCCATGCTGTTATTGCCTTGGAAATAAATCGCATCTTGGGTGGTTTCACGCCACTGGAAACCTAAGGCACTTAACAAAGTAAGTTTCTCTGAAGGCTTGAGCGTCAGAGACGGTTTTAGGTGAATAATATTGCTATAACCACTATAACCCGCCAAAGTAAAATATGAGCCATTTGCAAAAAGCTGGTTAAAGGTATTGAGTTGATTATCGTTAGCACTTTTATCACCTGTAGCAATATCAAACTGGACGCCTAAACGCGGCGACCAAGCTTGCTCAGCAAACGTGTATCCTGTAATGCTACTGAGTCCCCATGCTTGAATAGATTGTCCGCCTATCCTTCCATGTTGCAGCATACCTTCAACATCCCAATCGATATTGTTTTTCTTACCCATATGCCGAACATCATATAAGTCTCGAACTTCATTACCTTTAACACTTGGAAAGGATGCATTATCTCGTTCATAACGTGAGTAATAACCAGATAACTCACCACCCCATACAATTTGTTTATCGACGCGAAAGCCACTAAAGCTAAAGTTACTTTTCGAGTGGTCATTAAAAGTGGAATCTTTTTCAATTTGAACAGGCCGAGTCAAATACCCTAAAATTCTCCAGTCACCATATTCATAATCTGACCAAACGCCATCAAAGGCTTGCCGAACGTTTGGGCCTTCTCTATTCGAAATAAAGCGTTGTAAGTCAAAAGCCATTTCTTGACGGCCGACTCTAAATTTAAAAGTTCCATTATTTAAAGGACCCACCCACGCAATAAAGGCTTGTTCCACATCAAGTCTATTCTGATCGGTACTGCTAATATTCTTTTTATCAAACGCCCGAGCATCACTTAACTGAGTAAATAATTGTAAATGATCACCTATTCGTACATCTGCATGCGCTTGTAATCTTTGAATTAAATAGCTGTCAGCCTGATTATTTCCAGTACCAAACTTGGCATTATTATTGACTTCAAAACGTTCACGAATATTTGCCCCGAGTGATAAATAATTATTATCGCCAAAAGGTATATATTTGAAGTCGTCTCCTATTTTCTTTGGCACACACGGATTTTTTAAAACATCCCAATTTTCTTGCCAACGATTCGTTGAGATTTTTGGACGAGTTGGACATGCATTTGTATTTAAGGCTTCATTTTCTGCATAAGCAGATTCGTAGAAAAATAAACTGCTGGTTAATAACAGACTCATTTTTATTATTTTAAGGTAAGTCTCTGAGTGCTTAGTTCGATATGTTCTAACTTTAAAAACATGCAAGGCCATCAAGTGTTATCCATAGTAATAAATAGGTCGTTGCAGAGACTTGGTGTTTTGCACTCATACTGCTCTTAAGCAACATAAGTGCAAATTTCAATCCATCATTTAGGCTATAAATTATTTGATAGAAGCATGAATTTCGGCAATATAACCACCTGGGAACTGTACCATCGCGGCTTCACGACCATCTGACTTATAGGCATTCACTAATACAGATACACCCGCTTTTGTGGCTTTATCTAAAGTTTCAGATAAATTTTTGACTTCATAACCCGTCATATCGTGTCCATATGGATAAGGAAGATGACCATCAGTGACGAACACTGTCATTTTGCCGAAATCAGATTCAACGCGAATACGTCTATACGTTTCATTTGGGCGACCAATTTCTATGCCTGCGGCTTTAGGGTTATCGGAAACGACTTTACCGTGCGAGAAACTCACGAACTTCTTAACAAACGAGTCAGCACTTTGTTTTGAAACATAAATACGATTTTCTGGAACAGTTTCTAACTGGTTATAGCTAGGCTTAGTCGTGTGCCAATAAAGCTGCATATTCACACCACCCGGCCATTGGATCACTGCATCACGCCCGATCGGGTCAGGAAATGCATCAACAATCACATCTGCCCCATTTGCCTTGGCAGACTGTACGGCTGCGTCCATATCTTTGACTAAATAGCCTGTTCTTTCTAAACCAAAAGGATGTGGAATTGGGGTTTTAAAACCAAATACAGACACTGTGCCAACTGGAGTCAATACAAGTTGAGACATGGTCTGGCTCGGGGTTGGTGTGACTTGGAAAACACCTTGTTTCGACTTGGTACCACCGAATGTTGCGACCAAACTATCGGTAAATTTATCAAAGTCTTCAGGGTTTACATAAACATGCGTTGTATCGTATTGAGGGGCTACACCGGGCGCCTCACTTTTTATACTTGTTGTTGTTTTGGCAAAAACTTGAGGAACTAGGGCAACATTTGTGCCCACTAGCATGGTGCTTAAAAGCAATGCTGATAATGATTTACGCATAAAATGCTCCTGTTTAAATGAGATGCTTAAACTTATTGTGATTTTGAAGATTGATTAGAAAGAATGGTGACCATCACCAACGCAGCGATGAGCCCAAGATGTTCGAAGAAACTATTAAACGTACTAAAAAATGCTGGGCCTGTATGATTCCAAAAGTCGTTTGCAACGAGCATCGCAACTGCGGTTAGACAGCCTAAAGCCCCTGCTCCTAACCAGACAAAACGATTAAAAATAACCAGTAGCGAACCAACAATTTCGATAAAAATAGCGGTAGCTGCCCAAAGCCAAGCGGGTTGTAGACCAAAACTTGCTTGTTCCTCAACCGCCATATGAAAGCCTATAAACTTATTTATTCCCCCCACTAAATACGCTGAAACGAGTGCAACTCGAAGTAGCGAAAGCAATCCATGAATTGATAAGATCTTTTTTACCCATACTGGGTTATTATTAATCAAGTCACTCATCTATTTACCTTTTTGAAATCTCATAGTTTTAATATTTAAAAAATATAAGTTTCATGCATTAATAAAAGTTTATAAAATATTCATTATCTAATTTATAAAATTATCTTTATAAAAATAAGATAATTTAAATAGTTTTAAATATTTTATTAACCTTTATAAAACCAAATAACTTACGATATATAAAATCAAAAATCCGTGTAAACTACTAGATATTTATTTAAATACAAACTGTATTCTAAAAAGATACAATGATTGATAAGTAGAACATCATAATATAGTTTAGCGAAACGCCAATTTAGCCTTTCAAAATTTAATGGATAAAATAGACTGTATTAATACTTTCATTAGTGTCGTAGAAACTGGAAATTTTAGTCATGCTTCTAGAAATCTAGGCATTACGAGAGATCAAGTTTCAAAAAGAATTTTTTATTTAGAAAGTCTATTTAATACATCATTATTTATACGCAACACCCGAAAGATGGACCTCACTCGCTCTGGAGAAAAGTTCTATGAGCGATGCAAAGTCATTGTGAAAGAGTTAGATTTAGCAGCCCATGACTTTGTATACGACCAGAAGTACCCTGAAGGCTTACTCAAAATTAGTGCTCCGCATGCCTTTATCCAAACGTGCTTTTCAGATGTCATTTCTAATTTTCTAAAGAAATACCCCCATATTGAAATTGATCTTATGTTTTCAGACCATTCAAATCATATCAATACCCATAAATTTGATGTGATTTTAAAACTTGAGGAAAATATTGAAGAGCAAAATACTTTTATTTTAAATACGTATAAAAAAAACTTTTATGCAACAGCTTCATTTTCAAATAAACATGAAAAACCTAAAAGCATAGAAGACTTAAGAAAATATAATATATCGTTATATTCAAGATCAGATTTAAAAAATAATTTTATTGATTCACCCCCTCAACTCATCTGCAATAATATAGAAATTCTTTTAGATTTTTGCCAAAAGAATCACAGTATTTTATTTATTCCCGATTTTTTGGCAAAAAAATATGAAGATGCTGGCATTATTATTAATTACTCTCAGGACATCTTTTCATCAACAGTGCATTTCTATGCAACCACACCCTATGGATCAAAAATTCCCAAAAAGGTTCAGTTTTTTTTAGACTCGTTAAAGCAACATTTTCCAAACTATCATTAAATTTTATAAAATTAACCCTATTTACTTTTTTCATCTCTACTTCGTCCATTTGTGATGATAGTCATCAATCACATATTCGTGTGCATGCTCACCATTATGGCTATGGTTAACCAAATGTTCATGTCCAGTAGGTAAATCATCATGAGTATGAGATAAAACTAAATCATCATTTTTCGGCCAGATGAAATAGGCAAAAGACATAGCAACTAAAGCAATAATCGCCATGGGAATGAAAGTAAATAAAGTTCCCAAGTGAGTGCTTAACCATCCCACTAAAGGATATGTAATTAACCAACATGCATGTGAAAACGCGAATTGTGCGGCAAACAAAGCTGTTCTATTTTCACTTGATGCCGACTTACGAATGAGTCGACCCGTTGGAGTTTGTGAGACTGAATACCCTATTCCCAAAACAAACCAGAGCGCTAAAAGCCAATCATATGAAGGGATAAAATATCCACTCAATAAACCAATCACCAAAATTACCGTTCCAGACAACATGACAGATCGGTCATCAAACTTTTCTAAAACTTTAGGAAGCATAAAAGCTGAAAGCATTGATCCCAAGCCAAATAACCCAAACGCCCAAGTAGTCGCATGTTCAGACAATTTAAAAGTGGATTGTACTAAAACGACAGTATTTACAATTACCACCGCA
This sequence comes from Acinetobacter sp. 161(2023), assembly GCF_037027805.1. Taxonomy (NCBI): domain Bacteria; kingdom Pseudomonadati; phylum Pseudomonadota; class Gammaproteobacteria; order Moraxellales; family Moraxellaceae; genus Acinetobacter; species Acinetobacter sp. 161(2023). Next base: position 8,088 of record NZ_JAZEYD010000014.1, on the reverse strand, counting down.
CTTGCAGAAGCAATGGCTAGATTTAATGCCAATAAAGCTTTTAAACGAGGAGTGTTGAAATAGATTTTTGCTCCCCTTTTTATTCTGCTATATACACCTTGAAATGCTGCAACCTGAGCCACGGGTAGTTTTGCACTTACAACAAAAAGTGCCGAGCCAATAAATCCTACCACTGTACCTAAAAATAAGTTGTGATAACTCATATAGCTTAGTAAAAAACCTGCCAACATCGGGCTAATAATATTTTCTAAGTCATATGCTAACCGAGATAGAGATAGCGCATTGGTATATTCCCTTTCCTCGGGTAAGACATCGGGAATCATGGCTTGAAATGTTGGGGTAAATGCAGCCGATGCAGACTGTAAAATAAAAATCAGAACATAAATTTGCCAAATTTGAGTAACGAATGGTAGGCATAAAGCAGTGCATGCTCGAATCACATCTAACGTTACCAGAACCTTTTTACGCGGAAGTCTTTCTGCAAAAGCTGAGGCAATTGGGGCGACGCCAATATAAGCAATCATTTTAATTGCCAAAGCAATACCAAGAACTTGCGCAGCCTGCCCTTTAGCAAGGTCATAGGCTTGTAAAGCCAACGCAATTGTAATTAGCCCAGTACCAATCAATGCAATGACTTGGGCCAAAAACAAATGCCGGTATGTGCTATTTTTTAAGACTTCAAGCATTTGATTCTCCTTAGGTAGGAATTCAATTCATTCCAGACAAGGAACTTCTTTAGATGTTAACCTACGAAATTAAAGAGAAGCTTAAAATACCTTTTTATATCGTTGCCTTAGCCGATTATAAAAGCATCTGAAATCTAGTTTAATCTTAGCAATTTCATGATCCACCTCCATTCCAACTCCCTATCTTTTTCATTTGCCTCATCCGAACTTAAAAGCTGAATTATTGTGCCTTCAATCATGTATAAAAATAATTTAGCATCATGAAAGGAAGCATCAGCTTTTAGCTTTATTAGCTGGCTATAGATTTCGTTGATTAACCACGTTCTATATCTCACTGCGACTTGATAGGCTTTTGGATAGGCCAGTTTCGTTTCAAAAATGGCTTTAAACAATAAATAGTACGGCCCTTCTAGATCGGTATGTAAGAAATAAAGTTTCTTTAATTGCTCAATTACATCTGTCCGGTTCGCCTCCTCAGCAATTGAAATCACTTTTTCTTTTAAGCGCTCTTTTTGCACAATCAAACAAATTTCAATAAACCGCTCTTTAGAGTGGAAATAGTTATAAAACGTCATTTTCGCCACTCCTGCTTCTCGCATAATTTTGTCGACGCCCACAATGGGAAATCCATCGTGATGAAACAGATCAATCGCTTTATTTACAACTTTTAAGGCACGTGTTGAAAGAATTAAATTTGGCATTGTTTTACCGTTATAAAATAAATTTTTGTTGTATATAAATGAGATATAAAAAGCCTGTACCCTTTTTGGGAGAAAAAAAGGCACAGCAAAGCCTATAAAGACTGTGCTTGGCACATCTCAAGTTTTATTGTTAATGCAAGTTTTTTGAGCCGTAATGACTTAAAGCCTGAAAACCCTAAAGGTGATCAAGCTGCTTTAAATTTTTAAGTTGTGTCGTTATAGCTTTTGGCAACGGCTGCCAAGAAATAATGGATGTGCAAAGCCAACTCCTTTTTATTGGGAGTTCTGCCAGACATTAATAGGAATTATGGTGGCAGAACGGAAGAAGGTTGACAGACTAGCATAACTCAAACTAGCACACCCGTAGGTGTCCCTCTCCCGTCCTACCGCTACGGGAAAGAGACGAGTGGCACACCACACAAGAGTAGTCCTCAGAAGGAAAAGCTCTGATGCGGGAGTTATTATTCAGCCTGTCAAAGCCGGCTGGCAATGTGGCCAGCAAGCAAAGGATAAGCTTCGGATTTGTTGCAGTCAAGCACACCAAATGACATTTGTTTTAAAATAGATCATTAAAAAGTAAGAATAAATAATAGATAAGTTATTGTTTAAGAGGGGTTTATAAAGGGGGGTATGAAGTAGCAATACGCTAGTGTGGCTTTCACCACCTGCGCTTTATTATTAAAGTTATTGTTTAATTAAGTGTTTGCAACGTGCCCTAGCGCGATGAGGATTTTCTATTTTTGAAAAGAATCTATCCTACCGCGTTAAATGTACTACTTTGATAAATTAATTTATTTTATCAATTTTAAAAATTTTACCACTTAAGGTGCTTTGAAAAAACATTTCAAAACTTGGTCGTATATCTTCGCCTTCAACTGTAATGTATTTTAAATTAGAAAAACATTGAGTATTAGCGAAATTACTATCTACTGTTGCCTGAATGAAGTATTTACTTCCAAACTGGTCTTTAACACTGATATTTTGTTTAATCATTATAATATCCTAATAAAATTATGGCAGAAATAATGGACCCGCCTAAATATCCAATAGCAAGCTGAGTTTTAACTAACTCTATAATCTAATTTAAATAGTTGATTTATAGACGCATAAAAGGTACGCCCATCTAAATTTAAATCAACTTCAATTCCAGAGGAAAGAAGAACTCTTTTTCCAACTTCAACAGTTTTAAAACCATCGCGTGTATTTTGTATTCTATTTAGAGGAATTAAAGACACTAGAATTTCTGTACCATTTTTAGATTTTGCAATTAAGTCATTTATTTTTAACAATTTATATCCTAAATTAAATTTACTTATAATCTTAAAAAAACTTTAAAATTATTTTAAAACCAAAATAAAAGCACCCATTAGTGCTTTTATTTATGAGTGCTTTTAATTATTTATAGAGCAACAATATTTACAGCATTTGGGCCTTTTTGGCCTTGTGCAACACTGAATTCAACACGTTGACCTTCAGCAAGAGTTCTGAAACCTGAGTTAGCGATTTCGCTAAAATGAGCAAAAACGTCTGGTCCTGATTCTGGTTGGATAAAACCGAAACCTTTAGCTTCGTTAAACCACTTAACAGTACCTTTCATGATATTTGAATTAGACATAATACATCCTAGTTTTTTTAAAAATTTAAACCATTTTATTGGTTATGAGTAACATCGAAATAATAAAGAATGGAGCTGAAAATCTGAAAAAAACGAAGGATTATGACTAATACTGCGGTACTTAGAGAAGATTTACCAAACATGACTTTTTCTAGTTATGTTCATTGTATACGAAAAATAAAATTAATCAAGTTTTCTAATATATATATTTATTTTATTTATAAAATAAGGTGATGTTCTGGATTCTAAGTGTTTATAAGGGGGGTGCTCAATGCAGGCAGGCAAAGGACTGTGCTCTACCCTTTTGCAGTCAAGCAAATGACATTTGCTTTTAAATAGATCATTAAAAAGTAAGGATAAATAATGAGTGAGTTACTGTTAAAGGGGGGGTTATAAAGGTTTTTTTTGAAAAAATAGACAGATCTGTATATTTTTCTTTGTTATCATTTGCCCAATTCATGCAAATAACAAGGAATTATAATTTGGCTACACCCTATATCACCATAGGTTGCCCGACTACTGGCGGCGGCAAAGTAATTAGCGGAAATTCATTATTTCTAATTGATGGAAAAGCCGTAGCCTGCACAGGTGATAAAGCCACCTGCCCTACGCATAAAGTGGTAGCCACCATTGTATCGGGTGATCCGTGCATGAATATTTTTGGCAAACTGGCGGCACGTGTTGGTGACTCTCTGTCTTGTGGTTGTAAGCTACTTCCCCAACAAAGTTTAGTTGTTCAAGATAATGGTGGTGGGGCTGGATCTTCTGCAGCTAAATCCTCACCAGCTCCAATGTCTCAAAAGCAACCTACAACAGATAGCTTTGCGAAAGATGAGTACGAAAACTACTACATCGAGAACACAAAAACCACAATGGTTCCGTTTAAACCATGGTTATTTCCGTACGACCAAGACAAAGCGTCTCTATTTGGTCAAGTAATGCAAGCGATGTCTGGTGCTTGTACATTTGAAGTCTCTTATAAGATTGAAAAACAAAATTTATTTGTGACTGCAACTTTACTACCACCAGTATTAAAGGGGGATGCAACAATTTACTCTCAAGCGGCATTGCGCTTATTTAAAAACGGAAAGCAAATTAGTGACGTAATTAATTTAAAAGTGGCAAAGGGTGTTTGGAATACAGAAAATGACAGACAACCAGTTGGCAGTTGTAACGTCAAACTACCAGTGCCAGATTTATCTGCTATCACAGCCCAATTAACCATGAAGTATGATGCTAGATTTGATGGCGGAGCACTATTTACGAATCCACCGAATATAGTACATGAGTTCATAATTACATCTGCAGCAAGAAGGAAGCAATGAGAAAGACACTTACACTAATTATTCTTGGCTCGGCTTTTCTAGCTGGCTGTGGTAATGCCTCTGAAAGCACGAAACAAACCGAAGTAAAAACTGAAACTCAGGCACCTAAAAAGCTGTCTGCTAAGGATCAACAAATTTTAGATAAACACAATGAGTATGTTCAAAAGTATTCTCTTGAAAGCCCAGAAGTTTTAAAAAAACGTATGAAGGAACTATTGCCTGAAATTAATGCAATGGAAGACCAGGGCAAACGAGAAATGCTTCAAATGAATGTGTACTTAGCTGCACAGATGTATGATGAAGCCTTAACTTTAACTGATAAACAAATAGCAAGAAAGCCTGAAAGTCCTGCTCTATATATCTCTAAGTGCCAGATTCTTACGTTGCAGCAAAAAGATAAGCAAGTAATTTCTCAATGCTTTGACAAGGCGGCGGAAGTTTTAAAAGTAGAGCTAGATAAGCCAGAAAACAAGACAAATCCTGATTATAAGCAGGGCGAGTTTACATACTTACTTGCTAAGTACAAAGCTGGTCATCTGGAATATAAGCAAAAAATGCAAAAGTACATTGCAGATACTAAAGATGAAAAATTAAAGGCGTCTTTTACAACAATTTATAATGTAGAAGTTGAAAACTAGATTAAAAAAAGCCCTGATAATTTGGGGCTTTTTATTAGTTGTATGTGGCGTAAAATTGGCGCCATTTTTGTTATTTTTACAGCATTTAAAGCAATTACTGCATATTTTTAGATATTAAAAATGTGCTTACATATTATTAAAACGATGTAAACCCTTTATAAATTTTATTAGGTATATCAAATATCGACCAAGATTTTAATATATTTACTTATATTAAAATATATTTAATCAAACTCTTATTTCTAATTTTTTAGAGGTGTCTAATAAATCATTTTTGATCATCCAAATTTCCAATTAGTGACAAGATATGATCTACAAATAATATTAATGAAATTATTTTTAAGCAATTTATTCTATTAGCATACTCTAAGAAATCTACATGACCATGCAATATGCCATGTCTATTTAATCTATTGATGGGATTAGTCATATCAAGGTTTTTAGTTTGATCACCAATAAAAGATTTACAAGCATTATTAATAACTTCTTCGTAATAAGAAACAATCTCCTGACTTTTTCCTAATAAATTTCTCTCTAAAGCTTGTTTTAAATACATAGGAAACTTGTCTAATTTTAATTGTTCATCAGCACTTAGTTTTTTCTTTTCAGAACCAGCTTTGGTTCTTGTGAAAAAGGGCGATAAACCATACTCAACACTCAAACCATCTAATTGGCTAAGAAATAGAGGTATTGCAGCTACAAATCGTTCTTCACCATACAGTTTGAATGCTTCTTCAAATATATGCTTTCTATGCGGATATGAATCTATTAGTATTTCTTCAATATCAACAAGGTTTTCGGACAAGCATCTGTCCATGTAATTATCGGCTGTTTCACCTTCTAATACTGGTGTTTTGAATGTTAAATAAGAAGGAAACCAACCAAATTGGCTCATTTCGATATACATTTTTTTCTGATATTGACTGTATGTATAAAAGTTATGTACAAATTCTCCTAGTTGTTGCATTCCTAATATAGCCTTATTGGCAATTATTTTTACTTCTTCCCTATTCAAAAATTCATGAACTTTTTGAGCAATTAATTGAATACCATTCAAAAGTTTATTTAGATCATTGTCCACATTAGTACGCCCTTTAAACTTATAAACTCATAATAACTGCACTTAGACTATCAAAAAGCTGAAAAAAATGGCGCTTTGAAAAGATGCTTTACGCCATAAAATGTCGCTTACTCACTCAATTAGGCTGCCCTATACTACAGGTGGCGGCAAAGTAATTAGTGGAAACTCATTGTTTCTAATTGATGGAAAAGCTGTAGCTTGTACGGGCGATAAAGCCACCTGCCCTACACATAAAGTGGTAGCCACCATTGTATCGGGCGATCCGTGCATGAATATTTTTGGCAAAATGGCGGCGCGTGTTGGTGACTCTCTGTCCTGTGGCTGTAAGCTACTTCCGCAACAAAGTTTAGTTGTTCAGGATAATGGCGGTGGTAATTCAACCTCTTCAAAAAGTAATACTAAGAGCTTATTACCTATTGAAAATTTCGGGCATAGATTTTTATTAAAAGATCAACTAACAGATGCACCACTAGCAGGTGTTTGCTATGAAATAGTAAAAAATGGGGAAACGATACATGGCATAACCGATAAACAAGGCTTTACTGAACTAATCACAAATACTAATAGCGAAGAAATAACAATTAATATTATTTATGAGGAACATACACATGGATAAAAATCCAGTGAAGCAATCGGCTAAAATCATTGTAGCAAATGCGAAAGCAAAGCTGACTAAATTGAAAAATAACCAACCTCATCCAACGACTGAAATAAAAATTGAAACTAAAAGAAAATTAACTTCTGGCGAAATTAAAATGTGCCAATTGGTTTTTAAAGATGCTATTGATTACTCAAAAGTATGGATTCATATCGGTGGGTATATTCACAATGCGACAGGTAATGCGATGACACCTGCTGGTGAAATCATGCTTCCTAGATCAGAATATATGGCAACATCAGATTTTAGTAAGGCTTCTGGGGATAATCGTCATTGGTTTATTCATGAAATGGTTCATATTTGGCAATATCAAATGGGGACACCAAATGGATGGTTAGGTTTGAAGCAGCTTTGTAAAGGTGGTTACACCTCAATGGTGACGTCCGTAGATTCTGGTGGTGAACTAAAAGCTTATGATACGGATATTTTGGGACGGGACTTTGGAAAGAAATTTAATGAATTCAATTTTGAACAACAAGGCCGTTTAATTGAGTTTTGGTTTGATGCATGCTATTTACAAAATGTTGACCCTGAAAGAGTACATCACAGACAGAGTCTAAAACTTTTAGGATATGTAGAAAGAATTTTAAGGGATTTTATTCTGAACCCACATGACAAGACGTTATTGCCAAGGTCTTAAAAATGATAAAGCAAAACTTAACTTTAATCTTTATTGCCATAATAAGTATTACGATCAGTGCTTGTAGCCAAGGGCCACGTCCATTGGAAGCAGTTATCAAAAAAAATAACTTATGTGTATTTACGAACAATCCTAAAACTTATGCGAGTTTTGACAACTCTGTTCTAGTTTATTTGGGTAAGATTGACTATACAAAAGAGTTTAAAAGTACTTATAAAAAGTTATATACAAAAGCTCCGCTCCCAATAGAAGAAACTAATTGCGTGGCAATACCATTAGAAGTAATTGATAAGAATGTTGCTTATGAAATAATTTTAGAAACTAATAAGAGTTTTCATGCCAGAATTTGTGTAATAGATAAAGGAAATCGCTTGGAAGTCAAACATATTGAAGCAGGTAAATCCACATGTGACTAAATTTAAAGATGAAATGAAGCCCTGATAATTGAACTGCACCCCCAAAGTTGGACACTTATAGTCTAATTTAGAGGGTGCTTTACTTCATTACTGGTTAATTATCTAGTTTTTTATATGCCTTAGATTATCTAAAGCGATATTAACATCTTTGCATTCAGTACTTGATTTGAAAACATACAATAAAAATTTTTCAAGTACATCAACTTGTTGTACATCAAAGTATTCTAATAATTCTTTAATCGAATCAGGACTATTAGCTCTTTCTAATCGATTCAGCCACCATGTGAAGCTATTACTATACAAAGAATCTGGTTCATTTAAATAGTGC
>NZ_JAZEYD010000013.1:0-153409 GCF_037027805.1 Acinetobacter sp. 161(2023) | reverse complement strand
AAATTCTTGTCAGATAAAGAACAAAGTTTTTTAGAGGCTAATGACTTTAGTCAAACAGATATTGAAGCTCTATCAGAAGAAGACATAGACACTGTTAATTTTATTAAAGATCGTATTGGTTATTTTATTGCCTATGATAATTTGTTTTCTACATGGCTAAAAAAAGGTAATGACTTTAATGTTGCCAATGTACGTGATGCCCTTTCTGCTTTTTCTCGTTTAATTAGCCCCTCACATAAAAAAGTATTCGATGGCATTTTTAAAACACTGGAAACAGGTTTAAGTAAACTTGGCGACAATTCAAACAGTCAAACCAAAGCGATTAGTGATTTATTGCAATTGATCAAAGTTATTCCAATGAATAATAAGCAAGACTATGATGTACTTGGCTTTATTTATGAATATTTGATCGGCTCATTTGCTGCCAATGCAGGTAAGAAAGCAGGTGAGTTTTATACACCGCATGAAGTGTCGGTGTTAATGTCTGAAATCATTGCACATCATTTAAAAGACCAACAAGAAATCAAAATTTACGATCCAACAAGTGGGTCGGGGTCATTGCTGATTAACATCGGTACGTCAGTTGCCAAGCACGTTAATGACGAAAATAAAATCAAATATTACGCACAAGAGTTAAAGGAAAATACCTATAACTTAACCCGTATGAATTTGGTGATGCGTGGTATTTTACCTTCCAACATTGTTGCTCGAAATGCTGATACCTTAGAGGATGATTGGCCGTATTTTGATGACAATGATCCGATCAATACCTACGAGCCGTTGTATGTTGATGCAGTGGTATCTAATCCACCGTACTCGCAAGCGTGGGATTCTGCAAATAAAGAATCTGATCCACGTTATTCACGTTTTGGGTTAGCACCAAAAACTAAAGCAGACTATGCATTTCTACTACATGATCTATATCACTTAAAACCTGATGGCATCATGGCGATTGTTCTGCCACATGGAGTATTGTTCCGTGGTGGTGAAGAGGAGCGTATTCGTAAAAACTTGCTTGAAAATAAACATATTGATGCAATCATCGGATTACCTGCCAATATTTTCTTTGGTACAGGTATTCCAACGGTCATTATTATTTTGAAACAACGTCGCCAAAGTAGTGATGTGCTTATTGTTGATGCATCTAAAGGCTTTATCAAAGTTGGTAAAAATAACCATCTACAAGCATCGAACATTAAGAAAATTGTTGATGCTGTTGTACAACGTAAAGATATTGAAGAATTTTCTAAATTAGTCAGCTTGGAAGAAATTCGTGAGCAAGGCTATAACTTAAATATTCCTCGTTATGTAGACTCGTCTGCAACAGCGGAAACTTGGGATATTTATGCCACCATGTTTGGCGGTATTCCAAAAAAAGAAATTGATGCTTATGCCGAGTATTGGAAGGCATTCCCGCAGTTACGCCAAGACTTATTTACTGACAGCGACACACCTTATGTCGATTTAGCCACGATAGAAATTAGTAACGCTATTCATCAGCATGCCAATATTCAAACATTTAAAACGCAATTTAATACAGCTTTTGTCAATTTCCATGATTATTTAAAAGCTGAGTTGATTGGCAAGATGCAGACTTTGCATATTGCACAGCAGGAAAATGTTTTAAGCCAAGATATTTTCAAGCGTTTGGAAAATATTCCTTTAGTTGACAAATATCAAGCCTATCAAGCCTTGGATGATCAATGGCAAAGCATTGCAGGTGATTTGGAAATTATTCAGTCTGAAGGTTTAACTGCTGCCAAAATTGTCAATCCAAATTACATCATTAAAAAGAAAGATGGTAAAGAGCAGGAAGTTCAAGACGGTTGGATCGGTTATGTATTACCATTCGATTTGGTACAACAGCATTTATTGCTTGATGAATTAACAGCCTTACAAGATAAAGAACGTGCTTTAACTGAAGCCAGTGCTGAAATCGAAGCGATTATGGATTCGCTGTCTGAAGAGGAAAAAGATACTTTATTAAATGACGCCAATGACGCTTTTGTAACCATAGAAATTACCAAAGCGTTGAAACAGGCTTTTGAAGATATTGAAACGCCTGAAATTCGTGCGATCAATGAGTTATTAGAATTGCTTGCGAATAAAGCGAAAAAGCCTGAACAGGAACAGTTTGTACAGGGACATCCTGAGGTGCAATGGACCAAGATTGAAGCCAATAAAAACGGCACGTTTGCTGTAGCCAAAGTAAAAGCATATCTAAAAACCTTGCAGGCTAATTTTACTTTTGCTGAAGATTCTCTGGAAGCAAAGTTGTTCCAAGTGGAAGATTTGCTTGCACGGGAGAAAGAGCTGAAAGCTGAGATTAAAGCCGACGCCAATACTTTGCATTTGTTGACTAAAGCTACGATTGAAGCTTTGCAAGATTCACAAGTTTTAGAATTGTTGGAAGCGAAGTGGGTACAACCGATTGTGACTGCGATTTTGGCGTTGCCGATTGAAGTGATTGAGCATTTGACTGATGTGGTGCAGGCTTTAGCAGATAAGTATGCTGTGACCTATACCGAAACCACACAAAAACTCACCGAAGCTGAAAAAAGTCTTGCTGACTTGATTGATGATCTCACTGGTGATGATTTTGATATGCAAGGTTTAGCGCAGTTTCAAGCATTGTTAAAAGGGGCATAATGTGGAAAAGCAAAAAAGCCCTGAGATTCGTTTTCAGCAATTTAACGATACTTGGACTGAAACTTCACTTGGTAATTTAAGTCAAATTCGTAGAGGTGCTAGTCCAAGACCCATAGAAGACCCAAAGTGGTTTGATAAAAGCGGCTTATTTGGCTGGCTAAGAATTGCAGATGTAACCCAACAAAATGGGCGTATTTTTAGTATTGAACAAAAATTATCAGTTCAAGGGCAGCAGAAGACTCTAATTTTAGAAGAGCCGCATTTAATCTTGAGTATTGCTGCAACAGTTGGTAAGCCTGTAATTAATTATGTACCAACGGGTATTCATGATGGTTTTATTGTTTTTTTGAATTTGAACGCTGATAGAGAATTTATTTTTCAATGGCTTGAAAGATTTAGACCAAATTGGTTTAAATTGGGGCAGCCAGGCTCTCAACTGAATTTGAATTCTGAATTGGTAAAGAACCAAAGTATATTTTTATCTCCTCTTATGGAAGAACAAACCCAAATCGGTAACTTTTTCCAAAACCTTGACCAATCTATTGCTTTACATGAAAAGAAACTAGCTCAAACGCAAAATCTAAAAAAAGCAATGTTGGAAAAAATGTTTCCAAAAGCAGGGAGTAAGCAGCCTGAAATTCGTTTAAAAGGGTTTGATGGAGATTGGAATGGTTTGATAATTTCTGATCTTATTGAGGGTGGAATAATAGATAAGCCTATGGATGGGAATCATGGTGAATTGCATCCTACTTCTGCCGATTATATAAAAAGTGGTGTTGCATTTGTCATGGCTAATGATATTTCTAATGGGCAACTAAATTTGAAAAAATGTAAGAATATTTCGTATAAGTTATCAAAAACTTTACAGAAAGGTTTTGCAGTTGAAAATGATGTTTTATTGACCCATAAGGCAACTATAGGTGAAACGGCTATTGTTCCAAAATTAAATACCCCATATTTAGTACTTACGCCCCAAGTCACATACTACAGAGTCTTAAATTCACTAAAATTATCTAACTTTTTTTTGCAATATAGCTTTCAAGCTTCGTATTTCAAAAAAGCGATGTCACTTGCTGTAACAGGTGCAACACGTCTATATATTGGTATAACAGAGCAACAGCAATTACCATTTTTAATAACTTCTTTCAAGGAACAAGAAGCTATCGGGCAATTCTTTAGACAATTAGATGAAACCCTTGTATTACAACATCAACAGCTTCAAACCCTAAAAAATCTTAAACAAGCATTTTTAGAAAAGATGTTTGTTTAGCGTATTTAAAATCAGTCGTTTGAAATTTCACGCGACTGAGTTCGAAACCCCATATTACTTGATAATACAAAATAGACTATGACATTTAAAACAGAAGTAGAATTTGAACAAGCATTTATCGAAACCCTTTTTAACAAGGGCTGGGAAAGTACTGTTCTTAAAAATCCAACGGAACAGGATTTAATCAATAACTGGGCAAAAATTCTTTTTGAAAATAACAACGGTATAGATCGGCTGAATGGTCAGCCACTGACCGACTCAGAAATGGCACAAATCATAGAACAAATAAAAACCTTGCGTACACCTTTGGCACTCAATGGCTTTATCAACGGTAAAACAGTTTCAATTAAACGGGACAACCCAAATGATCTAGCACACTTGGGCAAAGAAGTCAGTCTCAGTATTTATGACCGACAGCAAATTGCGGCTGGCGAAAGCCGTTATCAAATTGTACAACAACCTAAATTCCCAACGTCTTCACCGATTTTAAACGATCGACGTGGTGATATTATGTTGCTGATCAATGGTATGCCACTGTTTCATATTGAACTCAAACGCTCAGGCGTACCTGTCAGTCAGGCAGCACATCAAATCGAAAACTACGCCCGTTCAGGCATTTTCTCTGGACTATTTTCATTGGTACAAATCTTTGTTGCCATGAATCCTAGAGAAACTAAATACTTTGCCAATCCTGGTCCAGATGGAGTTTTTAATTCAAATTATTACTTCAATTGGGCAGATTTTAATAACGAACCAGTCAATTATTGGAAAGACATTGCAGGAACATTGTTGTCTATTCCAATGGCGCATCAGCTTATTGGTTTTTATACCGTTGCTGATAAAACAGATGGTATTTTAAAGGTGATGCGCAGTTACCAATACTTTGCTGTACGAGCTATTTCAGATCGTGTAGCACGTATTGAGTGGGATGGGCGAGATCGGCTAGGTGGGTATATATGGCATACCACGGGTTCGGGTAAAACCATGACCAGTTTTAAATCAGCTTATCTCATCGCAACCTCTAAAGATGCTGATAAAGTCATTTTTCTCATGGATCGTATTGAACTTGGTACGCAGTCATTAGAACAATACAACAACTTTGCCGACACGGATGACTTTGTACAATCCACTGAAAATACCCATGCGCTGATTAGCAAACTCAAAAGTACCAATCCGAATGAAGTCCTGATTGTTAGCTCAATTCAAAAAATGAGTAATATCAAACAGGAAGAAGGTGGACTCAAAGCACATGATATTGAGCAGATGCAGAAAAAACGCATCGTCATTATTGTAGACGAAGCACACCGTTCAACCTTTGGTGATATGTTGATTACCATTAAAGAAACCTTTCCTCAGGCAGTCTTCTTTGGTTTTACTGGAACACCGATTCAAGACGAAAATGAAAAAAAAATGAATACTACAGCAACAGTATTCGGTCATGAGTTGCACCGTTATAGTATCGCTGATGGCATTCGAGATAAAAATGTACTCGGTTTTGATCCTTATCTGATTTCAACTTATAAAGATTCAAAATTACGTGAAGCCGTGGCTTTGGATGAAGCAAAAGCTAATACAATTAAAGAAGCTTTAGACGATCCTAAAAAGAAAGAAATCTACTTACGTTTCATGGATAAAAGTCAGGTTGCTATGGCAGGTCATTGGGACAAAGCCAATAACTATATCAAAGGGATTGAGGATTACTTACCGACAGAGCAGTATCGTCGCCCAGCACATCAAAATAAAGTTGTTGAGGATATTTTAGAAAACTGGATTCAATATAGCCAAAATAATAAATTTCATGGCATGTTTGCGACCAGTAGTATTAGCGAGGCAATTGAATATTATCGCTTATTTAAGAAGCATAAACCTGAGCTAAAAATTACGGCACTGTTTGATCCAAATATTGATAATAACGAAAATGCTAAATTCAAAGAAGATGGTTTAGTTGAGATTATCAGTGACTATAACATACGCTATGGCATGGAGTTCAGTCTAGCCACCCATGCCAAAATGAAGCGTGATATTGCAGACCGTTTAGCCCATAAAGAGTTATACAAACGTGTAGAACATACCCCCGAAAAACAGCTTGATCTACTGATTGTAGTCGATCAGATGCTAACAGGTTTTGACTCTAAGTGGGTCAATACTTTGTACTTGGATAAAATGCTTGAGTATGCAAACTTGATTCAAGCATTCTCACGTACCAACCGCTTATTTGGTAAAGATAAGCCATTCGGTATCATTCGATATTACCGACGTCCTCACACTATGAAACGTAATATTGATTCGGCTGTAAAGTTGTATTCAGGCGATAAACCTTTGGCTTTATTTGTAGATAAGCTGCAAGACAACCTAAATAAATTAAACGCTATTTTTATTGATATAGAACAAATATTTAAAAGTGCAGATATCGAAAACTTTGAAAAGTTACCTGAAGACAAAGAGGCTTGTGGTCAGTTTGCAAAGCTATTTAAACAATTGAATGAACATCTTGAAGCTGCAAAAATTCAGGGCTTTAATTGGAACAAGCTTACTTATAGCTTTGATGACAACGACTCTAGTAAACCACCATTTCAAGTTGAAGTAGATGAGCAAACATACTTAATTCTTGCTTTACGTTATAAAGAATTATTTGCTGAAGGTGGGAGTGGTGGAGGTGGAGGCAGTATTCCATTTGAGATTGAAGGTTATTTGACAGAGATTGATACTGATAAGATTGATTCGGATTACATGAACAGTCGCTTTACCAAATATTTAAAAGCACTTTACGATGGTGAAAAGGCAGTATCTGTTGAACAAGCTCTAAATGAATTACATAAAAGTTTTGCAGCTTTGACGCATGATGAACAGAAAATTGCAAATATCTTTTTACATGATGTTCAGCGTGGCGATGTGAAATTAATAGAGGGAAAAACTTTTAGAGATTACATCACTGAGTATCAGTTTAAAGCTAAAGAAGATGAAATATATGAGATAGTTAGTTCATTCGGCTTGGATGAGCCAATGCTGAGAAAAATATTAAGTGCATATGTTACTGAAAACAATATTGATGAGTTTGGGCGTTTTGGAGAATTGTTGAATTCTGTGGATAATGCGAAAGCAAAGCAGTATTTTGAAAAGAAAGAAGGGCAAACAATCCCAGCCTTTAAGGTTAAAGTAAAAACCGATAAACTTTTAAGAGAGTTTATTTTAACTAATAAAAAATAGTTTTTGATCGTGATGTGATGGACTCAATTTGATTGCAGTATTCTAGGGGGAGTCGTGGGACAAGGTAAAAGTGTTAAATTGTTTTTGGCTGATGGAACACCTAATGGGATTTTAACAGCCGAAATTATTAACTGGACAGGACATGTGCTTTCTGCCCCCCGTAGTAAATTAGCTGAGTTGATCCAGCGTGAAGAATGTACAAAAACAGGTGTATATTTTCTCATTAGCCATGATCCAGAAAATCCATTATATCCAAGAGTGTATATTGGGGAGTCGGATGATGTGGCTAATCGTTTAAAACAACATAACCGAACAGAAGAGAGTGGTGGGAAAGATTTCTGGGAAAAGGTTTGTTTAGTTACAAGTAAAGACCAGAATTTGACTAAAGCCCATATCAAATATCTTGAAAGTCGTCTGATGGATATTGCTAAACAAAATGGACAATGTCAGCTCGAAAATGGTACAGCACATACTTATAGTCGCTTACCTGAATCAGATATTGCTGATATGGAGTTTTTTTTAGAGCAAATACAAATTGTTTTGCCTGTATTAGGTTACGATTTTCTCAAAGATTTAAAAAGACCTAGCTATCAACAATACTTATCAAAAACGCATAGTTTTATAGAACGTGAGATTGATAAAACAGCAAATTTTTATTTATCTAGCCGTGAAGTAGATGCTAAAGCACAAGAGATAGATGGAGAGTTTTTTGTTTTAAAAGGCTCACAAGTAAAAAGAGTATCATCCTCTACCTTTAATTATACAAAATTGCGTAACTATTTAATTGAAAATGAAATTATTGACTCTAAAGATTTTACTTTTAACCAAGATTATCTGTTTAGTAGCCCATCTGCAGCATCCGGTGTAATACAAGGTCGTTCATCGAATGGACGAAAAGAGTGGAAAGAAATAAATACTCATTTAACTTATGCAGAGTGGCAGCAACAACAAGTAGATAGTGCATAAGTTTAGACAGTAGAAATAAAAATTTAATTGATTTTTCTAATTATGAGTCCTTTTTAACAAACAGAACTTTACCTTTTATTGATCTGAAGGGACACAAGCATATTGCAACATACAAGGGACACAGGTATTCAAAAGGAGACAATTAGCTAAACAATATGTGAAAACATACTCTGAAATTTGGGGAAGTTTCAAAAAGATGATTACTCCGCTGGGGAGCGTTTTAATAAAACGGTAATCATTCATTTTTAAATAATTTATAAGATTTGGTTAGATCAAATGAACAACTTAATAACGAGATTTTTAAGTAATCTGGGGCAGTGGCATGAAACAGCACTCACAACGACTAAAGCCGTTATTGCTATAGGTATACTATGCTTAGTCGCATATTTAGTGACGATTAGCTATATCCCTTCGGAAATTAGCTTTGGTGATACGCTCATTTTTTTACTGATTTTTGCAGCATGTTCTATTATTTATGCAGGGTTAAGCACGATATTGTTTTTCTTTGGTATTTCCTTAGTTCCATTGACATATATCATCTTTAGTATGGTTGATAAGTATTTACCACCTCATATCAGAATTGGACAAAAACTGCTATTTCCAAAGATTAGCATTACCACATTGGCTGCATCCCTTTATCTGGTATATGTTATTCATAGTTTGTTTTTACTGCATTGGAAAATCAATCTTTACATAGGTATTACCGTATTTTTTATTGCCTTTACTTATTATCCTTTTTATATCAACCGACAGAAGATTAAAGAATTTCGTATAAAGTTTGAGAATTTGCAAGATATTATTGATGACCCAGAGGCAAGTGATCATCTTAAAACATTTGCGATAAAGAAGTTCAAAAGATTAGAAACGCATATTAATGATAGCTTACAAGTCGCCATTATTTTGATCTTGATACCACTTGTCCCCATGTTTTTTATTGAAGAGGTTGGTAACACGTTTCTAAACTACGCTATGCAAAAAACTGGTGTAAGAATAGAAAAAGCAACTTTATACATCAAAGAACCTTATGCGAATTTAATTGAATTACCAAAATCAACCACTAAAGAATTGAGTCAGTATAAAACCTTTATTTTTAAAGATCTTAAAGTATTATTTCAAGGCATTGGTAAAAGTACTTTAGTATCTTATAAGGTGAAGGATATTGAAAAGCAGTTAGTGATTCCTAATGAATATATTACTGTAGAGCGTACTCATAAGGCCGATAAGTAAAGTTATATATTATTCACTATTAACAGTTAACCTTGCTCCAAGGTTCTGTGCAACAAATGAATCTTAAGTTTTACACCGACTTAGAGTAGAACTCCATTACAGCTACTCTTACCTTATCTTTAGATGGGTAACCATCCCAAAAAAATTCAGTAAAAAAGCCACTTATGATAAGTGGCTTTTTTTGACTCATTATTTACGGCAATTATCTTAGCCGAGTTCATATTTACCACTAGACTCATTTCATCAATATCAAATTACTTTAAATTGATACACTGTAATTGGCTTAAGTAGTCTTTGTCTGAACTGAGTCTTTTAAGGTAGATTGGCTGATAAGATAAGGCTCGCTTGGTACTGTCTTGGATACTAGGTGGAGCTTTCTTTAAATCAATAAGCGTTGAGTATTTTTGAATAAACTTATTCATGATACAAAGTCCATCTACTGCTTCTAACGTAATTTTTTTATTGGCTATAATATCATTTTCGAAACTATCTTTATCTGTTTCATAATTCCCTATGAGTGAATCTACTTTACGAACTGTATAGATAAGAAGTTCATTACTCATCTCAGATTTAGTATTAATAGTGTTATATGCTGTTATATATAATCGTCTCGATTGGGCTATATCATCTGCAACAGCAAGAGTTCTTGATGCAAGTGCATTGCTAATTTCAGCTTCTCGTTCTTTCTGACTTGTATTATCTGCATGACTATAATCCATCAATGCAACACTAAATAATAATATAGCTAAACGTTTCATAAGTTTTAGTGCTTTGCTTTCTTTTATCAGGATGCTCGACTCATACAATCAATAAAAACGTAAATGTATCAATTTTGAGTTAAGGCATTTTTAAAAAAGCCCTGAACAATCAAGGCTTTTTCTAGTTTACTTTAATTTTTTACATTCAATATCATTTAACGGTGAATCAGTTTTTATTATGATTTTTTCAATTTTGGGTTGAAGTACCAAAGCCTCTTTTGAGAGTTCTTTAGCTTTAGCTGATATCTCACTTCCGCTTTTTTCTTTAAGTTTTATATATTTTTCAATGTATTTATTACTTACACATAATGAATCTAATGCATCAATTGACATCTTGCTTTTTTGGCCCGAAGCCATTAAATCTAGGTCATCATTAAGCTTTATGTTTAAAGAATCGTAAGTTGTATTGACTGCATACATTAAAAAAGTGGCATAACTTAGCAATTGATCATTAGTTTGAGTTACCTTGTTAGCTTCATTGTATGCTGCTTTATATAAGAATTTTGTGTAATAAAGCTGATTAAACTGGGCATAGAGTGATGCTTCATATGCTTGGGTTATATCAGCTTCAGTAATTCTATGTTTTTGAGGGCGGACTTGGCTACATGCTACAGTTAAAAGAGACAATAAAATAATACAAAGTTTAGATTTCACAATTAATTAACCATTTCTTATTCAGGCAGGGAATAACTAGATTTAGCTATAACTAATTTATAAAATTAGCTATATAAAGCTCCTTTTAATTGGAGCTTTATATAGTAATATTTAATTAATATTTTCAATTATTTACAAACTTGCTGAAAAGTTGCTAGAGATTTTTCTTTGCTATCTCTTAGCTTGATAATTTCATATCTTGCTTCGTATAGTTGCTTAACACTTTTCTTGGTGTCTTCGGTGATATTGGCTTTATATTGTTCATCCATATTATTTATATAGTTTTGCATGTAGACGGTCAGCCAACAGACATCGTTGAGATCGGTATAATCAAACTTATTCTTATCTAAGCCAGTTAACCAATTACCATACTCATCATTCAGTAGACTTTGTGCAGCTCTTACTTTTACAAAAGTATTTTTGAAAATGATCTCTTTTAGAGCTGGTTCTTGTTTTACGTCTTTATTGGCTTCCAAAATCAACTTTCTATTATCAGTAACGTAATTCTTGAAGTCCTTTTGAATAAATGTATCTACATCCTCTTTTTCAGATGCTTTACATCCATTGAAGCCAACCAAAAGAAGCGGTGCTAAAAATATTAATATCGTTTTCTTCATATTATTACTCGTGACTAGAAACTACTGAGCGGCGGTGTATATTGATATTGTCGTATAAACTGCGATACGGTAGCACTATCATAAGGACGACCAAATACTTTCTTATACATATTCTCATTAATTAGATATGGTCCATTATTCTCATGGATGGCAATAGCATTCCCCGCTAAAACAGGCTTGTTTGCATTGGAAAGGGCAAGATCAATAACTTCACCAAAGTTTTTCTTAGCAATTGCCATACGTGCTGTAAAAGAATCTTTAGCAAGTTCTCTAATAAAAGTTGAGCCTTCATTTAAGGAATGCTTTTGAGCATACATCGTGAACTTAAGATACATCATTGTATGAAAAGAATATCTTTCTAAAACTGATTCACTAAACTGACGTAAATCATACTCAAGCCCAAAACGAATTGCTAAATCGTGTTCAAAAGGTATTCTGTTTTTGACACCATCCCATTGACCTTGATCCATCATAAAGGTGTAAGGCACTGTAGTATGATAATTAAGAATTTTAACAATACTATTGCATAATAATGGATCTAATAATTCATCTGCATGACAGACTTTAACTTCATTATCTAAAGATGGAATTAATGTTGGTGAGAAAACTCTATCTTGTGCCATTTTAAATCCTTACAGTGGAGGTAACGGTTTAGAAGCATCAATGGTCTGAAACTCTACTTCATCTGGTGAGTCAGCATTGATGACATGGGTTTTACCTTCTTTATCCGTCCAACCGGTTTCTACTTTTCCATCCTTTTTGTAAATAATTGAATAGGGAATCTCACTAAAAACTTTTTGGGTCTTTTCATCCTTTAATTGGAACTGAATACCATATTCTTTAGATTTGTCTTCTACAAAGCTATCTTGAGTTTGAGCTTTACTCGGTGGTGAACTTTGAGCAGAACCGCCACCATTATCTTGAACTACTAAGTTTTGTTGAGGTAATAACTTACAGCCACAGGAAAGAGAGTCGTTAACACGGGCAGCAGCTTTCCCAAAGATTTGCATATACGGGTCGCCAGAAACAATCGTTGCGACAATTTTATGGGTGGGGCAGGTAGCTTTGTCACCGACGCAAGCAACGGGAATACCGTCGACTAGGAACATACTGTTCCCAGAAATTACTTGACCACCGCCACTAGTGGGGCAGCCTATTGTTATATATGGTGTTGCCAAACTTATTCCTTCTTATCTTCATGAAGTGCCCAAAGCATACCAAATAGGGGGTAGACAATACTGTATAGTTTTATTGTTCAGTAGAGCCGACTTATTGCTCCAAGGCCCCCATGCCACAACAGAACTTTAATTTTTTGCGCTGATTTAAAGTAATCTACCATTGCGACACAGAGATAAGGGAGCTAAGCCAAACGCTTAGCCCATGTCTTCTTTATCGCACCGCCGCATCACACTAAAAAAAGTAGGGGCAAAGTCCTGTGGGAGAGCAGGACTTTGCAAACTGACATGTTCTAGACGTTGCATAAGCTTATGCGAATACACTTGTTCAAGCCGTTGGTAAATACAGTCGCAACTGGCTTGGGTGTGCCCACCAGACAGGCAAATTTCTTCAAAATCCTGCTGAGTGTGAATGTCGCAACCAGAAACACCGTAATCGCCTATTAAAAGGCTTAAAGCCAAAATAGGTTTATAAAGTTTCATATTATTCTCGTGATAATTTTCACTAAGTTATTAATAAAAAATAAGCCGCTTATATTTAAAGTATTAAAATCATTTTTAAAGGCAATAACTAACCTGCCTGTAATACAGAAAAATAAAATGATTAAAATTTTAAAATAAAATTATTTATAAATTTAAAATATTTTAGGTGAGAGAAAGCCTAAATTTTAAATAAATAAAATTACGAGAGAGGATAGGGGATTAATATAAAAAATGGCATGGTCAACTCCTAGAATTTATGGAGCTCTACCACCAAAGATCACCGTCAATTGATTATGGTGGTAGAACGAAAAGGGGTTAGCAGACTGGGATCCAAGGAACCAGCACGCGCAAGCGCGTCCCCCTCCCGTCCTACCGCAAAGAAAAGGGACGCAAGGGTCTAACGACTTATAGTGGAACTATAACCCGCCATGGATCTACGGTCTGCTAAAACCGACTGGCAATGTAGGCCAGCGAGACCATAATAATCATAAGTTTTTAACAGGTCAATTCAATTTAAATAAAATATTATAAAAAATTAAAATATAAATTTATATTTTAATTAAACTCAAAAGTTTATCTATTTAAAGTGGTAAATTAATAACGATAATAAAGTTAAACTAAACCATTATATGGAATTTAAAATAGGTGATGGTAACTCGTAAATGCATGGCGCTGGTCCAAGACTTTATAAGCCATAGTATTTATTTTTAACTTATAGATAAGAACTTAAAAAAACCTTGCTAGTTTGTTCTAATGAACTCGTGACCTTATGTCTGACACTGTTGCATAGTACGCAGCATGGTTTTCACAAAATCACGTGGTACTTCTGGACTTTGTAGACTTAAATTTCCAAGATTATGCATAAGTTTAGGCGAATATTGCTGTTCTAAACGGCGGTGAATACACAGACATGTTGTGCGGCTATGTCCAGCTGCGATGCATTTTGAGTAAAAGTCACGGTGAGCATGATTTTTATAGCCAGCAGAGGCAATTGATACAAATAATAATCCACCCAAAAAAACTAAAAAATTATAAAAAGACATATTCCTTCTCATTGTTGTTTTCTTTATCAAATACTTAGCATAAGGGTGTTCTGTACAAAACACTCATAAAACTCGTGGCTTCATCATAGTTAGAACGGTTTTAGAGGTCAAATTGATTTGAAGTTGATAACCGTTTATTGTTTTAAAAACACACAATTTTAATTGTTGCCATTTTAAAGACAGTGTTGCGACATTAAACACTCTATGTTTTTACATGTTTTTTTGTTTTTATAAATGCTTTAGCTTTGATTTGTTTTTAAATATTTAAAACATCTTTGTACTGAATTTAATGACTTTAAAATAACAGGATGCTGTTTATGCCAGATACCTCAACTCAACAAGAGACACAAAGTACATGGGCACTATGTCGAGATCCTGTTTTACTGACCATGGTAGGCGGGGCAATTGATACCATTGGCTTTATTGCGTTATTTGGTTTTTTTACCGCGCATGTAACGGGTAACTTGGTACTTGCAGGGGCAGCATTAGTAAAGGGCGGAACAGGCGTCTGGATTAAGCTTGCTGCTATTCCACTGTTTATTTTGACGGTGGTTATTACCAAACTGTTAATTGACCGTAGTCAGGCCAAACACAAAACGCTGTCTTATTTATTTTTGTTTGAAGCTATTTTCCTGTGTGCCTTTATGGTTGCTGGGCTTTATTTTGAACCATTTAAAAATGCCGATGCGATTACGGTTGCTATCACAGGTGGACTCGGTCTAATTGCTCTAGCTATTCGTAATACTTCCAGCAAAACGCTTATTAAAAATATTAGCCCAAGTACCATGATGACCGGTAACACCACACAACTTGGGATTGATATTGCCAACTTGCTAAAAAACAATAATGAGGCCAATCGGGTCAGTTTGCTTAAAAGCGCCAGTATTGTAATTGGCTTTGTGATTGGTGCTTTTATGGGGGCTGTGCTTTATGTCTATTTTGACTTTTGGAGTGTAGCGCCGTTTATTTTACCAATTTTTTATTTTTCTTATTTGGCTTCACAGCAGAAGTTTAAACAAGCTTAAACAGAGCTGTTGAAAGAGCCTGAATTTTAAGAAATTCGGGCTTTTATTTTTTCAATAAAGCACCATTGAAGTTGAGCTGAAATTGTTCGTTCACAGCTTTACAGGCATAATGACGAGTGGGGAAATACATTCGATAAAGGAATGCACAATGACAAAGTCTGGCCATTATTTAATGCTCACAATAATGGGACTGCTCAGCGGTTGTCAGGTCATTCATTTAAAAGAAAGTAACTTAAGCAGCGCTTTAAAAAGTAAAAATGAAAGTATTCTGACTGACAATACTTTAAGTCATCAAACCCAAAACTTGCTGTATTTAGTCAAAAAAGATGAAAAGTCTTGTCTGCAAAATTTTGATGATTGTTTAAATAAAATTCAGAGCTTGTCTGAAAATAGCAGCCGAGAAGAACGTTATGCTGCGCTCAGTGAAATTTATTTGGCAAAAGCTTTAGACGTCGGACGTAGTAGCCAATGTAATGTCAGCAGTAAAAGTAGTAGTTGCATTGAGCAAGAGTTAGCACTGTTTGATAAAAGCTTGCGCTATAGTTATGTCTATTTGTTTGACTCAGAAGATTCGTCTTTCGATCGAGTGTTCGACCATCGCCAAAATCAGGTGCGTATTTTTTATAACGTGGCTTTGTCGAAGCTTATGACCACGTATTTTAATCATTTAAATACACATCGCTTTCCACCATTGCTTAAAGCTGATGGGCATGAGTACCACGTCAATTTTGACCATGCTGTAGATGTACAAAAAATTGAAGTCGATACTTTTCGCTCAAGCTATAACATGAACTTTTCTGGCTTTAATACCGTTAACCGTAAGGATGGTTTAGGGGCGGAGTTTATTGTTGGGCGTAAAGAAAATGATATAAATCACGGCTTCATTTTAGACCCCGATGCTTTTTATGCTCATCAAACCAATCCGAACATACATTTACCACGCTTCTTTCCAGTCACTGCCATTGCTTACCCAAAACAAAAAGCCACAGCTGAACAGGTCATTGCTGGGGCAGATTTAGAAATTGCGATGTTTGATCCATATCGACAAAGCCGTGTAAAAGTTGAAGGTGTGGACTATCCGCTCACTGCAAACTATTCGGCGCCTTATGGGCTATGGCTGTCGAAATATAATTTAGGTGCAGCAGGTTATTGGTCTTTAATTAATAAAGAAAACAATTTGATCATGCCGCATTTATATATGCTGGAACCTTTTAACCCCAATAAAAAAATCATTGTATTTATTCATGGCTTAGCAAGTAGCCCAGAGGCTTGGGTGAGTCTAACCAATGACATGATGGGCGATGCCGAATTAAGGAATAACTATCAAGTTTGGCAGGTGTTTTATTCAACCAATATGCCGATTTTTGAAAGTCGTTTTCAGATTTATTCTTTGCTGAATCAGGCTTTTCAAAGTGTTGCTAAAGATAGCTACGCTGCACATGATGCAGTACTGGTCGGGCATAGTATGGGCGGAGTGATTAGCCGCCTATTGGTAAGTGATGCCGATGTTTCAGAGCAAGCCATGCAAAAAATGAATGAAGCGCAGTTAAATCGTTTAAAAGAAAATCCTGTGGTGCTAGAGCGTTTTCAATTCAAAGCTTTGCCTTATTTTAAGCGGGTTGTTTTTGTTTCGGCACCGCATCATGGCACAGATTACGCTGACCGATGGTTTACTCAAATTGCACGCCGTGTTATTCGTTTGCCAGCCGATTTCTTTATTGCAGTCGAAATGAGAGATGAGAAAAATACAAAACTCAGAAAAGGTTTAATTGAAAACGGAGCGAGTAATTTAAGTCGTTCTTCCAATTTTATGCAGCTCACACAAGCTATTCAGCCATCGCCACAAGTGGTCTATCATTCGATTATGGGCAATATTAATGGCACGACTGATAAGTTAAAAAGTAGTGATGGGATTGTGCCTTATCAAAGTTCACATTTAGGTGGTGAACAGTCGGAACTAATTATTAAGGGCGGACATTCGATTCAAACTACCCCAGAAGCGATTTTAGAATTACGGCGTATTTTAAGATTGCATTTAAAGCAGTCACAGCCTTCAAAATAGAAATTTTTGTTTTAGAAAACCACTGCTGAAATGACTCAACAGTGGTTGAAATGATTAATTAAACTGATTTTGTTTGAGTGATTTTTTATGCTCAAAATAGCTGATTGAAAAAATAACTAAGCCGACCAAATACAACACTACAGACAGGAGCAATAAATCTAATCCTGCTGCGTAGAGCAACCAAAGTGCATAAATTGAAGCGACGCTTGCAATGGCAATATGTGGTGTGCGTTTGTGGCGAATCGATTCTTTAAGATAAAAAGCCGACACCAGAAAATAAGGCAGCAAAATCATTACCGATGAAATCAATAAAAGCTGGGTGTAGTTTTTATTGAAAAAATACACCGCAATCAATGCACCTTGCACGACAATGGTGGTGAGCCAAAGTGATGAAATGGGTACATTATTTTGATTATTCTTTAAAAATAATTTCGGGAATGCCCCATTTTTTGCAGCCAAATATGGAATTTCAGTGGCGAATAATGTCCAGCTTAAATAAGATGAAGAAACTGAAATAATAAGCCCGATAGTAATAACGATTGTGCCTGGTAAACCGATCAGTTGCTGCAAAATGGTTGCCATTGATGGGTTGTGCATGCCAGCAAGGGCTTCACGACTCACCACGCCATAAGCCAATACTGTCACCATGACGTAAAAAGTTAACGCCAGTAACACACCTAAAATGGTCGCTTTACCAATGTCATAACGGTTTTTTGCACGCGATGATAAAACCACAGCACCTTCAATACCGGTAAATACCCAAAGGGTAATGAGCATCAGGTCTTTCACTTGCTGCCAAAGTGGGACTTTTAAAGAGAAGTCATTTAAGTTGAGTTTGAACAAATCAAACTTAAAGGCAATGAAGGTAAAGAAGATGAAAACCACCATTGGAATGATTTTGGCAATGGTTGCCAGTAAATTCACAATCGCAGCTTCTTTAATGCCTCGACTCACTAACCAGTGCACCAGCCATACAAAAATGCTTGAACCAATCAGAGAGTAAAGCGTATTGCCTTCACCAAAAATAATATGGTCTTTGCTATCGGTAAACATGCCGACACCTGAAAAGGCAATTACGACATAGCCGACAATACCAATGGTGGTACACAACCAATAACCCCACGCCGAGCAAAATCCAATCAGGTCACCAAAACCTTCACGCGCATAGTTATAAATACCACCGTCAAGATCTGGTCGTTGACGCGTTAAATGTAATAGCGTGAGGGCCAAGAAAATAATGCCGACTCCGGTAATGAGCCATGCAACAAGAAGGGCAGAGCCGTTAGCGACTTGAGCCATATTTTGGGGAAGGCTAAATACGCCTGACCCCACCATAGAACTAAAGACCAGCGCTGTAAGAGACAACAATCCAATTTTGGCAGCAGACATGGTATTTATTCTTTAAAAAATTGAGAAAGTTCAGCAATGTGTTCTGGACCAATGCCACAGCAACCGCCGACTAGACTTGCACCTGCTTTTTGCCATTGTTTAGCAAAACCAAGATAAGCTGGAGCGTCTAAGTCTTTACGAATTTCATCCAGTCCATCGTTGGCAGTAGCACTTTCATCTTGTGGTGGGAAAGCATTGGCATAAGCACCAATCTGCACCGACTCTGGAACGAGTCCTTTAATTTGATTAATTGCTTGCAAGATCACTTCAGGTTGGCAGCAGTTAAATAACACTGCTTTGGCATTTGATTGTTTGATGAAATCAGCCACTTGTTGCATGTTTTCGCCAGAGCGAAGTAGCGCTTGTTCATGTTTAATTTCATCTTGCAGCGTGAATGACACCCAATAGTCTTTACCATCTTTTGGTAATAATGCATGAACTGTTTCGACTTCTTTTAAGCACGATTGAGTTTCAGCGAGCCAAAAATCAACCTCTGGTGCCAATGTGTTAATGATTGGCTCAGCAAGGTTTTTAGCTTGTTCAGGTTGGAACAAGTCTGCACGATAAGAGCCAAATAACGGCGGTAAGCAGCCTGCGATTTTGACATTTTTGCCGCTTTCTTTAACTGCATTTTTTGCTTGCTCAATAGCGACTTGAATTAAACGCACGCCGTCAGTTTCAAAGCGTTCTTGTCCAATATGAAAAGGTACAACTGCATAGTTGTTAGTGGTAATCACTTCTGAACCCGCGTTAATAAAATCGAGGTGTACTTCTTTTACTGTTTCAGGTGCTTCAATCAGTGCAAGTGCAGACCATTCTGGTTGACGAAATGGAGCACCACGACGAGCCAATTCACGGCCTAAACCACCATCTAAAATTTTCATAAATTACAACATAAAGGGAGAAAAAATATTTAGGTAATCTAGCGTGTAGATGGGTCGTGTTCAATCGCTAATATGCTCGATATATTTCTAAATAAATTAGATTGTTATGAATTTTTTTTCTTAAAAGGATTTCTGTAGATGATGTTCAATTTTACTGATGAACTTTATATAGAAAAGATAAGATATTTATATGGAAATGTAGCGTAAAAAATAATCTTACAACGCGCCAAATTGTTGCCAGCTTTCACCTGTGTGCTGCGTTTGATAATAGGCTTTAAGTTGTTCAAGCTGCATAAAATGTATGCCTGACCAAATCAATAAACTGATTAATATTAAAGTTTTATATAGGTTGTGAGCTTTTTTGAGATGAGTAAACGCCAGCAGAACAAAAAACAGAGCAGGTAAAAATATCAAGAACTGAACAGGGGAGAAAAATAAATGAGCAGTACTGAAATATAAGGCGGCTGCGCTCATCAGCAGATTTAAAACAGAAAACAGTTTTTGATATTTGCCGAGCTTAAATGCATAAGCATTGATGGCAAGTAACAAGGCTGAGCTGACGTAAATTGCTGTACCACCAATCATCCACATATAAAACCCGCTTACCAAAAGATAAGCCAGTAGCACAACAAGCACGAGCTTAAAACAAAATGAAAAGAGGCGGGATGATGAGTTTAAAGGCGTCATAGCTAATCTAAATATCTCAACTGAGGACTTAAAAACAAAAGGATGAATCGAAATTCATCCTTTTGGAGTTTT
This sequence comes from Acinetobacter sp. 161(2023), assembly GCF_037027805.1. Lineage (NCBI taxonomy): Bacteria > Pseudomonadati > Pseudomonadota > Gammaproteobacteria > Moraxellales > Moraxellaceae > Acinetobacter > Acinetobacter sp. 161(2023). The sequence continues at coordinate 133,241 of NZ_JAZEYD010000013.1, read as the reverse complement.
AGTTATACATCGTCAAACTTAGTTTGCTTTTGCAACTGGGGCAGCAGCAGTTTCATCGTTTGCAGCTTTGAACGGAGATGTATAGTTCAAGCCAAGCGTAGAACTTGTGTATTGACGAACTTTGTCGAGTAACACAGGGTCTTTGCTCAAGTCTTGCTTATAAGACACTACAATTTCATGAAGCTTCTGATTCCACTTACCTTCAGTTTGCTGAGGGAAAGCTTTTTCAAGTAAGTTAAGCATGATGTATGGAGAAGTCGAAGCACCCGGAGACGCACCTAATAATGCAGTTACAGCACCATCTTTAGAAGCAAAGATTTCTGTACCGAATTGAAGCGTTGCAGGTTTACCCGGTTCTTTTTTGATGATCTGAACACGTTGACCACCTTGGCTTAAACGCCAGTCTTCAGCTTTCGCATCTGGGTAGTACTTACGAAGTTCATTTAGACGGTCTTGGTCTGACATCATTACTTGGCTCACCAAGTATTTAACAAGATCAAGGTTTTCCAAGCCAACAGTGGTCATTGGTAAAACGTTGTTTTTGTTGGTAGATGCAAGTAAGTCAAGCTGAGAACCATTTTTTAGGAACTTGTTTGAATACGTTGCAAATGGTCCAAACAATACATATTTTTTACCGTCGATATAACGTGTATCAATATGTGGTACAGACATTGGAGGAGCACCAAGTTCAGCACGGCCATAAACTTTTGCTGTGTGCTCTGCTGTAATTGCTGGGTTATCAGTAATTAAGAACTCACCACCAACAGGAAAGCCAGCATATTGTTTCGCTTCTGGTAAACCAGTAAGTTGCAATAATTTAACTGCTGCACCACCTGCACCAATAAATACAAAACGTGTTTTAACGTGATCTACTTTACCAGTTTTCAAATTTTTGAAAGACACAGTCCAAGTTTTGTCATCATTTTGGCTGATGCCAGTCACTTCGGTTGACGTCTGTAATTTGAAATTCGGGTTTTGGTCTAAACGATTCACTAATTGTTTAGTGATAGAACCATAGTTTACGTCAGAGCCAACATCCATACGGGTCGCTGCAACTTTTTGACTAGGGTCACGATCGTTCATTACTAAAGGTGCCCATTGTTTAATAACAGCTGGGTCTTCAGTAAACTTCATACCTTTGAACAACGGGCTTTGAATCATGGCAGCATAACGTTTTTCTAAGAATTGAACGTTATCGCCCCAAACGAAAGCAATATGCGGAACTGGGTTAATGAATGATTTAGGTTCAGCTAAAACGCCTTGTTTTACCTGATATGACCAAAACTGTTTAGCAACTTCAAATTGAGAAGCAACTTTTTCAGCTTTGACAATTTCCATCTTACCGTTTTTTTCTTCGGTATAGTTCATTTCCATAAAGCCAGAGTGGCCTGTTCCGGCATTGTTAAAGCCGTTTGAACTTTCTTGAGCAACTTGGTCAAGACGTTCATACATACGAATTTGCCAGTTTGGTTCAAGCTCAGTGAAATAAGTACCGAGAGTGGCACTCATGATGCCGCCGCCAACAAGAACAGCATCAACAACTGGCTCATCTTTTGCAGTTTCTACTTGTTTTGACGCAGTTGGTCTAAACAAGAAAACGATACCTGCAATTAAAATAAGAATGATTAATACCAGAAGGTATTTCAAAAACTTTTTCATGTAAGGGGGACCTTAAAATAAGTTATTTGAGTCACTTAAGGAGTGAGGAAACCTAGACAGCGTATCCAGACAAAATGGATATAAATGCGAAACTGAATTCTCAAAATTAGAGAACTTCGAAAAAAATAAAAATGACTTGGGATTATCGCAAACACTCTATATTTTAGACTAATTTTGCATTGACAAGACAATTTTTATAATAAATAGGTTTCATCAATATCATAAATATGATTTATATTTAATCAAATTGAGGTTTTATAAGATAGTTTAAGTTAATTATTTTAATTTAAGTATTTGAAATTAAAACAATAATATTGATTTGACTAAAGTTGAATCATTTGAAGAATATTTGCCTATAAAAATAGATTAATTTTTATTTCATGGCATATTTATGTAAATAAGCTCCTTACAAATGCTTATTTTTTGTCATACATAGTTCTTATTAATATTGGCTCTATAAATATTAAATTAAGGGCATATCTCTGCATAAGAAATATGCCCTTTAAGATTTTTATGATGCTACATAGAACGGTGCAGTTGAACGTGGTAATGCGTCACGTCCACGAATCTGATCTGCAATTTTCTCGGCAATCATAATGGTGGTTGCATTTAAGTTACCGGTAATAATCAGCGGCATAATTGAGGCATCAACTACACGTAAACCATTCATACCATGTACGCGGCCTTGACCATCTACAACAGCCATTTCGTCTTCGCCCATCTTACAGCTACAAGATGGATGATAAGCGGTTTCTGCGTGGTTACGAACAAAGTCATCAAGCTCTGCATCAGTTTGCAAATGTTTACCCGGACTAATTTCTTCACCGCGATATGGATCAAGTGCAGGTTGCTGCATGATTTCTCGAGTGATACGAATCGCATCACGGAACTCACGCCAGTCTTGTTCACTCGACATATAGTTAAACAAGATACTTGGATGCTCAAACGGATCTTTTGATTTAAGTCTAATACGGCCACGTGACGGCGAACGCATTGAACCTACGTGTGCCTGAAAACCATGCTCTTTCACTGCATTACTACCGTTGTAGTTAATAGCAACTGGCAAGAAATGGTACTGAATATTTGGCCATTTGAACTCATCTGAACTACGGATAAATCCGCCTGCTTCAAACTGGTTACTTGCGCCAATACCTGTACCATTAAATAACCACTCAGCACCAATCGCAGGTTGGTTATACCATTTCAAGGCAGGGTATAAAGAAACGGGTTGCTTACATTTATATTGTAGGTACATTTCCAAGTGGTCTTGCAGGTTTTCACCTACACCTGGCAAATCATGAACGACATCAATGTCCATTGATTTTAAGAAGGTACTTTCACCCACACCAGAGCGCTGTAAAATTTGTGGTGAAGCAATTGCGCCTGCACACAGCAACACTTCACGTTTAGCTAAGGCACGTTGTACGTTGTTTTGATCAGCACCAATAATATATTCGACACCAATCGCTTGTTTTTGATTAAACAAGATTTTATTGGTCGTGGCATGAGTCAAAATAGTCAGGTTTGGACGACCTTTTGCCATATCCAAATAGCCACGTGCAGTACTTGAACGGCGACCTTTTGGGGTAACCGTGCGGTCCATTGGACCAAAGCCTTCTTGTTGGTAACCATTTAAGTCGTCAGTACGTGGGTAACCTGCTTGTACACCAGCTTCAACCATTGCATGGAATAGCACGTTGTTGCCATTTTTAGGTGTAGCAACGGATACAGGACCATTGCCGCCATGATAGTCATTTTCACCCATGTCACGGGTTTCGGCTTTTTTGTAGTAAGGCAAACAGTCGGCATAAGACCAGTTTTCAAGGCCTTTATGAGTTGCCCATTGTTCTAAATCCATTGCGTTACCACGGATATAGCACATGCCATTAATTAAAGATGAGCCACCTAAACCTTTACCACGACCACATTCCATACGGCGGTTATTCATGTGTGGTTCAGGGTCGGTTAAATAAGCCCAGTTATAGCGACGACCTTGAAGAGGGTAGGCCAAAGCTGCCGGCATTTGTGTACGGAAATCCAAGCGATAATCTGGGCCACCTGCTTCTAGCAATAAAACGGTGGTATCTTTGTCTTCAGTCAGACGCGCAGCAAGTACATTTCCGGCAGATCCTGCGCCAATAATAATGTAATCATATTCTTTAATATTCATAACTATCCTTTTTTTACTAACATTTTGCCTGAGCAATCTATAAAGACTGCCCGGCATATGTGATTTAGGTTGAAGTGTTTAAAGCAATTGAGGCATTAAAAAATGCTTTGATAATCGCCAAGTTCAACTTGAATAGATTTGATACGGGTATAGTGCCCAAGCGTGGTTAGACCATTTTCACGGCCTACACCAGATTGTTTGTAGCCACCCACTGGCATCTCGGCAGGCGATTCGCCCCAAGTGTTAATCCAGCAAATACCAGCTTCAATCTGGTGAATAATGCGATGAGCGCGGCTAATATCTTGAGTAACAACGCCAGCAGCTAAACCAAAGGTTGTGTCGTTAGCACGACGGATGACTTCTTCTTCGGTTTCATAGCTTAAAATGCTCATGACAGGTCCAAAAATTTCTTCTTGAACAATGGCCATTTGGTCAGTGCAGTCGCTAAATACAGTTGGTAGTACATAAGCGCCGTTAGCAAGTTCGCCTTCTGTTGCGCGGCCACCGCCAATTAACACTTTAGCGCCTTGTTGTTTGCCTGACTCAATGAAAGACAACACTTTTTCCATGTGTGGGAAGCTGGTGAGTGGTCCGAAGTTTGTATCTTCAGCCATTGGGTCGCCAATGCGAATACGTTTTACACGTTCTACAACCGCTTTTTCAAAGTCGGCTAGAAGTGATTTTGGAACGAATACACGCGTACCGTTGGTACATACCTGACCTGAGCTAAAGAAGTTCGCCATGACTGCAATATCTGCGGCACGGTTAAGGTCAGCATCTTCACAAATAATCAGTGGCGACTTACCACCAAGTTCCATGGTCACTTCTTTAAGCGTAGAGCCAGCAGCGCTTGCCATGACTTTTTTGCCAGTTTCCACACCACCAGTGAATGAGATTTTTTCAATCACAGGATGTTCAGTAAGCCACTGACCGATTTCACGACCAGCACCTTGTACAACGTTAAATACGCCGTCTGGTAAGCCAGCTTCTGTATAGATTTCTGCAAGTTTGAATGCAGTGAGTGGAGTGGTTTCACTTGGTTTGAAAATCATGGCATTGCCGGCAGCAAGGGCAGGGGCAGATTTCCATAAAGCGATTTGAATTGGATAGTTCCAGGCACCAATACCTGCTACCACGCCTAAAGGTTCACGGCGTGTATAAAAGAAACTTGATTCGCGAAGCGGAACTTGATCACCCTGAAGGGCTGTTGCAAGTCCTGCGTAATATTCGAGTACATCTGCGCCAGTCACGATGTCGACTGTAGATGTTTCGCTAAAAGCTTTACCTGTGTCGAGTGTTTCAAGACGGGCAAGCTCATCATTACGTTCACGAAGAATGTCGACAGCACGACGTAAAATACGTGAACGCTCCATGGCAGTCATGGCAGCCCAGATTTTTTGTCCTTGTTGGGCACTTTTTACAGCAGCTTCAATATCTTGTTCAGAAGCTTGTTGAAGAGTCGCGATTGTCTCGCCGTTGGCAGGGTTAATACTATTAAATGTTTTCCCACTGGTTGCTTTAACGTAGCGTCCATGGATATACAGTTGATGAACTTGTGCATCACTCATTTTGTCTCTCCTGCAAAGGCTTGTTCGCAAATTGCACTTGCGTTTGTACATAATCGTAAGCAATGGAACGGGCAAGGTTGCTGTCAAATTCGTTGTGACGGCTTAAACTGCCTCGTAACCATAATCCATCAATCAATGCTGCCAACCCTCTAGCGGCAACACTGGCCTGCTGTTCATTCATTAACTTGAGGAAATAAAACTTCAAGTTAGAGTACAGGCGTTGATCATTAATCTTTTGCAAGCGGCTTAAGTCTGGTACATGCATGCTTGCAGACCAAAAGTCTAACCAGACTCGCATTGCTTTTTCATTGACCTGACTAATGTCAAAGTTCGAGTCGATAATGGCCTTAATTTGGCTCTCTGGATGCGAATCTGCTTCTGCTCTGTACTGTTCGGTTTTACGACGCAGAACATTTAACATTTCTTGCATACAGGTATTTATCAACCCTTGTTTGTCGCCAAAATAATGGCTGACAATGCCGGTCGACAGCTCGGCTTTTTTTGCAATTTGTGCAATGGTGGTATTGGATAACCCCACTTCATAAATTACGTCGAGTGCGGCATTCATAATTTCTTCACGTCGCACGTGCTCTGGTTTTACTCTGCGTTTTGTCATGTTTTTCCACATCAGCACTTTTTAGTGGTGCTTTAAATTCAGCATGTTAACTTGCAGAGCATCATAGCACTTTTTTTATCATACTTGTTATTGATTGAACGTTCAATCAATAACAAGTATGATATGTAAAAATCAATGAATTTTTGAAGATTAGCACGAGGAATAAAGCGCTAAAATCAAAAGTTCTTAAGGATAGGATGATGCGCATAAGTACATTACTTATCACGTTATTTTGAAAAATACACCGATTGCAAGGAGCAATAAGATGGTGTTGAAAAGTGATAGATATTCTTCAGACCATATTCGGTTAAATCGTTTTGTATTTTGGAGTTCAGCCATCAGTATTGGCATTTTTGGCCTACTTTTTGTGCTGTTTCCAGAACAGAGTCAGTTTTTGTTGACCTACATCCAAGAGCAAGTAAATCACTTTTTTGGGTGGTATTACATGCTGGTTATTGTGCTGTGTCTGGGCTTTGTCGCTTGGCTCGCTTTTTCAAAAGTAGGGCAGATTCCCTTAGGAAAAGATGACGATAAACCTGAGTTTAGTTATTTGGCTTGGACTTCAATGTTGTTTTCGGCAGGTATTGGTATTGCACTACTTTATTATGGTGTTGCCGAACCTGTTGACCATTTTTTAAGACCGCCAGAAGGTGAGTCAGGAACCATTCAGGCAGCCCGTAATGCGATGACTTATAGCTTTTTGCATTGGGGTATTCATGGCTGGGTACTCTATGCATTGCTCGGAGTCACTTTAGGTTATTTTGCTTTCAGACAAAACTTACCATTAGCTTTGCGTTCGGCGCTTTACCCAATTTTTGGCGAGCGAGTGCATGGTTTAATTGGTGATTTCGTCGATGGCTTTGGAATTTTAGCGACGGTTATTTCCTTGGTTACCAACTTGGGAATCGGAGCATTGGTGCTGGTGTCAGGTATTTGTTATTTACTTCCGCAAATTCCTAATAACTCAGTGACCTTAATTGCTGCTGTTCTCATCATGATGAGTGTTGCCACGATCACGACAGTGGTTGGCATTGAAAAAGGTTTGGCTTGGTTATCGCGCATTAATTTACGTCTGCTGTATGCCTTACTTTTATTTGTATTTTTAACCGGTCCTACAAATCATTTATTAAATGGTCTTGTGCAAAATATGGGTGATTATCTAAGCAATTTTATTGGTAAAAGCTTTGATATGTATTTATACAATCAAAAAGCCAGTGGCTGGCTAGGTTCGTGGACCGTATTTTATTGGGCTTGGTGGATTGCTTGGGCGCCTTTTGTCGGCATGTTTATTGCGCGCATTTCAAAAGGACGTACGATTCGTGAGGTTGTATTAGGTGTATGCCTGATTCCACTCGGTTTTACACTGGCTTGGATCTCGGTTTTTGGAAATACTGCCATTTATTTTATCTTGAACCAGAAACAAAAAGTTTTGGGCGATATGGTTTTAACTGATCCGGCATTGTCTTTATTTAAGTTACTCGAATATCTACCGTTTAATCCGTATGTTGCTGGCATTGTTGTTGTAATTTGTTTCGTTTTATTTTTGACACCAGTTGGCTCTGGTACACTAATGATCGCTAATTTGTCCTCAAAAGGGGGCACCAATGATAGTGATTCACCGATCTGGTTACGCGTTTTTTGGTCTGTGGTAATTACCATTGTAAGTATTGGCTTGCTTTTAGCCGGTAGTTTTAACTCCATGCAAAGTGCTGTGGTGTTATGTGGTTTACCATTTTCAGTCATTATTTTGCTCTATATGTTTGGTTTAGCCAAAGCGTTAAAGCAAGATGATTTTGACCCTCAATTAGTGAAAAAACAGTTAGCTGTTTCAAAAGACATTTCGGTTCCGTCGAATTGTGACCAGAATAAAGTGACTGAGGTTTTATAGCCTCAACTGATCACATCTATATATTATTTTTTGCGTTTAAAGTCGTCTTTTCATTGTTTTAAATAAGAGTGAAAAGACGAAATTAAATATTTTGTTTTTATTTTATTCCTTGAGGATTGTATGGCAACAGATAATCCAAGAGCAGTTGATGATTTAACATTATCTAAATCTAAAAAAGACCCGCTCAACCGTGTGGTTTTTTATTTTTCAGCTGTACTTATTTTAATTTTTTCTCTCGTCACGTTTTTGTTCAATGATTTTGCAAATAGAGTCATGAACTCCGTACTTCAGTGGGTAACCTCAACCTTTGGTTGGTATTATTTGCTTGCTGCAACGCTATATATGGTTTTCGTGATTTTTATTGCCTGTTCAAGATACGGCAATATTAAGTTAGGACCAAAGCATTCAAAGCCTGAGTTTAGTGTACTCAGCTGGTCTGCGATGCTGTTTTCGGCTGGTATCGGTATTGACCTGATGTTCTTCTCGGTCGCTGAACCATTATCTCATTATATGCAACCTCCAGTCGGAGCTGGTCAAACTTACGAAGCCGCGCGCCAAAGTATGGTCTGGACACTGTTTCACTATGGTTTAACGGGTTGGTGTATGTATGCCTTGATTGGTATGTCATTGGGATACTTTAGCTATCGTTATAACTTGCCGCTCACCATTCGTTCTGCACTTTACCCAATTTTCGGGAACAGAATTAATGGGGCAATCGGGCATAGTGTTGATACGGCTGCCGTCATTGGGACAATTTTTGGTATTGCAACGACCTGCGGGATTGGAGTAGTACAGCTGAATTATGGCCTACATGTGTTATTGGGGTTACCAGAAAATATCTGGATGCAATTTATCCTGATTGCTGTCGCGGTCGGTATTAGTATTATTTCGGTGACATCAGGGGTCAATAAAGGCCTACGGATTTTATCTGAAATCAATATTTATGTTTCGGTCGGGTTATTGCTGTTTATTTTATTTTTAGGAAATACTGAGTTTTTACTCAATGCCCTTGTTCAAAATATTGGCGACTATTTAACTCGGTTCCCAGCTTTAGCATTACAAAGTTTTGCTTTTGAACAGCCTAAAGAGTGGATGAGTAGTTGGACTTTCTTCTTCTGGGCGTGGTGGATTGCTTGGTCTCCATTTGTGGGGCTCTTTCTGGCACGTATTTCAAGAGGGCGTACCATTCGTGAGTTTGTGTGCGGCACCTTAATTATTCCGCTTCTATTTACACTCACATGGTTATCTATTTTTGGTAATAGTGCATTACACAGCGTTATTTTTGAAGGTAACCAGACCTTGGCAGCCACTGTGTTAGCAAATCCTGCTCATGGTTTTTATGACCTATTAGCGCAATATCCGGGCTTTACCTTTATTGCTTCGATTGCCACCGTAACAGGGCTTTTGTTCTACGTGACTTCTGCCGATTCGGGAGCGCTAGTTTTAGGTAACTTCACGACTAAACTTACTAATATCGATAATGATGCGCCGCGTTGGTTAAGCGTATTTTGGGCAGTTGCAATTGGTTTATTAACGCTCGCCATGCTCATGAGTAACGGAATTACCGCTTTGCAAAACGCAACCATCATTATGGGCTTGCCGTTTAGCTTCGTGATGTTCCTTGTGATGGCCGGACTTTATAAATCGCTAAGGCTTGAAGATTACCGACAAGCCAGTCGAAGTATGAATGCAGCTCCAGTAGTAGGGAACGTTGATATTCTGAACTGGAAACAGCGTTTAACTCGAGTCATGCATCATCCGGGAACCACTGAAACCCAACGCATGCTAGATACAGTTTGTCTACCAGCTGTTCAGGCTGTTGCTGGTGAGCTTATTAAGCAGGGCATGAATGTGGATGTACAGCAAACACCTCTGGAAGATGAAGAAACGCTTTACCATCTGGATTTCACTATTCATTTGGAAGAAGAACAAAACTTTGTTTATCAGATCTGGCCTGTACGTTATAGCGCGCCTAACTTTAGCCAGCGTGTGAAACGGGGTAAACAGTTCTATTACCGACTTGAAACCTATCTTTATGACGGTTCTCAAGATAATGACTTGGTTGGTTACGGTAAAGAACAGGTGATTAATGACATTTTAGATAAATATGAAAGACATATGACGTTCTTACATATTAATCGTATTAGCCCAGGGAATCGTCCGTTGTTCCCAGATCCACAAGCTTAAGAGGACAATGCATGGCTTCTCCTTATCTACATTCTTTTGCTTTATTTTTCTCTTTGCTCAATCCATTTTTAATGAGCATTTATATGATTGGCCTGATCCGCCATTCAGAAACAAAGGTGTTTAATAAAGCACTGATTCAGGGAAGCTTGATTGCTTTTATCGTGTTCATGCTATTTGCATGGGGCGGCGAAGCAATTTTTAGTAAATATCTGAATGTACGTTTTGAAGCCTTCCAGATTTTTGGAGGCCTTATCTTTTTGGTCATTGGTTATCGCTATGTCTTTCAGGGTGCCGATACGATTGGTGAAATGCGTGGAGCGCCAGAACATCTGGCTGGCACCATTGCCATGCCGTTTATGATTGGTCCGGGAACTATTAGTGCTGCTGTGGTTACAGGAATTGAAATGTCAATTGGTGAGGCAGCGCTAGTGATTGGCTTCACGCTGTTTTTAACCTGTAGTATTCTGATTTTGATGAAATTTTCACATGATCATTTACGTTATAAACATGCCAAACATATTGACCGCTACTTTGATATTGTCGGGCGCTTATCTGCTTTATTAATCGGTACGATCGCCATTGATATGATTATTAATGGTGTGACAGGCGTTATTACTAAAGTATAGCGAGTGCCCCTAAGACCCTGCTATGCCATTAAGCATGGAATTAAATGGCATAGCATGTTCTAAAATATTCTAAGATAAATAAAAAAGCTTTAAAAAAAGAACTTTAAAAATAATGCCTTAAAAAATTAAATTTTAAAAAACAATCAATGATATTAAAAAATACAATGCCATGTTGTGGATTTAAACATGTTTTTTTTGTGAATTATCAACCATAATGTTGACTGAGCTTGTTTTAAGACACAGAGTTGAGCTATGCCTACATTAGATGAAATAACCACAGCAACTGATGATCAGTCTGAATTGACGATGTCAGTTTTGATGACGCCTGATATGGCAAATTTTTCAGGTAATGTTCATGGTGGTACGATTCTAAAACTACTAGACCAAGTCGCTTACGCTTGCGCAAGTCGTTATTCGGGTGGCTACGTGGTGACTTTATCTGTAGATAAGGTGAATTTTAAAGAACCTATTTATGTAGGTGAGCTGGTAACTTTCTTGGCAAGTGTTAACCATGTAGGCCGTACTTCAATGGAAGTAGGAATACGTGTTGAAGCCCAAAATATCCAGAAGCGTACAGTGCGCCATACCAATAGCTGCTATTTCACCATGGTTGCTGTTGATGAGCAGAGTAAGCCGTGTGAAGTGCCTCAATTAAATCTTAATACTGAGTGGAAACGTTGCCGCTTTGAAGCAGCCGAGCACCGTAAGGTTTTACGTCTACAAGAAAATCACAACCCATCTTGTAGCATGTATAAAAAATCTTCTTAAAAAAAGGATCGAACCGCAGCATGGTTCGATCCTTTTCTTCTTTACTGAAATTCAGCGTCCATTTTTCATTTCAGTAAAATTATCTCTGAGCTAGGAGGAAAGTGCTGAGAGAATTAACGAGTTGCAGGAGCAGCTTCAGAAGCAGAACCTACCGCTTCAGATGCAGCATTTGCAGTGTTTGCTTGTTCTTGAGTTGAAACAACAACTTTCTCTTCAGGGGCATGAACTTTATCATGTTTAGAAGCAGCAAAAGTTGAAGCAGCAGTTAAAGCTAGAGTAGTAGCGAGTAAAGTTTTAGCTAATTTCATGTTATGGCATCCTTAAATTCATTAAAAAAATAAATCAAACCTAATCATTTAAACCTACGTGGAATATGTATGGCTGAATGACTAAGCTAGGACACATGCTAAGCCGAGCTTAGTATTACATCAATTAACTTAACAATCTATTACGCCCATCTTAACAATATGAAATATACGGGCCATTTATGTGCGGAATCTGTAAAATTAAGGGCCTTAAATACACCTTGAAATGTGAAAAAATATTTCTTATTGAGTAAAAAGAAACCAATCACGTTACGTAAACTTAACACTCTGGCATGAATTGTGAATGTGTATAAATAGAATATTCCGTTTGATTATCGAACATCAAATGTTAAATCAGATTGTAAATGAGATTTAAATCTCATTTATGGTTTGTTAAGTAAAAATTAAAAAAACATCGGCCAAGTTAAAAAAATCATTTACATGACAAAAAAGACTGATATACCTAAAATGTTTTAGACCGTTCCAATTTGAGTGACTCGTGAAATTCATTGCCCAAAAAATTGTTCTTACCCATATTATTTCCGGTTTTTTAGGGGCAGGCAAAACCACATTATTACAGCATTTATTAAGTCAGAAGCCTAAAGATGAGGTTTGGGCTGTATTAATGAATGAGTTTGGGCAAATTGGAGTAGACCAACAACTCTTACCTCAAGATCAGGGATATGCAGTAAAAGAATTATTAGGTGGTTGCTTGTGTTGTAGTAGTCAATTGCCTATGCATATTGCTTTAGCTCGTCTATTAAGTGAACAGAAGCCAGACCGACTATTTATTGAACCGACTGGACTTGGGCATCCTTCTCAGTTATTTGACCAACTGACGGAGCCGCATTGGCAAAGTAGTTTAGCCATGCGTGCTTTAGTTACCGTAATTGATGGTAGCCGTTTACATAATACAAATTGGGTCAAGCAAAACCTTTATGAAGATCAGTTAAAAGCTGCCCAGATTGTGGTAGTGTCACATACCGATGTGATGACTTTTGAAGATGATCAAGTGCTTGAGTTATTAAAAGAAGAATATCAGCCTTATCAACAAGAATGGATTAAGACAGAACATGGTCAGTTAGCTTTAAGTAAAATTGATATTGCTGCTCGTTTAACCGAGCGTTCTATTCAGCCTTTACTTAAACTTCAAAAACAAATGACTGAAACCGAGGTTAAGAAGGAAATTCAGCAATTACCTTATCATTATGTCGAGTCGGCACAGGGTTATATTGTGGCAGGCTGGAAATTACCTAAACGCTGGAAATTCGATTTTTATAATTTGCTAGATTTATTGTGTGCGCAGCAAGACTGGCTGCGAATTAAGGGAATTTTTAATACAGATCAAGGTTGGAAAGTTTTCAACTTTAATCCTGATCAGTTTAATTATAAGTCTGGTGAAGAGGGTATTGATAACCGTATTGAAATCATTAGCGAACATCATCACGATTGGTTGGCTTTTGAAATAGCGTTACTCGCTTGCCAGCTTAAAGAATAGAGAACATTGAGCAAAAGATTATTCAATGTTCTCTAAAACGGATTTTAAGGTTTTGTATCTAATACTGCTTTGGCTTGAGCATGATCAATATCTTTTTCCCAGTGTGCAATCACTACAGCAGCAACACAGTTACCAATTAGGTTGGTACAGGCACGAATAATGCCAATGAACCAATCGACTGAAAGTAGAAGCACTAGACCAATTGCAGGAAGGCTTGGAATAACTGACAGTGTTGCTGCAAGAATAACTAAAGCTGAGCCGGGAATACCGTGTGCGCCTTTAGATGTGATGAGTGAAACCAGCAAAATAGCCAATAGGTCATGAGTGGATAAATCAATATTGCAGGCTTGTGCAATAAAAATTACCCCTAAAGTTAAGTAAATTGAAAACCCATCTAAGTTAAAAGAGTAACCCGTAGGAATGACCAGACCTACCGTTGAATCCTTAATTCCCAGATTTCTGAGTTTTTTCATAATTTGAGGTAAAACAGAGTCAGAAGATGCTGTACCTAAAACAATCGCTAACTCATCTTTAAAATAAGCCACAAATTTGAAGATGTTGAGACCGGTAAGTTTTAAAATTGAACCTAAAACAACCACAACAAATAAGATGCAGGTCGCATAAAACAGTAGAACCAAATAGCCCAATTGTAGAAGTGAATCTAAACCAAATTTGGCAGTGGTATAGGCCACTGATCCGAACACACCAATAGGTGCTAAACAAATAATCAGACCCATAATTTTAAAGAAGACTTCTGAAAAAGCTTCAAGCGCTTGACGTACTAACTCTGCCAAATGTTTAGGAATTAAAAGGAGTGATACACCAAATAAAATAGCGATGAGTAAAACTTGTAAAATATCGCCGTTTGCAAAAGCGGCAGTGAATGTTTTCGGAATAATATTGAGTAGAAATTCCGAACCTGTATGCATTTCATGGGCGCGTTCGGTATAGGTGCTTAAATCTTTTGCATCTAAATGGCTAATATCGATATTCATGCCGACGCCCGGTTTAAATACATAGGCCACAATAATGCCTAAAACTAAAGCAATACTGGTGACCACTTCAAAATAGAGAATGGTTTTTGCACCGACTTTGCCCATTTTTTTGATGTCATTTGCACCATAAATACCGAGCACGACCACACAAAACACAATTGGTGCAATCAGCATTTTAATCAAAGAAATAAAACCATCACCTAAAGGCTTTAAAGATAGGGAGAAATCATGAAAACCAGCCCCAACTGCAACTCCTAGAAAGAGAGCACAAAGAACCTGTAAAAATAAACTACGTTTAAGCTTTTGCCACATAAGTCATCAATTTTAGCAAGAGGAGAATATTTCTCTTTCAAGCAAAAAGCCGGCCAACTCTAAAGTAAGCAGAGCGTTTTGGAAGAATATGCAAATTTCCCATCGCTATGTTTTGCATTACTCAGTTTTTTTATAAATTTTTACCTAAAATCGAGTATCCTTAGCGCCAAATTTTGGAACATATTAATCATGGCGCTTAAAGCAACAATTTATAAGGCAGACTTGAATATTGCCAATATGGATGACCATATTTATGGTGATTACCAACTGACGCTTGCCTTGCATCCTTCGGAAACTTTAGAACGTTTAATGGTTCGTTTGATGGCCTTTGCCCGTTTTGCAAGTGATGAGCTTGAGTTTACTAAAGACCTTTTTGAAACTGATGAACCAGCATTATGGCAAAAAGATTTAACAGGTCAGTTAGAAGCATGGATTGAAGTGGGTTTACCATCGGAAGATAAAGTCAAAAAAGCCAGCGCACGTTGTAAAAAAGTTGCGATTGTTGTTTATGGCACACAAGTCGAAGACTGGTGGAAGAGAAATAGTAAAATTAAAACATTAAGTAACGTTGAGGTTTGGCAAATTGCCCCTCAAAGTACAGCTGAGCTAGAACAGCTTTGTGAACGTACCATGCAGCTACAGTTAAATGTCATGGACACTGAGTGGACTTTGCTTGGTGACAAGGGACAAGCAAATGTCGTGTGGACGCAGTTACAGTAAAATAGAAAAGCGCAACAAATTTTACAACTTCACTTGCTAGACTAAAGATTGAGTCTGAGCTGTGAAATTAAATTAGATGGAAATGTTATGATCAGTGAATTAGAAATTATCGATTTAAAAGTAGGCGAAGGTAAAGAAGCGGTTAAAGGTGCCTTAATTACCACTCACTACACAGGTTGGTTAGAAGATGGTACTCAATTCGACTCTTCAATTGACCGCGGAAATTATTTTGAGTGTGTGATTGGTACTGGTCGTGTCATTAAGGGCTGGGACCAAGGCATCATAGGAATGAAAGTTGGCGGAAAACGTAAACTTATTGTCCCTGCGCATTTGGCTTATGGCGAACGCAAAATGGGTAAAATTATTCCGGCAAACTCAAATTTGATTTTTGAAATCACATTGTTTGACGTGAAAACCCGTGATGAATGAAATCAAATTCTTTAGATTTTGATTTCATATATAAGCTTTAAATATATATACATTAGTAATTTATATTTTAGCTTTTTGAATATTTAAGATTATTTTCAGTTTATTTGATTATAAAGGTGAACTGAAAACTGTTCTTTTTGGGCAGGCTGAACCTAAGAGCTAATATAGATATAAAGTTTAGTTCTTAAGTTTAAATTTCACATAAATAATCTATATTGCTATTGAGACGCTATTTCATGATTACCCGCTTTGCATCTCCTTTGTTGAACCTAACGCTTGGCTTAGCTTTAGCAGGCTTGTCAGGCATGGCCTTGGCTAACCCTCCTAAACTAGATGCTTCAACACTTACAGTCATTGGATATCATGAAATTACCGATAGTAAAAATGCATTAATTCCTCAATATGCGGTTACTACTCAACAATTTACAGATCACGTTGATTGGCTGCAAAAAAATGGTTTCCATTTTATTACTGTAGACCAGTTGATTCGTGCTCATCAGGGTAAAGTTGCATTGCCGACCAAGCCAGTTTTATTAACTGTAGATGATGGTTACCAAACTTTTTATCAAAATGCTTATCCGGTCATTAAAGCTAAAAAAATTCCGGTAGTACTTGCTGTTGTTGGTTCATGGTTAGAGCCAAAATCAAATCAGAAAGTTGATTTTTCTGGTGAAGAAATTCCACGTGATAAAATTTTAAGTTGGCCTGAACTTAAAGAAATGCAAGATAGCGGTTTTGTTGAAATCGCAAGCCATAGTTATCATTTACACCGCGGTATTACGGGCAACCCACAAGGGAACTCTGAGCCTGCGGCAACAACTCGTTTTTATGACGTAAAAACAAAAACGTATGAAAATGATAGCCAATATCAGGCCCGAATTTATAATGACCTGAAAAAGAATAATGACTTATTAAAAGCACATGGTTTACGTTCGCCACGTATTATGGTGTGGCCATATGGTCGCTATAATATGCAAACTGTACAAATTGCAAAAAAATTAGGCATGCCTGTGACCATTACACTTGATGATGGGGCAGATCATGCAAAACAGTCTCTGCAAAATATGAGTCGTATTTTGGTAGAGGGTGGAATGAGTACCAATGATTTGGCTCAAGAGATTAAGAATCGCGAGTTAAACTTAACGGATAATAATCGTCCGCAAAAAATCATGCATGTTGATCTCGACTATATTTATGATCCTGACCCGCAGCAGCAAGAACGTAATTTAGGTAATTTACTCGACCGAATTAATGCGATGGGTGTAAATACAGTTTATTTACAGGCTTTCGCAGATGCAGATGCTAATGGTTCTGCCGATATGGTATACTTCCCAAATCGACATATGCCTATGCGTGCTGATTTATTCAACCGTGTTGCATGGCAAATTCAAACGCGCACCCCTGTAAGCCGTATTTATGCTTGGATGCCATTATTGGCATGGGAACTACCAAAAACTGATCCTGTATCAAAAGATTTGGTCGTGACGGAGCAGAATAAAACGGGTGGACATCTCAATATGGGATACATCCGTTTAAGTCCTTTTTCATCTGAAGCACGTCAAACCATCCGTGAAATATATGAAGATTTAGCGAAGTCATCGTCTTTCAATGGAATTTTATTCCATGATGATGTGACTCTGTCTGATTATGAAGATGCAAGTCCAGATGCTTTAAAAGCTTATGCAAAACAAGGCTTACCAACAGATTTGTCAAAAATCCGTGAGAACGACCAAGACTTGCAAAAGTGGACTGCATATAAAACAAAATATTTAGATGATTTTGCAATGCAGCTTGTTGATCAGGTACGTCAATATGAACCGTTCCTGCTTACAGCACGTAATTTATATGCGCAAGTAGCTCTAAAACCATATGCGGAAAATTGGTACTCTCAATCACTTGAAGAGTCATTAAACCGTTATGATTTTACTGCCATTATGGCAATGCCTTATATGGAAAAAGTAGATAACGCCGATCAATTTTATAAAGACATGATTGATCGCGTTAAAAAGTATCCAAATGGCATTAAGAAAACAGTTTTTGAGCTACAGGCAACAAACTGGCGTAATAACGAAAAGGTACCTTCAACTGAAATGGCTGCGACAATTCATTCTCTCTATGAGCAAGGTGCAATGCATGTTGCATACTATCCAGATGACCCAATTAAAGATCATCCGGACGTTAACGTGATGCATAAAGCATTTGCTGAAAAATCATCTCGTCTTGTGCCATAGACGAGGCTGAAATATGACAATCTTTGCTGCAATCTGGTCGCATGCTTTAAAATTTGTTTTTTATTATCCATTGTTTATGTCATATCTATGGATGATTGGTGCGATCATTTTCTATTGGAAAGAACGTAAGGCTCCCCCTTACGATCAACCAGCTCCTTTAGAAAGTTATCCAAAAGTCGCTGTATTAGTTCCTTGTTTTAATGAAGGGGATAATGCAGAGGAAACCATTAGCCATGCCTTAAAACTGGACTATCCTCATTTTGAAGTGATTGCGATTAACGATGGTAGCTCAGATAATACAGGTGAAGTACTTGATCGTTTAGCAGAACAACATGAAAAATTGCGTGTTGTTCATCTCGCGCAAAATCAGGGAAAAGCAATGGGTCTACAGGCAGGTAGCCTGATGACTGATGCCGAATTCTTAATTGGTATTGATGGTGATGCTTTACTTGATCCACATGCAGCAAAGTGGATGATTCGTCATTTTCTTAAAAACCCAACGATTGCAGCGGTCACTGGTAACCCTCGTATTCGCACGCGATCAACTTTATTAGGCCGTATTCAGGTTGGTGAGTTTTCTTCGATTGTTGGCATGATCAAACGTGCACAACGTACTTTTGGTCGTTTGTTTACCGTATCCGGTGTAATTACGGCTTTTCGTAAAAGCGCTGTTCATCAAGTCGATTATTGGTCACCAAATATGTTGACTGAAGATATCGATATTACTTGGAAGTTACAGCGTGCAGGTTGGGATATTCAGTTTGAACCGAATGCTTTGGTTTGGATTTTAATGCCTGAAACCTTAAATGGGTTGTGGAAACAACGTTTACGTTGGGCAATGGGTGGGGCGCAGGTTTTAATTAAAAACATTGATGTGTTCACTAAGCCAAAATTGAATTTTTTATGGCCGTTAATGTTTGAGCTTTGCTTAACTTTAGTATGGTCATATTTAATGCTGGCAATGGCTTTGTTGTGGTTGGTACATTTTATTTTACCTGTACCCGCATTGGCTGTTGTGAGTTCCCCATTTTTACCGTATGGTACCGGTATTTTATTGGGAGCAACCTGTCTAATTCAGTTTGCTTTAAGCAAATGGATGGATAGTCGTTATGAACCAAATCTAGGAAAAAACTATTTCTGGATGATTTGGTATCCATTGGTCTTTTGGCTAATCACTATTTCAGCAACCATTGTAGCATTTCCAAAAGTCTTACGACGTGGAGATGGGAAACGAGCGCGTTGGGTGAGCCCAGATCGGGGCATTCGCTAGATGAAATGCAAAAGTCATGAGATTTTAAAGATCGTGTTGTATTGATGTCTGGGGAAAAACCACAGCACTCCGTTAGGTAAAGAGAGAAATGAAGACAAATTCGTTGATTATTGATTTACGCCGCCAACTACCATGGCATAAACGCTATGTTTCTACAACAAGCACAGCCATGATGTGGGGTGGTTGGTTGTTGTTGTGGCGTCCATTTTTATTTATTTGGGTATTGGCTGAGTTGCAAAAAACCCATTTGGTACACCGTTTATTTAGTGCATTTGGTGTAGGAATTGAACATGGCATTACAGCATTAATTGCATGTGCAATTTGCTTATTGTTATGGAGCCATTTGCTACCAGAGCGCCGTGTCGCTGGTAGTGCGCTTGACGCAAAACAAACTGATGATTATTCACGCTATTTTGATTTACCTGAACAAGAAATTGAACAGGGCCGTAGCCAAAAAATTACAGTCGTTCACCATAATGAATTTGGTAAAATCATTAGAGTTGAATAAACCAACTAATAAAAAGAAAGCCCACATCATGTGGGCTTTCTTTTTTGCATACTTACTCTTACAAAGTGATAAGTTTCAAACCATGAGTATAGTGTTTGAGTAGGTTTTATTTGCCTTTGAAATCAGGTGGACGCTTTTGTAGCATGGCAAAAACACCTTCTTGAACATCTTCTGTTGTCAGCAAAGGTCGCAGATGGTTTTGCAATTGATGAAAAGCAACCTCGTAGCCTTCATTAATAGCTTCACGTGCAGAGGCAAGGGTGGCCTTCACAGCAAGTGGGGCAGCTTGAGCAATATGTTCCGCAAGTTCTATTGCACGTTTAAGCTCCGTACCTTCTGGGCATATTTCTGTAATCAGGTTCATATCCAAAGCTGCTTTTGCATCAAAATGGTCACCTGTAAGCAAATAGCGCATGGCCTTGGCCCAACCTGCTGCTTGAGTAAAGCGTGCAGTTGCTCCACCAAAAGGTAATATGCCACGTTGGACTTCCATTTGAGCAAACTGAGTATTTTCACTTGCAATAGTAATATCTGCATTAAGAAATAGTTCAATACCCGCCGTATAGCAATAACCTTGCACAGCCACAATTAATGGTTTACTCAGTTTTCGGCCAACAGTACCCCACGGGTTAATTTCTTCATCACTAAAATCAAAAACACCTGTAGCAAGCTTAGGTTGTAATTCAACCAAATCTAACCCCGCCGTAAAATGGTCGCCATGAGCAAAAACAATCGCACAGCGCAGGTCATCGTTATTTTCATATTCGGTGAGTGCACGGGATAAATCTTTAATAAGGTGGCTATCAAAGGCATTGCGTTTTGCTGCCCGATCTAGACCAATTAAAAAGATGTGACCGCGAGTTTCACGGCTGACTTTTCCTTCTTGATTTGACATTTTCTCATGCTCTTTATTTGTCTTTAATTATCTTTTAACCAATCATTTAAAAACGATCAAATATAATTTGTTGATGACTTGGTAAGTAAAAATAAAAGGATGCTGCAAATAATAGATGGAAAGTACAACCTGACGCATAAATTTGTCAGGTTGTATAAGCTTATGCGGAGCGCCGTGAATACATCAATAGCCCTAAACACAACATAGTTAAACCTAAAATAAGATGTGAGCTAAGTTGTTCATGGTTAAACCATGTTCCCCAAAAAGTCGCTAAAACAGGGGTGATAATTGTAATAAGTAGTACCGTCGTTGGCTGTAGTACCTTAATGAGTTGATAGTAAAAAATCATGGCAAGTACAGAAGAAAAGACAGCACTATAGAAGACTGCTAGTGAAATTTTTAGACTTGGAAATTCAGTTGGAAGATGTGACCAAAAGAAAGGTAACAGGCATATATAACCGACCCATGAAACAAGAGTAGCACCTGTCATTTGTGTAATTGGCGGAATATGCGCACCAACAGATTTTACTGCAAAAGTCGATAATACATAAAACAGCATCGCAATCAGCTCTAATATAATACCGATACGGTTGAGCTGGAAACCTGATGAAGATAGTCCTAAAGTAAAGCTCATCCCGACAAGAGCAATACCAAGTCCAAGCCATTGCCATGATGAAAAACGCTCACGCCCTAAAACAAAAGAGCTAATGAGTCCCGATACTAAGGGAGAGGTACCGTAAATAATTGAAATAATAGCGGAGGGGACTTTATCTGCACCCATGTAGCAAAAGGCCATAGAACCAAATAACCCAATGGCGCCAGCGCAATAACTTAAAATAGCTTTTTTACTAAAGATGAGCTTTAAACGAAAAAATCTTAGACACAGCAAAGCAATTGGAATCGCTAAACTAAAACGAATAAATAACCCCCACGCCCAATGAAATTCTTGTACTGTCCAGACGGCTGCAAGAGGGGTAAGCGACCAAATAACAATGACAGCAATAAATTGGCCGGCTGTAGCGAGTCGAGTCGAAGATGCGGATAATGCTACAGCCGGCTGAATCTGTGGGCTGGATGTACTCTGTTGTTCAAATAACGGTTTCATATAAAGCTCCATAAAGTGTTGTTTTCTAGGGTGAACGGACATAAAAAAAGCCGCGTTTTTATGGCGGCTTCTTAAGAAAAATCAGAGAATATATTAAGTAAGTAACTTCTTGATTTTTTTATTCAAAGCGCCAATTTGTCTAAAATAAGGACGTCGCCAATTGACCACACAGAACTTAATCTCTGAGGCGTAGAATTGACGCGCTAGACAAGAATGGGCTTTAGATAAAAACATGATAAATATATTGAAAATATAGATGATATTTTTATAACATATAAATAGAAAAGTACAAATTAGATTCAAGCATGGAATATAGATTTTTTTGAATACGTTAAATTAGTTGTTTGCTTAGTCGCATATTTTTCTCATAATACCTCGTCAAATTAAACTCCATAAGCAGCTGTTCCTATGTCACCTCTAGAAATATTTGCGGTCTTGATTAGCCTCATTGGAGTTGGATTAACCGTCATCCGTAATATGTGGTGTTGGCTGTTTAATTTCTTTGCCTTTGTTTTATATGCCTATTTGTTTTACGAATTTAAGCTGTATGGCGAAACAATTTTGCAGTTCTTTTTTATGGTCGTAAATTTTTATGGCTTTTACTATTGGTTCAAAGGAAAGCAGCAAGATCATGACATTCGTATAGAACCGATAGCTCCTAAAGTTGCAATTTTTCAAATGATTATTGCTGCGGTAGGTGGCTTACTGTTTGGTTTAATTCTTAAAAACTTTACTGATGCTGCAGTACCGATGCTCGACTCACAGCTTGCAGCCTTTAGTTTACTTGCAACGTATTGGACCAGCCGAAAGCATATTGCGACATGGGTACTTTGGGTATTTGTCGATATTATTTATGTGGGCATGTTTATCTATAAAGATTTATTTTTAACAGCCGCATTATATGCAGCATTTGTTTTGATGGCAGCTTATGGCTGGTATCAATGGGAAAAAGTTAAAAAGAAACAGCTTTTAGCCTCTAACCAGCTTTAATTTGGAGAGTGAACATGTTGTTGAGCTTAGATGTTTATAAACAACAACAGTTTGATCTGATTGCTGCAAAAATAATGGCGGAGCCAAAACAGTATTGTGAATTTAGTTCAGTGTCAGATTTCTATAAGGCTGAATGGCTCAAAGATTTCCCACAAGGCAGCCAGGTTTGTGCTACTGGTTTAGATGATGGCGCTGAAGAGTTTTATGCGGTTGTTCAATTTAAACAGCAGTATTTAAAATTTGATATTAAAGAAAGCCTTTCGGCACTGATTTTTCAAGATATGAATGGGAACGTATTTAAGCGTAATTTTTAATTTAAGAAATAAAATCACAAAAAAAAGCGACTTAACGTCGCTTTTTTTAATAAATAAATTTGGAAATCTTATTTGCTGTTTCAACAACGAGGCTTGCGATATCTTCTTTAAATGTTCTTTCATCGTAAGTGGTAATTGGACAACTCACAGAGATAACAGCAACCATTTTCCCGTTTGACTGTTTAAAAATAGGTGCCGCACAGGCTGCCATATCATGATTGTAATGACCCCAGCTCACCATGGTTTTTTGGGTTTTTACATAGACTAATCTTTGTAATAGGTTTTTTAAATTGGTTGGAGTCAGTTCAGAAAAACTATCCCAATCATCAAAGTTACGATAACGCTGACGTACTTCAGTTTCAGGTAAATCAGACAATAGCATTTGACCAATGACGGTTGCATGAGCAGGCCAGCGAGTTCCTAAGCTAATGTTGCTCGTGAAGGTTCCCATCGACTGAATGTTATTTACAAAGACAATATGAGTACCTTCTAAAATTGAAAGGTGTACCGCAAGTTTGGTTTGGTCACGTAATTCTTTCATTAATGGTGTCGATAAATCGAGTAATGAAAGTTTAGATAAACTGTTAAAACCAAGCTCCATGACTTTAGAATCGAGAGCATAAGTTTTTTGAGATGCTTTTCTTAAATAGCCACAAGATTCGAGTGTATAAATCAGACGAAATGCACTAGAACGGTTCACTTCTAAAATTTCAGCAATTTCTGTAATGGTCATTTCTTGCGCTTGTTGGTTAAATGCTTGCAAGATAGCTAACCCCCGTACAAGTCCGGGTACTAAATAACGATCATCATTTTTTGTTGTTTCTGATTCTTGCGAATCTTCTTCAATTGCTATGCTCATTCGTGTCATTTTCCTATAAATAAAACATGATTCAATTTGGGGCATGCTGCTTTATTTTATAACTATTGTAATTGTTAAAAATGCATAAAACAATTTTTATATTTAAAACTTTGTTTCTTGTTTGAAACGTAACAAAATATTTAAAATTAATCAAATATATGAATTTTATGTTTATTTTTACTTTGACAAAAAATGATCAAGGAGATTATGCTTAGCTCATGTTTTGAAAATCAAATTATGTTTTGTATGTAAAACAAAATGAGGACGCAAGGTATGAGTTGGATCTCAATTTGTCAGCAGGGTGACGTTAGCGAAGATGAGCCGAAAGCCATCGAAATTGAAGGAAAGAAAATAGGCGTATTTTTCGTCGATGAAAATTACTTTGCTATCGAAAATGTTTGCCCTCATGCATATGCCTTATTAACTGAAGGATTTATCGAAGATCACACTGTGGAATGTCCATTGCACGAAGCAATTTTTGACATTCAGACAGGTGAGCTAAAAAGTGGACCCGGGTGTAGAAACCTATGTACTTACCCAGTTCGTGTTGAAGGACAGGATATTCAAATTCAACTCTAGTCCTCTCATGTACAAGGAAGCAGAACAATGAAGACATTTAATGAAAAGTTGGCAAGCTGGATTCATGCAACGCCAGCAACTGAAGCAGGCATCAACAATATTCAAGTTCCAGGTCAATCTGAATTGTTGGTTTGGCAAACACGTTATAAAGAACCAACCCTCTACGAACAAGATTTTGTAAAGAACTTGATTCAGGCATTTTCTGCGGGCGCAACAGAGTTAGATGACGTTGTTTCTGCACTTAATCAACAGGGTTTCCGCTGTGAATCTGGTGATGAATGGACTTCTGCAAGTTTTACAGAAGAAATGCAACGTTTAGGTTATTGAGTCAGGGAAGAATAAAATGAACGCAATCGTATCAGCTTCACAAAGTGCTGAAGAATATTTAGAACTTGGTTTACGTGATCAATGGCATCCAGTTTTAGCAAGTTGGGAAGTCGCTGCTAATCCAGTCGGAATTACTCGTTTAGGCGAAAATATTGTGGTTTGGCGTGATGCCGAAGGTCAGGTTCATGCACTTGAAGATCGCTGTCCACACCGCGGTGCTCGTCTTTCACTTGGCTGGAACTTGGGCGACCGAGTTGCTTGCTGGTATCACGGTGTTGAAGTTCGTGCTGATGGTGTAGTTGCTGATGTGCCAGCTGTTCATGAATGTCCAATGACCGGAACTAAATGTCTAAAGAACTACCCAGTAATTGAGCAACATGGCGCAATCTTCATTTGGTTTGGTATCGATGCAAATGAAGAACCAGCGCCGCTTGAGTTTCCAGAGCAACTTGCAAGCGAAGAGTGGAGTGCATTCCTTTGCCAAGCAGACTGGAAAGTAAACCATCAGTATGCAATTGATAACGTGATGGATCCAATGCATGGTAGTTATTTACATGCGACATCGCACTCGATGGCTGATGGTGATCGTACCGCCGAGATGAAGCACCGTACCACCGATAACGGCTTTGTTTTTGAAAAAGAAGGTCAAACAGGTGTGAACTTTGACTGGGTCGAATATGGTTCGACCGGTGCAAGTTGGTTACGTCTTTCAATTCCTTACCGCAAACAATTTGGCCCAGGTGGTGAATTTTGGATTGTGGGTTATGCAACGCCAATTGATGCTAATAATACTCGTGTATTTTTCTGGCGCTGCCGTAAGGTAAGTGGCTGGCAACGTAATGTATGGCGTTTCTTATATCGCAATCATTTAGAGCAGTTGCATTGGGATGTATTGGAACAAGACCGAATTATTTTAGAAAACCTTGCACCAAATGCGCGTGAAAAAGAGTTCCTCTATCAACACGATGTTGGTCTTGCACGTTTACGCCGTTTAATGAAAAAAGAAGCTGAAAAGCAATTAAAGAAAATTGCTGCACTCAATGCATCAAACCGTATCGAGATGCAGGAAGAAGCTCATGGCTAATATAGCGTTGTTGCAAGGCAAAAAAGTTTTAGTGACGGGTGCTGCACGTGGTTTAGGCCGAGATTTCGCTCAAGCCATTGCTGAGGCGGGTGCTGAAGTTGTGATGGCAGATATTTTATCTAACCTAGTACAACAAGAAGCACAAGCTTTACAGAAACAAGGGCTAAACGTTCATGCGGTCAGTGTTGACCTTGCCAATGCAGACTCTATTGAAAGTGCGGTTGCAAAAAGCGTTGAAGTATTACAAGGACTAGATGGCCTTGTGAACTGCGCGGCACTGGCAACCAATGTCGGAGGAAAGAATATGATTGATTACGATCCTGAACTATGGGATCGGGTCATGAATATTAATGTGAAAGGCACATGGCTAATCAGTAAGGCATGCGTTCCCCATTTAAAGCAATCGGCTGCCGGCAAGATCATTAATGTTGCTTCCGATACAGCACTTTGGGGTGCACCGAACCTGATGGCTTATGTGGCAAGTAAAGGTGCAATTGTTGCCATGACGCGTTCCATGGCAAGAGAGTTGGGGCAGTCCAATATCTGTGTCAACACATTGTCACCGGGCCTTACTCTGGTTGAAGCAACCGAGTATGTGCCTCAAGAACGTCACGATTTATATGTCAACGGAAGAGCGATTCAACGTCAGCAACTTCCACAAGATTTAAATGGAACAGCATTGTATCTACTGTCGGATTTGTCCTCTTTTGTGACAGGTCAAAATATTCCGGTCAATGGCGGTTTTGTCTTTAACTAAGGAGTAGTCAAATGATTACAGGGATCGAGATTTTAAAGTTTGGAGTTGAAGATAGAGCCGCTTCAAACAAGTTTTTGGCAGATTTTGGTTTAAGCCAAAGTGTTTCGGATATTGAAGGCACAGATTTATACCAAACCCAAAATGGCAGCAAGATTTATCTATTTAATTGTGATGATGCACGTTTGCCAGTTGCCATTGAGCAAGGTTCAACTTTACGTGAAGTCACGTGGGGTGTTGAAAGCACACAAGACCTAGAAGACTTAGCAGTACGTTTGGCCGATGTAGAAGGTTTTAAACGTACTGAAAATACGGTGCAGTGTCTTGACCCAAATGGCATGACCATTCGTTTTGAACAAAGTTTTGTTAAAGATGTGTCTGAACTCAAAACGGAAGGCATTAACCAATACGGCAATATTCAACGTGTGAATGCAGCAAGTCCTGTCTATGAAAAAGGTCAACCTGTTGCGATTGGACATGTCGTGTTCTTCACACCAGATTTAGTAGCAACGGAAAATTTCTATATTGAAAAAGTAGGCTTTCATTTGTCTGATGCCTACAAAAATCGTGGTGCATTCTTACGTTGCCGCGGTAAAGGTTATCACCATGATTTATTCTTGCTGAGTGTTCCAAATAAACCTGCTGGCTTAAATCACGTTGCTTTTGTAGTACGTGATATTCACGAGGTGATTGGGGGCGGTTTAAATATGAATCGTTCGGAATGGTCAACCTTTATTGGGCCGGGACGTCACCCAATTTCTTCTGCTTATTTCTGGTACGTCAACTCACCATTGGGTGGTGCATTTGAATATTACACCAACGATGATTATTTGACAGAAGAATGGCAGCCACGTGTAGAAGAACACCGTCTAGAGCTTTTCACAGAGTGGGCGATTGAAGGTGGTCTTGATGACACAACTCGCCGTCAGGTGAAGCCTGTTTAACAGGTATTGCTGAACAAGGAAGATGGCTATGGAAAAGATCGTAATTGTAGGTGCCGGACAGGCAGCAGGTTGGGCAGTAAGTACCTTACGTCAAAATGGTTATGTCGGCGAAATTCACGTGGTTTCAAATGAGAATCAAGTGTTTTATGAGCGTCCGCCACTGTCTAAGCAAGTACTTTCAAAAGAAGCAACTTATGAAAGTTTGAATCTGTTTTCTCCTGAGCAAGTTCAAGAATTCAATATTCACTGGCACAAGCCGGAAATTGCGACAAAAGTCGACCGTGAGCAAAAACAGGTTCATCTCGAAAGTGGTCAGGTTTTGCCCTATGACAAATTACTGATTGCAACTGGAAGTCGTGCACGTGTGCCAGTGAATACATGGCAGTTCATTCCAAATGTTGTGACCTTACGTAATGTCTATGACTGTGAACGCTTGGCTAAAATTTTAAAGAATGCAAAGAATGTTGCTGTGATCGGCGGCGGATGGATTGGTCTTGAAATTGCTGCAACTGCACGTAAGCAAGGTAAAGAAGTTCATATTTTTGAATATGGCGACCGTTTATGTGCAAGAAGTGTGAGTCCAGAAGTGTCTGCATTTTTAAAAAATATGCATGAAACTCAAGGTACACAAATTCACTTAGACAGCAAGAGCCTTCATTTAATTGAAGCACCAGATAAAAAAGTTGAAGTAGTAAACCATCCACAAAATAGTCAGTTATTTGACTGCGTTGTGGTAGGTGCAGGCGCTGAAATTGCCAAAGAGTTAGGTGTTCATGCTGGCCTCGATGTGAAAGATGGCATTGTGGTGAATTGTTTTGGGCAAACTTCAGATCAAAACATTTATGCCGCAGGTGATGTCGCAATTCATCCGAGTTTGGGTTATTGCATTCAGTCTTGGGCAAATGCACAAAATCAGGCAATTGCCACAGCGAAGTCGATGCTTGGAATTGAAACTGAATATACCGATATTCCATGGCTCTGGTCTGATCAATATCACTTCAATATTCAGATTTTAGGAACGTATCAGCCTGAAAAAACCAAAGAGTTAGTGATTCGCCAGGGTGGTGAAGATCAGGTGAGTTATTTATATCTGGACCATGAAAATCGTTTGCTGAATATGATTGCCATTAATGACTCGAAGCTAGTCAAACTGGCAAAACGTTGGATGCAAGCCAACACCGTTTTAGATCCAAAACTATTAGCAGATGCTGAATTTAATGTCATGAAGTTAAAACCGTAAACATTAAATCTGGTTCTCATTACCAAATCGAAGGAATGACACATGAGTAATGAAGAAAAAAGTGGATTGAAGCATTGGGTACCTGCTTTTGTCCTTATGGTGTGTGTGGTACTGGCGTTTTTCGACAAGATTAGTATTGCGGTTTTATTTTCAGATCCTCATTTTCAAAGTGCAATGGGAATTGCTGAAGATAAGGCCAAGCTTGGATGGCTCATGACAAGTTTCTTGCTTTCCTATGGTTTTTCATCAGTCTTTCTAAGCTTTTTGGGTGACATTTTTAACCCAAAGAAAATGCTGTTCTGGAGCGTGACCTCTTGGGGTTTACTCATGTTCTGCATGGGCTTTACCACCAGTTACTCAGGCATGTTGATTTTACGTGTGCTACTTGGTTTGGCAGAAGGTCCGTTATTTGCCTTGGCCTATGCCATTGTGAAGCAGACTTACACAGATCGTCAGCAAGCACGTGCTTCAACCATGTTTTTACTTGGAACGCCGATTGGCGCATTCCTCGGGTTCCCAATCACGGCAAATGTTTTGGCGCACCATGACTGGCATACCACTTTTTTTGTGATGGCCGGATTAACACTAATCGCTATTTTCAGCATTGTTTTTGGCTTGCGTAACTTGCAGCTCAAGAAAACTGTTGAAATTGATGGTGAGAGTAAACGTACCAATTTCAAAGGCCATATTACCAATACTAAATTGCTCTTAAGCAACAACGCATTCTGGTTGGTTTGTCTCTTTAACATTGCATTGATGACTTATTTGTGGGGCTTAAACAGTTGGGTTCCTTCTTATCTTATGCAAGACAAAGGATTCAATCTCAAAGAGTTTGGAATGTATTCAAGCTTTCCATTCATTGCAATGTTAATTGGCGAAATCATCGGTGCGTTCTTATCTGACAAGCTAGGCCGCCGCGCCATTCAAGTATTTAGCGGTTTATTACTCGCGGGCATCTTCATGTATGTGATGGTTCTTATGACCCAGCCATTATTGATTATTGCAGCCATGTCTTTAAGCGCGATGGCGTGGGGTTTTGGAGTAGCTGCCGTATTTGCCCTTCTTGCAAAAGTAACCACCTCAAATGTAGGGGCGACTGCGGGCGGAATATTTAACGGTTTAGGTAATTTTGCAAGTGCAATTGCGCCTGTTCTTATCGGTTACATCGTGATGCAAACACATAGTTTTAATTTAGGAATTACCTTCTTGGCTGCTGTCGCTGTCATTGGGTCGTTGTTCTTGGTTCCTCTTTTAAAACGTTATTAATTCACTGTATAGGAGTTTAAAAAATGACTACACAACAATTCGAATCGTGGGTACAACCAGAAAATGCTTCTTTAGAGGATTGGTTAAACACGCGTATTGCTCGCTTTGAGACACGTAAATATGACTTTGAGGCTTTGAAGTTCCAAGCCGATTACGACCCGAAATATCGCCGTGCACAAATGCGTTACATGGGTACGGGTGCAACAGGCGTTGCAAATGACGGCAACACCGTTCCAGCAGAAAACTTCACGTTTTCGACCATGGTGTTGCCACCACAGTGTGAAGGTCCTTTGCACATTCACCACGATGTTGAAGAAGTTTTCTTTATGCTCCGCGGCGAAATTGATTTGTTCATTGAGCACAACGGCGAAAAATTTGAGACCCGTTTAAAAGAGCGCGACCTGATTTCAATTCCACCGGGAATCTACCGTGGTCTGTTTAACCCAGGTCAAGAAGATGCCTTGATGTGTGTGATGTTGGGAACAGGTAAACCAACCATTCCAAACTATCCACCAGAGCATCCATTGTCTCAAATCAAACGTTAATTGTTTGATGAAGTGAATAAAGGAAAGAATTGAAAATGATGACACTCATTGAAAAGTTAGCAGAATTTCCGGTGAAAACCGTCACTGTTCAAGGCCAGCAGCAAGCCTATCGGGAAGCCGGTCAGGGTGAGTACCTTGTGCTGTTGCACGGCATTAGTTCAGGTTCTGCTTCATGGGTAAACCAACTTGAAGTGTTGTCTCATCATTTTCATGTCATTGCCTGGGATGCACCGGGCTATGGCAAATCAGATGAACTTTTAACTGATCAACCCAATGCTACCGACTATGCAAAGCGTTTGGCTGCGTTGTTTGATGTTTTAAAAATTGAAAAAGCAATTGTGGTCGGACACTCATTAGGTGCCTTACAGGCGAGTGCATTTGCTGCACTTTACCCAGAGCGAGTGGAACACTTGGTTGTCGCTAATTTAGCTCAAGGCTACCAACACCACGATGAACAGACACAAATTCAGGTTTTTGAAAAAAGACCAAAAATGTTGAAAGAGTTAGGTGCTAAAGGCATGGCCGAAAGCCGTGGACCTCATTTGATTTATAAACAAGAGCCACAAGCCTTAGCGTTAGTTTCAGAGGTGATGCAACAGTTGACCCTACAGGGTTTCACACATGCATCGTACTTACTCGCATATGACGAAATACGTAATTACTTAACTAATTTAAAAGTCCCATGCACAGTCATTGTAGGGCAGCAAGATCAAATCACTCCTGCGTTAGGTATACAAGAGCTTGCTCAGGAATTGCAGTTGGAACAGCGCTTCGTCATAGAAGATGCAGGACATTTAAGTTATGTCGACCAACCGCAAGCATTTAACCAAATTATGTTGACGATTCAGGAACAATCGTAAGAGAGATTAAGGATTATGAGCTTCCAAGTTGAAGGAAAAGTTGCAGTTGTTACCGGTGGCTCATCTGGGATCGGGCTGGCTGCTGTTGAAATACTGGTTGCAGAGGGTGCAAAAGTAGCTTGGTGTGGTCGCGATGAAGAACGTTTAAATACTTCTAAGCACTATATTTTAGAAAAATATCCGCATGCCAACATTTTTACCAAAGCATGCAATGTATTGAAAAAAGAAGAAGTTCAGCAGTTTGCTAAAGACGTCAAACTCAATTTGGGCAATGTTGATATGCTCATTAACAATGCTGGGCAAGGCCGTGTTTCAAATTTTGAAAATACACAAGATGAAGACTGGATGAAAGAAATCGAGCTGAAATATTTCAGTGTTTTACATCCGGTACGGGCTTTTCTTGACGACTTAAAACAGTCAGCAAATGCCTCAATTACCAATGTGAACTCGTTACTGGCATTGCAACCGGAACCGCACATGATTGCGACTTCATCTGCACGCGCTGCATTGTTGAATTTAACCCATTCTTTGGCGCATGAGTTTACTCAATATGGTGTTCGCGTGAACTCGATTTTACTTGGAATGGTCGAATCCGCGCAGTGGAAGCGCCGTTATGAAACTCGCTCAGACTTAAACCAGTCATGGGAAGAATGGACAGGCAATATTGCTAAAAACCGAGGCATTCCAATGCAGCGTTTAGGCCGTCCTGAAGAACCGGCCCGTGCTTTAGTTTTCTTGGCATCTCCATTGGCATCGTACACCACAGGTGCAGCACTCGATGTCTCAGGTGGTTTTAATAAACATTTATAAATATCAGGTGCTGTCATGAAAAAGTTGATGATGATTGGTTTCGGCGCAATGGCAGCAGAAGTGCATGCACACTTGCCTCAAGATTTGCAACTGAAATGGATTGTCGTGCCGTCTCGTAGCGTTGAAAAAGTGCAGTCACAAGTGTCTTCAGAGATTCAGGTGATTTCAGATATTGAGCAATGTGATGGTGCGCCAGACTATGTCATTGAGGTGGCAGGTCAAGCAGCAGTGAAAGAACATGCTCAAAAGGTTTTAGCGAAAGGCTGGACCATAGGCCTGATTTCGGTTGGAACTTTGGCTGATAGTGATTTTCTAATTCAGCTCAAACACACAGCTGAAGAAAATAATGCCCATCTGCATTTACTCGCAGGTGCCATTGCTGGCATTGACGGTATTTCAGCAGCCAAAGAAGGTGGCTTGCAAAAAGTCACTTACAAAGGCTGTAAAAGTCCAAAAAGCTGGAAAGGGAGTTATGCAGAGCAATTGGTCGAT
Source organism: Acinetobacter sp. 161(2023) (assembly GCF_037027805.1). Classification (NCBI taxonomy): domain Bacteria; kingdom Pseudomonadati; phylum Pseudomonadota; class Gammaproteobacteria; order Moraxellales; family Moraxellaceae; genus Acinetobacter; species Acinetobacter sp. 161(2023). Next base: position 100,427 of record NZ_JAZEYD010000013.1, on the reverse strand, counting down.
TTAGACCATGTATCTGAACCTACGGTTTTTTTCACAGGAACTGCTCGTGAAGCTGCAATTAAGTTTCCAGCAAACGCCAACGTCGCTGCAACGATTGCACTTGCTGGGCTTGGAATGGATGAAACCATGGTCGAGTTAACCGTTGATCCAACAATCAACAAAAACAAACACACCATTGTGGCAGAAGGTGGCTTTGGACAAATGACCATTGAACTGGTTGGTGTGCCGTTAGCCAGTAACCCAAAAACATCAACTTTGGCTGCGCTTAGCGTGATTCGTGCTTGTCGCAATAGTGTAGAAGCAATACAGATTTAAGAGGGATTTGATCATGGCAAAGGAAATTTATATTGCAGGTGAATGGCGTTTGGGCCGCGGTGCGGTCATCCAAAGCCTGTTTCCGGCAGATCAGTCTGTCAATGCCGAAATTTCGACTGCAACGCTTGACGATGTGAATGAAGCAATTGAAAAAGCTGATCAGGCTTGGCGTCAACCAAGCTGGAGAAACAGTTTGCCGCATGAGCGCGCACGTATTCTCTACAAAGTTGCAGACATTATTGAAGCGCGTGTCGATGAATTGGCAAAACTACAAACACGCGATAATGGTAAGCCTTTAACTGAAACACGTGGTTTGGTGATGAGTGCTGCGGCGACTGCGCGTTATGTTGCAGCGGCATGTGAAACGCTGAATGATGAGTTAACCACTCAACGTGCTCCAGATTTTATGACCATGAGCGTGCATGAACCTGTAGGCGTGGTAGCAGCAATCACACCTTGGAACTCTCCAATTGCGAGTGAAGTTCAAAAGCTTGCTCCAGCTTTAGCAGCTGGAAATGCTGTTGTGTTAAAACCAGCAGAAGCAACCTCACTGATTGCTTTAGAACTTGCCAAAATTTTTGAAGAAGCAGGTTTACCAAAAGGCTTACTCAGTGTGTTAGTTGGCCGTGGTTCTGTGATTGGTGATGCAATTGCTCAACATCCGTTGGTTCGTAAAATCTCTTTTACAGGGGGAACGACCACGGGCCGTCATTTGGCGCATATTGCTGCGGACAAACTTATTACCACTTCGCTTGAGTTAGGTGGTAAATCACCAACCATCGTTTTGCCAGATGCAGATGTCGAACTGGCTGCTAAAGGTGTCGCGTACGGAATTTTTAGCTCGGCAGGCCAAGCGTGTATCGCAGGTTCTCGCTTGTTTATTCATAGTAGTCTTTACGATCAGTTTTTAACGCGTTTGGTTGAAATTACCAAAGGCCTACGTGTGGGCCATCCGGAACAGGCTGGTGTGCATTTAGGGCCACTCGTAAATGAAAAACATTTGCAGTCGGTTGATCGCTATGTGCAGCTTGCTAAAAGCGAAGGTGGTCAAGTTTTGGTTGGTGGCGAAGCATTAACAACTGGTGACTATGCCAAAGGCAGTTATTACTTACCCACTATTATTACGGGTTTAAGTAATAGTGCCCAAACCTGTCAGGAAGAAATTTTTGGCCCTGTTTTAGTCGTCATGAAATATGACAACGAGCAAGATTTGATTGCCCAAGCCAATGATAGTTGTTTTGGTCTTGCAGCTGGCATCTGGACTGAAAGCTACCGTAAAGCTTGGCGGATTGCACGTGTGTTAGAAGTGGGAACAGTGTGGATTAATACCTACAAAAAGTTCTCGATTAGTGCGCCGTTTGGTGGCTTTAAAGACAGTGGGATTGGGCGCGAAAAAGGCCGTTTGGGCATTTTATCGTACATGCAACAAAAGAGTATTTATATGGGGCTGAATGAACAGCCTAACCCTTGGTGCGATTAATAGATTCAAGGACTGAAAACAAATTTTGAGGAACAGACATGACTGAACGTGTAAATGTAGGCGAAGCAATCGCAAGAGTTTTAGAAGCGCACCAAGTTGATAGTATTTATGGTGTTATTTCCATCCACAATTTACCTATTGCCGATGCGGTAGGTCGCCGTGAAAAAATGCGTTTTGTTGCTGCTCGTGGTGAAGCGGGTGCGGTCACCATGGCAGATGCACATTCACGCTTTAAAGGCTTAGGTGTAGCACTGACCAGTACGGGTGCTGGGGCTGGTAATGCGGTGGGTTCACTGATTGAAGCAATGAATGCAGCAAGTCCTGTATTGCATTTAACGGGTCAAGTTGAGCGTGAATATCTCGACCGTGATGCAAGCTTCATTCATGAAACCAAAGACCAACTTACGTTTTTACGTGCATCAAGCAAAGCAGCATTTCGTATTACCAGTCCAGACAATGCTGTTGGCGTGATTCGTGAAGCCATTCGTGTAGCAACCACTGTTCCAATGGGACCAGTAAGTGTTGAATTGCCAATTGATGTACAAGCCGCAGAAATTGATTTGCCACTTAATCTTGGGCCAGTGAAAGCACTTGAGTTGCCACAGGCAGAGCAAGCTGAAATTGATTTTCTTGTGAGTGAAATCAAAAAAGCAAAACGCCCGATTTTCTGGATTGGCGGTGGAACTTTAAATAGCGTTGCCGAAGTTAAAGCAGTTGCAGATTTAGGTATTCCAGTGGTGTCGTCTACACATGCTCGTGGTGTGTTGGCAGATGATCATCCACGTAGCTTAGGTGCTTTCCATAACTCGGCAGATGTTGAGCAGTTACTAAAAGATGCTGACTTAATGGTTGTGATGGGTTCACGTTTACGTAGTAATGAAACTAAAACCTATTCGGTTGAGTTCCCTGAAAATATTATTCAGGTGGATGCAAACCCAATGGCTCAGCAACGTAATTACAAAATCCGAAACTTCATTTGTGGCGATGCCAAAGATGTCTTAACACGTGTGTTAGAACAGCTTCAAGGAACTTCAAAAGTTGATGCTGATTACGATGCTGCTGTAGTAGCTGCTAAACAGGCTGCCATTGATGCACTGCGCAAACAAATCGATCAATACGCTTTAATTTGTGATCACTTGCGTGCAGCCTTACCGCAAGATGGCATTTTTGTACGTGACATCACCATGTCGGGTAGCACATGGGGCAGCCGTTTATTCCCTGTACAAGCACCAAACCAAAACATTCACTCACTCGCGGGTGCGATTGGTTTAGGCCTTGCAACAGCAATTGGTGCTTCGGTTGCTAACCCTGACAAAAAAGTAATTGGTTTAGTCGGCGATGGTGGCTTAATGCTTGGCATTGGCGAGATTGCAACTATGGTGCAAGAAAACACCAACATGGTCTTAATGATTATGAATGACGGTGGTTATGGCGTAATGCGTGGCATTCAAAATAACTACTTTGGTGGTCGTCAGTATTTCAATGAATTGCATACACCAGACTACAAACTTCTTGGCGAATCAATGGGTGTGAAGAGCTGGAAAGTCGGTAGTGCAGATGAATTTAAAACGGTTATTCAAGAGGCTGTCGCTTTTGAAGGACCAACTGTGATCGAGCTCGATATGAACTCGATTGGACCATTAAACTTCGCGGGCCCACCGCAAAAGAAACTGTATTAACCAGTTTGGATGGTTTAGTACATATGCGATGGGAGCTGCTAAGCCATCCTTTTTTTAGATAAAATTTTTTGTCTAAAAAACAATAAAAACTAAGTTTTACAGGTAAAACAAATAAAGTTCCAGCAGGACGCTGGAACTCAATCAAGGATGTAGAGATGAAAAAGACTTCATTGATCATGGCATTCATTGCACCGCTTACGCTGGGGGTAAGCGTCAATGCATTTGCAAAAGATTCATTGCTTGAATGGAAAAGTGATGATGGCACCGACTCATTAAAGTTAGGTGGGGTGGTTCGGTTAAACCAACGCTATGAAGATTGGGAAGGGCCTAACCGTGGTTTTGGTAAGCTCCATTTTGATATTTTCAGGGTAGACCTAAAAGGTAAGTTTGATGATGCCTACATCAACGCCAGTTATATGTTTCAAGACCAACAGAAAACGTCCATTGAAAAAGCATATGTCGGCTATAACTTAGATGCCAATAACAGTATTGAAGCAGGTCTGGTTTATAAGCCTTTCACGATTTATCCTTATCCACAAAATGGCTGGACCTATCACATTCCATTCTTTTTAGGTTATGGCAACAATATTGCACCGGGGATTAACTGGAATTATCACGACAAAGATTGGGATTTAAAACTCGGTTATTACCCGCAAATGTTAGAGACGAACTTGCGTTATTCACCTGAAAGTGCAACTTATGATGACTTGGCAGGAAACGCGTTTCCATCTCAAAAAGCCTATCAAAATGAAAAGCGCAATCAGGTAAATACCCGCATTGTTCGAAAGTTAGAAACTGATTTTGGTAAGCAAGAGTTCGGTGTATCGGGTGCAATTGCTCAGCTACATAATGATATTACCGATAAAGACGGCAAATATTATGCAGTCGGTTTGCATACTGAAAACAACTACAAACGCTTTAATTTACAAAGCTCGGTTATTCACTATCAATATGATGCTAAAAATCCATATGGTGTAAATAGTGATATGACTTTAATGGGGGCAAATGGCCTTACGCCTGCTTATTTCATTGCTTCAGAAGGTACGATTGCCAGTTTAAACCTTGCCTATACTTTGCCTGTCACCAATATGGGTAAGCTAAAATCCATTAAGTTTTATAATGACTATAGTTATCTCGATAAAAAACGTGATGATTGGTCCGATTCGCAAATGAACACCACAGGTATGATGTTTATTGCTTCACCCTTTATGGTTTGGGCAGATTATACGTGGGGTAAAAACTCCAACATTATTGGTGGCTCGACCAACTCAACAGGTTATACCTCGGCCACTTCGCCAAACAGTGATAAATGGCTATACCGCATTAACTTTAATATCGGGTTTACTTTCTAAAGTGAACAGCAATAAAAAACCACGCAACTGGCGTGGTTTTTTAATGAGTTAATATTTTTAATATCTAGATTTCTCAAACTTATTCCAAAATACAAATGCAGTCACAAAGGCCAAAATGGTGAGCGCAAAAATATAATACATCGCACCGATATCACTATATTGACTAAGCCAATGGACTAAAGGCAATGTCAAACCACCCACAATTGCATAAGATAAATTATAAGAAAATGAAATGCCTGAGAAGCGAACAGGTGCGGGGAACATTTTGACCATACTGCTCGACACCATGCCGACAGTACCTGAGCATAAGCCCAACAGCATATATAAACCAAAAATGGTTGAGTGTGCGGCGTGACCTAAACTGTTATAAAAAACTGATGCTGTGAGTGCCACGGCAAGCGCACCGACCATCATGACTTTGCCACAACCAAAACGGTCAGCAAAATAGCCTGCCAAAATACAACCGACCATTTGCATGACAATGGCTGCGCTTTGCATTTCAAAAGTCTGCGCGCGTTCAAAACCAAATGAACCAATCAATAAATTTGGCATGGCTAAAATCACCACCACCACACAGCCTGTTAAAAACCATGTAAATAACATGCCAATCGCTACGGCTGTTTTATGTGTTTTTAACACTTGCTTCACTGGCATTTCTTTAGAAATTTCTTTACGTGACTGCATGGCTTTAAACACAGGTGTTTCTTTTAAATAAGTTCGTAAATAAAGTGCGACTAGACCAAAAATACCGCCTGCAATGAAAGGAATACGCCATGCCCAGTCATGGATTTGCCCTTCACTAAAATTCAGTGAAATCCATAAAGACATCAGCGCGCCTAGTAAAATTCCTAAAGACAGTCCGGCAGTGAGTAAACCATTCGCCAGACCAATTTTTCTTTCAGGTACATGTTCAGACACAAATGTCCACGCGGCTGGAATTTCTCCACCAATCGCAATACCTTGCACCACACGCATGAGCAATAAAAGTAGCGGTGCCAAATACCCAATATTTTCAAAGGTCGGCAATATCCCGATAAATAGGGTAGGCAGTGCCATCAGCAAAATAGAAAGTGAGAATAGTTTTTTGCGTCCGACCAAATCACCAAAATGGGCCATGACGACTCCGCCTAATGGCCTAAAAAAGTAACCTGCTGCGAAAATACCGTAAGTGTTCAGCATGGCCCAAAATGGGCTAAGCGTGCTGGGGAAAAAGAGGTCGGAAATGATTTTGGCGTAAAACACATAAATCACGAAATCGTAAAATTCTAAAGCGCCGCCCAGTGAAGAAAGGGCAAGGGTTCGTTTATCTTCTTTATTAAGATAGTTCGCATCCTGCAAAGTTAAGTCCTGATCCATTTTTTTACTTAGTTGTTGTAATTGAAGTTTGGATATTAATGGAAAAGTGAAGTAAAAGTAAATGGAGGAAATTTGTTCTATGGGGACCTGATTAAGCCTAACGAATAAAAGACAAAATGCTTTAAAACAAAAAACGCATTAGATGAAACAAAAACAGATGTAGGAATGACTTTTCTTTTGAGCCGTTCAGCGACACAATAAAACTTGTCATAGCCAGTTAAATGAGAGATTCAAAGGATGAGTGTAGTTTTACCTGTGGCTAAGCGTGGTGAAGAAATTTTGACGTTGATTGCTGCTCCTGTCTCGGCAAATGAGTTAAACAGTAATTGGCTTTATCAGCTTGCTGATGCTATGCATGCGACAATGCTTGAGCGTAATGGGGTAGGAATTGCTGCACCGCAAGTTTATATTTCTAAACGCGTCATTATTGTGGCGTCTAGACCAAATCCACGCTATCCAAATGCACCTGAAATGGAAGCTGTGGTGATGGTGAACCCTGAAATTTTAGAGTTTTCGAGTGAAACGCTTTTGGGTGAAGAAGGCTGCTTAAGCGTGCCAGATGAACGCGGACAAGTTGAACGTGCAGAAATGGTAAAGGTTAAATATTCAACACTTCAGGGTGAAGTGGTTGAAACGATTTTTCACGGTTTTCCGGCTCGAATTGTTCAACATGAAGTCGATCATTTAAATGGAGTTCTATTTGTAGAAAGAATAATCTAATTTTCTATTTAAAGTTTTGAAAAACGTATAATGAGGTTGAAATAAATAAGTCAACGGAATTACAATACTTATATCGTGATTTTTATTTCACTCAAAAATTATAATTTTAATATTATCAGCGGATTGTGCTGAAAAATTGCTCTAAAGCGCAAATCTCCTCATTTAAGGTTACGGACCATGAAAACCCCTCTCCCAGATTATTTGGCAAATGTGATAGAAGCCTGTGAGGTAGATAATAGCGGGCATCTAGCTGACTATATTCCAGAGTTAGCAAATGCAAATCCAGACCGATTGGCTTTGGCAATGTCTACGGTAGATGGTGAAATTTATTCGATCGGCGATGATGATACTGAATTCACCATCCAGTCGATTTCTAAACCGTTTGTATATGCTTATGTTTTACAACAGCTTGGCATTGATGCGGTACTTGCTAAAGTAGGGGTGGAGCCTTCAGGGGAAGCTTTCAATGAAATTTCATTGGGGAAAGATGGTCGTCCTAAAAACCCGATGATCAACTCTGGCGCAATTACTGTACATTCATTGATTCAGGTCAAACATGGTCTACATAGTGCAGAAATTCTACGCCGTTTCATGAGCGAGCTTGCTGGTCGCGAATTAAGTTTTGATGAGTCTGTTTATGATTCGGAAGTCAAAACAGCCTATCGTAATCTTTCGATTGGCTATATGTTGCGAACAGTAGGAATTTTAGAAACTGATCCAGTCGATATTGTGAATGGTTACATTCGTCAATGTGCAATCATGGTTACAGTTAAAGATCTGGTACGTATGGGCAGTGTACTTGCCAATGGTGGGGTCGACCCTAAAACTGGAAAGCGTCTGTTGAACCGATCTGTGGTTAGACAAGTACTCAGTGTCATGATGAGCTGTGGTATGTATGATGCCGCAGGTGACTGGCTTTCAACTGTAGGTATTCCTGCTAAAAGTGGTGTAGCTGGCGGTATTTTGGGTGTGCTGCCGGGTCAGGTCAGTATTGCTGCTTTTTCACCTCGACTAGATGAGCATGGTCATAGTATTCGAGGTATCGATATTTTAGAGCGGTTGTCTCGTGACATGGGATTGCACCTTATGGAAGGTACACCTTCTGCACAAACCATTGTACAAAGCCATTACCGTACAGGAAAAGATGCGTCATTAAGTGTGTATGTGCTTCGAGGTGTATTGAAATTTACCGAAGCTGAAATGTTGTTGCGTATTTTACAAGACGAGACAACTGACCAAAGCACAATCGTGATTGATTTGACCCAGATTTCACTGATTCACGATGTGGGTAAGCGCATGTTCTTAGAAGGGGTAGATCGTCTAATTGATGATGGTCATACCCTTGTTTTGGTTGATCCTGAACAGCGATTAGATCATGCCAGAACTGGTAAAGATCGAGAACTTCATGTCTATCATGATTTCGATGATTTGCTCGAAAAGCATGACCTACCTGCAAAAAAAAAGACTTATAACGACATCGCCACACTTCTAAACTGCTGAGGTGTTTTTCCTAGGTGTCGTTTAAACATTGCACTGAAAGCACTGGGGTTGTTGTACCCCAGTGACTCGGAAATTTGAGCAATAGATTCACCATTCGCGATTTTACTCAAGGCAAGTGCAATATGCATTTGCTGGACCCATGCCCGATAAGACAGCCCAGTTTCTTTTTGGAACATGCGCATTAAAGTTCTCGAACTCGCACCAATATCATCTGCCCAATCTGTTAAATCTTTTGATTGATTCGGAGCGTGTAATAACGCTTGGCAAATTTTTAATAGTCGTTTGTCTTTTGGCCATGGAATCTGGATAGGCAACAAATTGGCTCGATGAATTTCTTCAAAAATCAGAATTTGCAAAGAACGCGAAAGCTCTTGAGAGGTCGTAATATTAGGTGATTCCTCTCGTTCAATTTCGTTTAAACGAATCAAAAGCTCATGCAAAAGATTGCTTACCCGAATAATAAAGCAATGTTGCCCCATTAAAGCAGCTGCATTTATTTCAACCAAAGCGGTATTTAATTTAACGTGACTGAGTGAAATCACACTGTGCTCGACATGAGCAGGAATCCATAACGCACACATGGGTGGCACAATCCAGACATTATTCGGTGTAAATACCTGAATGTTTCCTGTTGATGCATACAAAAACTGCGCACGTGTGTGCGTATGAGTCGGCGTGATTTCTCGGTAAGAATGCTCGGAAGATAGCCCAATCACAAGTTCAGATAAATCAGACTGAATAAGAGAATCGGACATAATCTATCCTAAAAATTGTCACTTATACGATGATTATTGGAAGATAACTTTATAAGCGACAATTTACAATAAGCACCTTACTTAAAATATTGGAGTTTTTCAGGTATGACGTCTTCAATACAATTGAAAGATGGTATTGCCAATACCGTTGCAAATGATCAGCCTCAAGGAATGATTATTAAAATTGTAGGCGCCGTGGCGGTCGCACATTTACTGAATGATTTGATTCAGGCAGTGCTACCAGCTATTTATCCAATGCTAAAAGCAAACTTTTCGCTGAGTTTTGCGGAGGTTGGCCTGATCTCGTTTGTATATCAAATTACAGGTTCACTGCTTCAGCCTTGGATTGGACTTTATACCGATAAACATCCAAAACCATATCTTCTCCCACTCGGAATGATGGTCACATTCTGCGGCATTATCTTGTTAGCATTTTCACCAAGCTTTACAGTGTTGTTGTGTGCGTCTGCACTTATTGGGGTGGGGTCTGCAACTTTTCACCCTGAAGCTTCGCGGGTGGCACGAATGGCATCGGGTGGGCGCTTTGGTACGGCGCAGTCGACTTTTCAGGTGGGCGGAAACACAGGTACTGCCATTGGCCCATTGTTGGCAGCTTTATTGATTGTTCCATTTGGGCAGCATGCAGTTGCGGGCTTAGTGATATTTGCACTTTTAGCGATTTGGGTTTTATTTGGCGTAAGCCGCTGGACGATTGGTCATGCTAAAAATCAGGTAGCTACACGTGCAAACCAAGCACAGAGTAAATTGCATGGCCGTAAGCTCATTATTGCTTTGAGCACGATTAGTGTGTTGATGTTCGCTAAATTTACCTACATTGCCAGCATTAGTAACTACTTTACTTTTTACTTAATTCAAAAGTTCCATATCAGTATCCAGACCGCTCAATTGCATTTATTTGCATTCTTAGCTGCTGTTGCTTTAGGTACATTTGCAGGTGGTCCAATTGGTGACAAAATTGGCCGTAAAGCTGTTATTTGGGTTTCATTTGTTGGTATGGCGCCGTTTGCATTAATGATGCCGTATGCAAACTTATTTTGGACAACAGTGTTTTCAATTATTGCAGGTTTGGTGTTGTCGTCTGCTTTTGCTGCAATGGTCGTTTATGCACAAGAAGCTGTTCCGGGCCGTGTCGGTATGATTGCAGGTTTAATGTTTGGCCTTATGTTTGGGGTAAGTGGTATTGCCGCAGCAGGGTTAGGGCATTTAGCAGATATTAACGGCATTGAATGGGTATTTGGTTTATGTTCATTCTTGCCATTACTTGGGTTTGCCACCGCATTTTTACCAAACACAAAAGTTAAATAAATGAAAAGACTCTCAGCCGAATATAACTGAGAGTCTTTTTAAGCTAAATATAGTTCCAATTAAAAATACTATTTTTCAATACCAAATTTAAATACGGTAACACTGTTATAAGTTTGATTTGGGTTCAATCGTGTAGACGGGAAAGTCGGTTGATTCGGACTATCTGGAAAATGCTGCGTTTCTAGTGCTAGCGCATCTGCTTGTCGATAGAGTACGCCATTTGCACCAGCAACATTTCCTAGTAAATGATTGGCTGTATACATTTGAACGCTTGGTTCTGTGGTTAAGACTTGCAGTGTCCGTTTAGATTTTGGATCAAAAACATGAGCTGCAAGATTTAACTTTCCTTGAGACTTTTGATTAAGTACCCAAGTTTGGTCATAGCCATATCCATAGGCCAATTGCTGATGATTCGCTCGAATATCTTTTACAATTGCTTTAGGTGTCCGAAAATCAAAAGGCGTACCTGCAACCGAAGCTATTTCACCTGTGGGTAATGAATTTTGATCGGTTACCAATACACGGTTTGCATTAAGTTGTACAACATGATCGAGCACACCATAAGGGTTGTTGCCAGCACCTGACAAGTTGAAATAACTGTGGTTGGTAAGATTGACGACTGTCGGTTGATCAGTTTTGGCTTTATATTCAATTTGGAATTCATTTTGATCTGAAAGACTATAGATCACCTCTACATCTAACTTTCCGGGAAAACCTTGATCTCCATTTGGGCTGGTTAACTTCAGAGAAGCTTTAACTGTTTCACCTTTAGAAACGAGGGGCTTAACTTGCCAAACACGTTTATCAAAACCCGGATTACCGCTATGTAATGAATTAGGTCCATTATTTTTTTCGAGGTTATAAGTTTTGCCTTCCAAGCTAAATTTAGCATTGCCAATACGATTCGCGTAACGACCAATTAATCCACCAAAATGAATGCCTTCCTTGGCATCAGTGACTTCATAGCCTTTTAGGTCATCGAAGCCTAAAACGATATTATTTTGTTTACCTTGTGCATCGGGAGTTAAAATCTGGGTAATTACACCACCAAAGCTAATAAAAGAAACTGAGACTCCTTTGTTATTGCTCATGGTGTATAGATCAACTTTTTGACCGTCTTGAGTCGTGCCATAGGGTTTTATATTTAGTGTTGCTGCATTTGTAATTTGCGCAAAGCTATAAAGGGTGAAACTTAAAATTACTAATTTTTTCATGTTTATACTCTATTTTTTAATCGTAGGATTGGATGAATATAAGATTGATTTTTCGTCTTTTTAAAGAGTTTTTTATTATATATAGTGTTAATGATGATTAGCGCTGTTAACTCTAAGTATTGAACAAACTGGCACTAATCCTATTAGTAAAAATCAACGGTAAGCTATTTTTATGACTCATTCCGACTCGGTTTTAAAGTTTTCGCTTGGTCTTAATGGCTTGTCATTTGACATAGATAATCAAAACATTCAACTCGAACAAGGCTTGGATTTCGTTGAGTCGAACAGTATTCGTCATGGCGTTATTGATGAGCTTGCTATCGAAAAGATGATTTATTTTATTGAAGAGATCATAGAGTCACAGCCACTCAGAAATCTAAAGATAAGTGGTGTAGCTGTTACGTCTGATGCAGCCATGACACAACTCAGTGAGTTATTTTTTAGTGCTAAAAAGCAAATCAACCGTATTGAGCTTGAGCATGGGTTTAATGATTTTATTGAACGTTTGAGCTACTACACAAGCCAAGTAGCCCCTGATCAGCTTTATGTTTTTACCTACTTTGTATTTGTTCGAGAAATGATGCATCACTTAAGAATTGAGGAAATTCAGATCATTTAAGAAATCACTTTCTCAATCTGCCAACTCATCATAAATCCAGTTTAAAAATAGCTCAATTTTAGGAATAAATTGATGGGTTCTTGGGTAAACCAAATGATGAGCAGAAATAGGAATTGTTAGTTCATCTGCAAAAACTCTAACCAACTTTCCAGAGTCCAAATAATTTTGAGTAAGCAAATTACTTTCTAAAACAAAACCTAGCCCATGTGTGGCTGCTTCAAGTGACATATAAGAGCGGTCAAAACTCAAAGTATAGGGAAATTCAGGAATGCTTAAACTCTGATGGGCAAACCATTGGGGCCAAGTAACCAAGGTTGAGCGCGATAAAATCAGTTCTTTTTTTAATAAATCTTGAGGTTTATTTACTGGACTACGTTCAAGTAGTTTGGGGGACGCGAGTACTTCTAGCTTTTCATTACGAATCGTTCTGATTTCTACCCCTGTCCAGTTGGGTAAACCATGACGGATATCAATGTCGATCTTGTCGCGGGTAAAGTGCAAATTTTCATAAGAACATGACAAGTTAACCTGAATCATTGGAAATTTTTCTTTAAATGATTCAAGGCGAGGCAGTAACCAGAGCAAACCAAAACTTGGGGATGAGTGAATATATAAACTGTCTTTCGGGCTTTTATCAGCAGCTTTTTCAGTGGCTAACATCAGGTTATGCAAAATGGTTGTAACGTCTTGAAAATAGCGTTCGCCAGAAGGAGTAAGCGTCACGCCACGGGCACCACGAATAAATAAACTCTGCCCAATCATTTCTTCAAGCTTGGCAATTTGGTGACTCACTGCCGAAGGCGTGAGATTTAAATTTTCTGCTGCCTTGGCAACATTGCCAAAACGGGCAGTTTGTTCAAAAGCTTGTAATGTTTTAATTGAGGGCATCTGGTTGAAATTGTTTTCACTACTATCCATGAAATTATCCGTTTTTCTCCCTAAAACTTATTTAAAAATAGCATAGGCATGAATTTTTTTCATGCCTTGTTGAATTCGAGATGATTGCTGGGCTTTGTGAAAAAAGAGATTCTAAGTCAGAACTCAGGAAATAAAGCGTAAAAGAGGATTGAACATGTTACTACAAGGAAAAGTGGCCTTAATTACCGGTGCAGCATCAGAACGTGGAATTGGGCGAGCAACCGCAGAAATCTTTGTACAACAAGGTGCCAAAGTCATTATTGTTGATTTAGATCTTGCTCAAAGCCAAAACGCTGCAAAGGCACTTGGTGAAGGACATTTAGGTCTTGCTGCAAACGTTGCAAATGAAGAACAGGTCAAAGCAGCTGTTGAACAAGCACTACAGCACTACGGCAAGATTGATATTTTAATCAACAATGCAGGCATTACTCAGCCAGTTAAAACACTCGATATTCAGCGCAATGACTATGACCGTATTTTAGATGTCAGCCTGCGCGGAACACTCATTATGTCGCAAGCCGTGATTCCATCGATGAAAGCAAACGGTGGTGGAAGCATTGTGTGCTTATCTTCAGTTTCAGCTCAACGCGGTGGTGGTATTTTTGGCGGGCCACATTATAGCGCTGCAAAAGCTGGTGTTTTAGGTTTGGCAAAAGCGATGGCTCGTGAGTTTGGTCCCGACCAAATTCGTGTAAATTCACTTACTCCGGGTCTAATCCATACTGATATTACTGGCGGTTTAATGAATGATGACCGTCGTCATGACATTCTTGCAGGTATTCCACTTTGCCGTTTAGGTAAAGCACAAGATGTTGCAAATGCAGCATTATTTTTAGCAAGTGATCTGTCAGCTTACTTAACTGGCGTAACACTCGATGTAAATGGTGGCATGCTGATTCATTAATCACTTGTCATTTAAAAACTAAAAATAGAATGATGGTCACAAGAGGATACTGTGGCCAAATGTAAAGGGATTCGCATGATGGATACAGTATTTTCATCTGAAGTAGATACGGTGGTTCGTAAATCAGCCTATCGAAAAATTGCATTTCGGCTCATGCCATTTTTAATGCTTTGTTATTTTTGTGCCTATTTAGATCGAGTGAATGTTGGTTTTGCCAAACTCCAGATGATGAGCGATTTACAGTTTAGTGAAGCTGTATATGGGTTAGGTGCAGGGATTTTCTTTATTGGTTATTTTCTTTGTGAAGTGCCAAGTAACATCGTACTTCACAAGGTAGGTGCAAGACGTTGGATTGCCCGTATCATGATTACATGGGGCATTTTGTCTGGCTGTTTTGCCTTTGTTGAAACTGAATGGCAATTTTATGCTTTACGTTTTCTGCTCGGTGTTGCTGAAGCTGGTTTGGCTCCAGGCTTATTGCTTTACCTCACTTATTGGTTCCCGTCTTACCGCCGTGCACGGATGACAGTTCTTTGGTTTATCGCGATTCCAATTTCGGGAATGATTGGTGGACCGCTTTCAGGCTTAATCATGGACCGAATGAGCGGTGTACATGGTTGGTTTGGGTGGCAGTGGATGTTCCTCATTGAAGCCATTCCTACTGTGTTTGTTGGCCTATTGGTACTTGCTGTTTTAAAAGATTCAGTGCAAGACGCCAACTGGTTAACTCAAGACGAAAAAAACTTGGTGAAGCAAGAGCTTGCTCAAGATAACCAGCACAAAGAAGGTCATGCTAGTGTTAAAGAGTTCATCGCTGATAAACGCTTATGGTTACTCGCAGGCATCTACTTTTGTGTAGTGATGGGCCAATACGCCATTACCTTTTGGTTGCCTACTCTCATTCGTAACTCAGGCATTAGTGATAATTGGCATATTGGGCTACTTACGAGTCTTCCTTATATGTGCGCGATTGTAGTTATGATTTTGGCAGGACGTAGCGGGGACCATTTTCAAGAGCGCCGCTGGCACTTAATTATCCCGATGTGTGCAGGCGCTTTAGCACTCACATTTGCAACTTTATTCGCTTCAAATCTAACGCTCTCTTTAATTTGCCTTTGCATCGCAGCCTCAGGTGTGCTGACGGCATCCTCTTTATTCTGGATGTTACCGACTAACTTTTTGGGTGGTGTTTCCGCAGCGGCAGGTATTGCGGCAGTGAATAGCTTTGCCAATCTTGCAGGATTTTGCTCACCTTATTTAATCGGTTGGGTCACTACTAACACAGGTTCAAATGCAATCGGCATGTTCTTAATCACAGCAGTATTAATTTTCGGTGCCAGTCTGGTTCTGCGTGTTCCGGCAAAACTGGTTAATCGTTAATAAGGAATAGTAAATGACAATGTTAAATATTGATAAAGCAGGCCAAATTGCCGAGTTGCAACAACGTGCCTACCACATTCGCCAACATGCTTTACGTATGGGGCAAGTACAAGGCCAAGGCTATGTTGGACAAGCTTTAGGTGCAGCAGATCTACTAGCAGTATCTTATTTCCATGCCATGAAATATCAGCCTGAAAACCCTGAATGGGAAGACCGTGACCGTTTTTATCTTTCTATTGGGCACTATGCAATTGCACTCTATGCAGCCTTAATTGAAGCAAAAATTATTCCGCTTGAAGAGCTTGAAACCTACGGTGCAGATGACAGTCGTCTACCAATGTCGGGTATGGCTTCATATACACCGGGCATGGAAATTACAGGTGGTTCATTGGGGCACGGTCTTGGAATAGCAGTAGGCGCATGTTTAGGACTGAAACAGAAAAAGTCGGATGCTTTTGTCTATAACTTACTGTCCGATGGTGAGTTAAATGAAGGTTCAACATGGGAAGCAGTGATGTCTGCTTCTCATTGGAAACTAGATAACCTAATTGCCATTATTGATGTGAATAATCAGCAGGCAGATGGGCACTCATACGAAATTTTAGCGTGTGAACCCATTGTAGACCGTTGGCAGTCATTTGGTTGGTACACCCAACGCGTAGATGGCAATGACATGGAAGCTTTACTTACGGCATTCGACCAAGCACGAAACCATGAGGGAACATGCCCACGTGTCATTATTTGTGACACCAAAATGGGTAAGGGCGTGTCGTTCTTGGAAAGCCGCGAAAAAACTCACTTCATTCGTGTTGATGAACATGAATGGGATGACGCTTTAAATATTTTGACCCACTACGGACAGTAAGGAATACACCATGAGCCAGTTAGCCAATCCACCTAAGAAAAAACTAACCACTTCGGCAATGATTGCTTCTATTGCTGCCGAGGGCCAACCGACCAAACCAGCTCCATTTGGACATGCACTAAATGCCTTGGCAAAAGAGCGTGACGATATCGTAGGTTTGTCAGCAGATTTATCAAAATATACTGATCTGCATATTTTTTCTAAAGAAAACCCAGACAAGTTTTTCCAAATGGGCATGGCAGAACAACTTTTGATGAGCGCAGCAGCAGGACTTGCTCGTGAAGGGTTTGTTCCCTTTGCAACAACTTATGCCGTATTTGCATCACGCCGTGCCTACGATTTTATTTGTATTGCGATTGCGGAAGATAATCTGAATGTCAAAATTGTGGCGGCACTTCCGGGCTTAACTACGGGCTACGGTCCAAGTCATCAGGCAACGGATGATATTGCCATTTTTCGTGCAATGCCGAATTTGATGGTCATTGATCCATGTGATGCCTTAGAAATCGAACAAGCGATTCCACAAATTGCTGCTCATAATGGCCCTGTATATATGCGTCTATTGCGTGGTCAGGTTCCATTAGTGCTCGATAAATACAATTACCAGTTTAAGTTGGGTAAGGCACAGGTGATTAAACCGGGTAAAGACTTACTCATCATTTCCACTGGATTACTGACCATGCGTGCGCTTGAGGCAGCCGAAGAGCTTGAAAAAGAGGGCATTGAGGTTTCGGTGCTGCATGTGCCTACTATTAAGCCGCTAGATGAACAGACTATTTTGGATGAAGTCGCTAAAGGTTGCCGACCTGTTTTAACTGCCGAAAATCATTCAGTCATTGGTGGGTTAGGGGAGGCTGTCGGCTCATTACTTCTAAGAAATGGACAACATCCTCGTTTTGACATGATTGGTTTGCCAGATGCATTTTTAGATGCAGGGGCATTACCCACTTTGCATGATCGATATGGTATTTCAACTGAAGCAGTTAAAGAGAAGGTTAAGTCACATTTGAAGTAAAAGTAATGTGTACTTGATATAAGTAGTATTGAAATAGATTCTTTGAAATCTCTCAATTTATAAAAGTTAAAGGGCTACTGAAAAATAATCCTATTAATAGGTTTCATTTTAATATTTATATATTAAAAATTTAGGCTAGATTTAATATCTAGCCTAAATTTTAGGCCTAAGCTGACATAGGTAGTAAGTATTTATTTAATGATAAATACCCTATAATTTGATTCTTTATTAATTTGAGCAGAGTTTGTATAGAGTTTTTGATTTCTAAATATTCTGGATAAGTCCATCCATTTTTCTTACTACCATGAGCAATATTATTTCTAAACTCTAATAATTTATTTAAATTGCTAAGATCACTTTCAGAAATACATGTATGATCAAATCCTAAACGGAAAAAAATTTTTTTGAGTACGGGAGGTTTTAGATTAGACTCTACATCAACTATTTTATCTACTTTTAGCTTTACTTTAGTCAACATAATATTCTGTATCACTTCAATGAATTCAGTTCTGCGACAAAGTTCTTTAAAATCAGGATCATATTCTTTATTGAATAAAGGGTGTTTTTTATCAGGATTTTTTAATGCTCCAAATGTAGAGTCCAAGGAACTAGCTACCAAATTTGGTATGGTTTTTGAACAATCTAGATCAAGCGAGTTTATTTGGTTAGCACATTTTGTGAGCATTAATTTTGCATGCCCTTCAAAATGAGAATATAAAAGTAAAATTAAGGGTTTTGTTTTAATCATTTGTAAAGACTCATCTTGAGTTTTATTTAGATCATTTTCGAAAAAACGTAATTCTGTTTCTCTCCAAGATAAGTCTTGTTCAAACTCTGATAAAGTTTCATCTAAATTAATCAAAATTAATCTCCAGTAATCTTGATGAAACAAAATCAATACGTTCATTTAATTTGTTTTTTGTATTTTTACCACCACCTGTAGTGATAGGCTTAAAATCTTTATTTAACTTAATGGATACTAATTTTTCGCTAATTTTAGCTAAATGATCGGGGTTCTCACAATCAACCACGTTAATAATCTTTTGTAAAGCTAAGCTGATACTTTCATATTGATAAATAGAAAAGTTTTCATGAATTGAATCGAAATTTTTTGAAGCTTGTCCAAATACTTTTGAACCCAATGTCTTATTTAATATTTTGAAGGTTTTAGCAAAAATAGCCTTTTCAATATTGTAATCAAATTCTATAAAATGTATGTCAGAATCAGGTAGTGATACACGCTCCATATATTCATCAAGAAAATCTGCAATATCATGAGTATAATATTCTCTGAAATTTTTAAATGCTAAAAATCTTAATATAAGTTCTTGTTTGTAAGCATTTATAGTTTTAGCATCAGATATATTGAATGTCGTATCTTGAAAATCCTGATTCTCAACTACTTCATTAAGAAAGTTAGGAAAACTTTCATTTAGAATTCGAATAGTACAATTTCTTAGTTCTTGATCTTCTAAACCTTCTCCACCAGTATTAAGACGCTTAAACATGTGATATCGAATTAATTTATTGCTTTCTTTGCGAATTACTTCCATTCTTATAAATGATCGCTTTAATCTAATTTGATAAGAGGTAGGTAATTCATCAAAAGTAAAACCATTTAATTCTTCGATAACATCACAATCAGATAATTTTAATTTGTCTTTATCTTCAATATTATTATGTGTTGCACCTACTAATTCTCCTCTTAAATGTAAATATGAGGAAATTCTTTGTAAACCATCGATTAGTTCATATTTACCATCTTCAAGCTCAATAACATAAATAGGCGGTACAGGCATTTCTAAAATAAGAGATTCAATAAAGCGTGATTGCTTACCGTTTGACCATCGAAATAATCGTTGAAAATCAGGTGAAATATTTAACTCATTACTTTGATACATATCAAGAATTTCATTAAAAGACACATCCAAATGTGTTGTATGTATCTTGGAAACTTTTTCTTCAATTATCGTTACTAGTTGACTTGGATTAATTTTCATATATGACCTTCTATTTTTTTAAGATAATTACACTTTCAAAATTTTGTTTTTTAGAAACATATTTTGAAGAATTTTTGTTAATATTGGATAAAGATCGAATTGGAAAATCCTCACGCTTAATAAGATTGAAGCCAATATTAATAGACATTTCACTTAAATGAGTTGCGATATCATTAAAAACCTCTTTATAGTAAGAGTTTTGTACAACTAATATAAAAGTTCCATTAAATTTTAATACTCTATATATTTCTTCCAAAGAATTAAACATATTGGAGAAGTATTGAATATGATTTTTATAATAATATGTATTGGATGCTCTAGATTCATGGTTTTTTATTAAATTAATGAAATTATTGCAACTATTACCCCATATAATATTAGGATCGGATATTTGTTTATCAACGGTTGTTGTTCCAATAATACTTCTTCTCAAGTCCTTAAATTCATAATTTAGACGATAGTTTAAAATTGCTAGCTCCGGCTTCATTGAAACTGCATAATCTATTCTTGTGCAGTAAGGAGGTGATGTTAATACAAAGTCGATAGATTGATTTGTTAGTGGGAGAGATGTGGATGAACCTATATAAAAATTTGTATTAACATTAGAAATTGAATTGCAGTTAGATTTTTGCTTTTTAATATATTTTTTAAGTAATTCACTATATTCCTTTAGAATATAGTGTTTATCAATATTTATTTTGTCTTCTTCAAATTTTGCAATTTTAATCCATGTTGGATTAGATGAAGAAAAATTTTCTTTAACTATTTTTTTTGTTAAAAGAAATAAAACTGTTAAATAAAAACACGTTTCTTCAGAATAGTAATTTTCTGGGTGTAGAAGTTTATCGTATGCTAAAGTTATCTCCCTTTGTAAATTTCTAAATATTTTACATGTATCTTCATGAAACCATTGTTTAAGCGGTTCCTCTTCATCAATACTTTTATTAAAATCAATTGTATGTAAAAAATTATCATTAATATTGGTTAGATTTTCACAAGTAACCAAAGATGCTCTACTTATAATAGTCATAACTGGATTAATATCTATTCCAAATGACTGCAAATTTAATGTATTTGCAATTATATTTGTGATTCCAGTTCCAGCCCAAGGGTCTAAAACAACAGAATTTTGTGAATCTATACTTTCTAGAATAGATTTAACAAAATATTTAGAAAAGCCAGCATAGTAAGGGTACAAACCTGCACCCTCAATTTGCTCATGTGAATTAAGTTTAGCTGTATTTAAATTCATAAATTATACAATCGAATCATCTAAATTTGGCCCTAACCAACGCTTCGCTTCATCAAGTGTCCACCCTTTACGTTTTGCATAATCTTCAAGTTGGTCTTGAGAGATTTTGCCCACGTTAAAATATTCACTTTGTGGATGAGAATAATAGAAACCACTTACCGAAGATGGCGGCATCATTGCAAAGTGTTCAGTCAGTTTGGTGCCGATTTTGTCTGTAGAACCTAACCAGTCAAACAACACTGCTTTTTCAGAGTGCTCTGGGCAAGCTGGGTAACCCGGTGCAGGGCGAATACCGACATATTTCTCTTTGATCAGTTCTTCATTGCTGAGCTGTTCATCAGCTTTATAACCCCAGAACTCTTTACGAATGCGTTCATGTAAGTGTTCGGCAAAAGCTTCAGCAAAACGGTCTGCCAACGACTGTACTAAAATTGCAGAGTAGTCATCACCTTTAGCTTTGTACTCATTTGCCAATTCTTCTGCACCAAAAATCGATACAGTGAATCCGCCCAAGTAGTCCTGTTGCTCACGGTCAGTACGAATGTAATCTGCTAAAGACAAGTTTGGTTTACCTGTGACTTTGTCAGATTGCTGACGTAAATGTTCAAATGTGTGCGTAACATTTTGACCAGCTTCATCAAATACGCTGACAGTGTCTGCATCAGTGCGCTGAGCAGGGAACATACCAAATACAGCACGTGCATCAAAAAGGTTGTTGTCGATAATATCTTTCAACATTGCTTGAGCTTGGTTGTACAAATCTGTTGCAGCTTCACCAACCACTTCATCTTCTAAAATTTTCGGGAACTTACCTGCCAAGCTCCAAGAGATGAAGAATGGTGTCCAGTCAAAATATTCTACAAGTGTTGCAAGTGGGTAATTGGTGAGGACTTTTGTTCCCAAAAGATTTGGTTTGGCAGGAACGTAACTCTCATCAATTTTAAAGCCGTTTTTAACAGACTCTGCATAAGTTAGCTTGGCAGCTTTAGGCTGTTTATTGGCTAAACGCTCACGAATTTTGACATATTCAGCACGGTGCTCTTCAATGAACTTTCCACGCATTTCTTTTGAAAGCAGGGTAGTTGCAACGCCTACAGCACGTGAAGCATCGGCAACATAAATCACCGCATCGTTATGGTACTGAGGATCAATTTTTACTGCTGTGTGTGCTTTCGATGTCGTAGCACCACCGATCAATAAAGGAATGTCAAAGCCTTTACGTTGCATTTCTTTAGCAACAAACACCATTTCATCTAAAGACGGAGTAATAAGACCTGACAACCCGATGATGTCACATTTTTCATCAATCGCAGTTTGCAAGATTTTCTCACAAGGGACCATCACACCAAGGTCAACAATGTCGTAACCATTACAGCCGAGTACAACACCCACAATATTTTTACCAATATCGTGTACGTCGCCTTTAACAGTTGCCATCAGGACTTTACCTTTAGATTGACTACCTGTTTTTTCAGCTTCAATGTACGGGTTGAGCCAAGCCACGGCTTGCTTCATGACACGTGCAGATTTCACAACCTGTGGTAAGAACATTTTGCCCGAACCGAACAGGTCACCGACCACGTTCATGCCATCCATCAAAGCGCCTTCAATCACATCTAATGGACGTTTAGCTTTCAGGCGAGCTTCTTCGGTATCTTCATCAATGTAGGTGGTAATACCTTTGACCAACGCATATTCAAGACGTTTTTCTACAGGTTCGTTACGCCATTCAAGGTTTTCTGCTTCGCGTTGAGCACCACTATGACCACGGAATTTTTCAGCGACTTCAAGTAGTTTTTCGGTCGCAAGTTGACCAGATTCACCTTGGTTCTGGTTTAAAACAACATCTTCAACTGCATCTTTGAGTTCTTTAGGAATATCGTCATAAATGGCCATTTGTCCGGCATTTACAATACCCATAGTCATGCCTTGTTTAATGGCATGGTACAAGAACACAGAGTGAATCGCTTCACGAACAGGCTCATTACCGCGGAATGAGAACGAAACGTTCGATACACCACCAGAAATCATGGCATGTGGTAAGTTTTGTTTAATCCAACCTGTGGCCTCAATAAAATCGACGCCATAGTTATTGTGTTCTTCAATACCTGTTGCTACCGCAAACACGTTCGGATCAAAAATAATATCTTCAGCAGGGAAGCCTACATCGTTAACCAAAACATCATAAGAACGTTTACAGATTTCACGCTTACGTGTAGCAGTGTCGGCCTGACCAGTTTCATCAAAGGCCATCACAATAATCGCAGCACCATATTGGCGACACAAGCGAGCTTTTTCGACAAACTCGTCATAACCTTCTTTTAACGAAATCGAGTTAACAACGGGTTTACCTTGTACGCATTTTAAGCCTGCTTCAATGATTTCCCATTTCGATGAGTCAATCATGATTGGCACACGTGAAATATCTGGCTCAGAGGCTACAAGATTTAAGAAATGTACCATCGCATTTTGCGAATCGAGCATCCCTTCATCCATGTTAATGTCGATAATCTGGGCACCAGCTTCTACTTGTTGCTGTGCAACTTCTAAAGCTTCGGCAAAGTTTTCTTCACGAATAAGACGTAAGAATTTTTTTGAACCCGTAACGTTAGTACGTTCACCCACGTTAACGAATAATGAGTCATCATAAATATTGAATGGTTCTAAACCACTTAAGCGGCAAGCTGGCTTAGTTTCAGGAATTTGACGAGGTGCAATGTCTTTTACAGCATTGGCAATCGCACGAATATGGTCTGGTGTCGTACCACAGCAACCGCCAGTAATATTAATCAAACCACTTTCTGCAAATTCTTTTAAGAAGGCAGCAGTTTGCTCAGGTGTTTCATCATATTCACCAAAAGCGTTTGGTAAGCCAGCATTTGGATGGGCAGAAATGAAAGTATCAGCAACATCAGACACAGTTTTAACGTGAGGACGCATGGCATCTGCACCAAGGGCACAGTTGAAACCAATTGAAAGTAAATCACCATGACGCACAGAGTTCCAGAACGCTTCAGCTGTTTGACCTGTTAAGGTACGACCTGAGGCATCGGTAATGGTCCCTGAAATCATGAGTGGTAATTCATAACCAAGTTGCTTAAAGACTTCTTTCACCGCAAAAATTGCAGCTTTACAGTTTAATGTATCAAAAACGGTTTCAATTAGAAGGATATCTGCACCGCCTTCGATCAGCGCATGAGTTGCCTCAATATAGTTTTCTTTTAGCGCATCAAAGGTAATGTTACGAAAAGCAGGGTCATTTACATTAGGTGAAATTGAACAAGTACGCGATGTTGGACCGAGTACACCCCCTACAAAACGTGGTTTATCTGGAGTTGAATATTTTTCACAAGCTGCTTTGGCTAAACGCGCTGCTTCACGGTTAATCTCGGGAACAAGGTCTTCCATGTGGTAATCAGACATTGAAACACGCGTACCGTTAAAGCTGTTGGTTTCGATAATGTCTGCACCAGCATCAAGGTAAGCCTCATGAATGCCTTGAATGATTTCTGGCTGTGTCAAAACTAAAAGGTCATTGTTACCTTTTAAGTCATGTGCCCAATCAGCAAAACGCTCACCACGGTAGTCGGCTTCTTCCAATTTATGGCGCTGGATCATCGTTCCCATTGCACCATCAATAATCAGAATGCGTTTAGCAAGAAGCGCTTTTAGGGTGGCAAGCGTAGACATAGAAAACCCCGATCTTTTATATGAATTTAAAAATGCGGCGCTATTGTAACAGAATAGCAGCACAATTGATGATCTATGACGACCCACCATTCACCGTAAATTAGTCGTAAAAAAAAGTGTTTTCGAACAAATAGAGACTGTTTTTTCATCAAATATTCATAAAATGATCATGATATTGAAATATTTCATCTCCAATATTCCGTTTTATGACAATTATGCTGTTTAAAAAATAAGCATTCGGGTAATTTTATATATATTTTTGCTTTAAAAATAGTCATAAATAAGGAAGATATAAATTGATTTAAATTATTGTATTTTAATAAAAAAATAAATTGGATTGAGGAAAGGTGCATCAACTGAGGTCAAAATATGAAAAATTGACTTCATCAGGCGCCGCTTTGTCATATAATTGTCATAATTTAATTTAAGAATACAGAGGATTTTTTTATCCTCTTACCGTCTGCATGAATTCTAATCTACCCCCTGTTTCGGATTCAAAACTTGCGGCAAACCTGCAAGTCAAATCGACGAATGTACATGTCCCGACACCTAAGTTTTTTATGCCGGTGTTTCTGACGATTATTGTTGCAACACTTATTTATATTGGATTTCAGGTGAGTGCTGATTTAGCACATGTACCACCTTTGAGTCTTTATTCGGTTATCCTTTTATCTACTGCACTCTTGATTGCTTTAGGCTTTGAGTTTGTAAATGGCTTCCACGATACTGCAAATGCAGTAGCAACAGTGATTTACACCAATGCTTTACCTGCACCAGTTGCAGTCATGTGGGCAGGTTTTTGTAATTTTCTTGGGGTAATGGTTGCAAGCGGCGCAGTCGCTTACGGCATTATTGCATTGTTGCCTGTTGAACTGATTATGAACATGGGTAGCGGTGCAGGTTTCGCAATGGTTTTTGCGCTTCTAATTGCTGCGATTCTCTGGAACTTAGGTACTTGGTTCTTGGGTATTCCTGCTTCTAGTTCTCATACTTTGATTGGTTCAATCTTGGGTGTGGGCATTATGAACCATCTGTTGAGTGCATCGACTGGCGTAACGACCAGCGGTGTTGATATGGATCAGGTGATTAAAGTCGGTAAGGCCTTATTATTTTCGCCTTTAATTGGTTTTGCTTTTGCAGCAATTGTATTCTTGTTGGTTAAAACTGTTTTTAAACGCCAATTAGAATTATTTCAGCCGCCAGAAGGTAATAAACCACCACCAGCAATCATTCGTGCAATTTTAATCTTTACCTGTACAGGTGTAAGTTTTGCACATGGTTCTAATGACGGTCAAAAAGGTATGGGTCTCATCATGCTGATTTTGGTTGGTCTGGTGCCGTTGGCTTATTCATTAAATAAAAACCTTGATACACAACAAGTTCAATCATTCCATCAGCTTTCTTCTCAAACTGCCGTATTTTTGAATCAAAATCAGCCAGAATTAACTGATGAAAAAGCACGTCTTATTCTGACTAAATACATTCAAACTAAACAGAAAACTCCAGAAGTAGTGCCTGCATTGGCAAGCATGACTGACCACTTGGGTGAGCGTGTTTCTAGCTATAGCAACTTAAAAGATATTCCAGAAGCTGCAATTAGCGAAATTCGTAATGACATGTATTTAAGCACCACTTCGTTTAAGCGTTTGGATAAAGCGAATGCATTACCAAAAATGGATCAGTCACAAGAAAAACTTGTGAAAGAATACCGTAGTAGCTTAGATTCATTCTTACAATACATTCCAACTTGGGTGAAAGTAGCAGTTGCTTTGGCACTTGGCTTAGGCACCATGGTGGGTTGGAAACGTATTGTTGTGACTGTAGGTGAGCGTATTGGTAAGCATCATATGACTTATGGTCAGGGGATGTCTGCTGAGCTTGTAGCAATGAGTACAATTGCAGCTGCTGACGGTTTAGGTATGCCTGTTTCAACAACACACGTTTTAAACAGTGCTGTTGCAGGTACTATGGTCGCGAATAGATCAGGCTTAAACTTCAATACAGTTAAAACAATTTTATCTGCATGGGTATTTACACTTCCTGCAACAATCTGTTTATCAGGCGGTTTGTACTGGTTATTCTTGCAGTTTGTATAAAAGCATTTAAAACATTAAAGCCACTGTAAACAGTGGCTTTTTTATTTGTTTCTTTTTAAAGTTCAGTCTATTTTCATGTACATTCAATTATAAATTAACAAGTCGTTATAAGGCGTCAAACAGCTTTAAAAGCTGAGCTTAAACTTTTTATATCAGGATAGATTATGGATGCGGTTCAAATAGATCAGCTAAAACAACAATTTCCACTTATTGAGACACTGCAAGCCTATCAAGAGACATTTTGGTTTACACCTCATCGCTATCCTTTAACACAAGCTTTAGAAAAAGTTGGACTCACAGTAGACGATGTAAGTGACGCGGAAGCAAGGCTAGCGCGTTTCGCACCTTATTTGGCAAAGGTATTTCCTGAAACTCAAGCACAACATGGAAAAATTGAATCAGATATCGTTGAAATTCCGAAAATGCAGCAAGCACTTTCTTCAACAGAACAAGTGCAACTGAGTGGAGCATTCTGGCTAAAAAAAGATAGTCATTTACCTATTTCAGGTTCAATTAAAGCGCGTGGTGGTATTTATGAAGTCTTAGCTCACGCTGAAAAATTGGCAATTGAGGCAGGGCTTCTCAAGTTGGAAGACGATTACAGTAAGTTAGATCAAGATTCATTTCGCACGTTTTTTTCTAAGTACCAAATTGCAGTGGGTTCGACAGGTAACCTAGGGCTTTCGATTGGCATTATGAGCGCTAAACTGGGTTTTAGAGTCACAGTTCATATGTCTGCCGATGCCAGACAATGGAAGAAGGACAAACTGCGTTCATTGGGCGTCAATGTTGTGGAATATGCCAGTGACTATGGCGTAGCGGTTGAAGAGGGAAGAAAAGCCGCAGAGCAAGATCCACACTGCTTTTTTATTGATGATGAAAACTCAAAAACATTATTTTTAGGCTATGCCGTTGCAGGAATACGCTTAAAACAGCAATTTGAGCAAAAACAAATTACAGTCGATGCAGAACATCCATTATTTGTTTATTTGCCGTGTGGCGTGGGTGGTGGCCCTGGTGGGGTGAGTTTTGGGTTGAAATTGGCTTTTGGTGAGCATGTACATTGTATTTTTGCTGAACCCACACATTCGCCTTGCATGTTACTTGGTGTCCACACAGGCTTGCATGATCAGATTTCAGTAAATGACATTGGCATTGATAACGTTACAGCCGCAGATGGGCTTGCAGTAGGTCGTGCTTCAGGTTTTGTGGGGCGTGCTATGCAACAGCTAATTGATGGCTATTACACTATTCATGATGAACGTTTGTATGAACTAATAGCACTTTTAAATCAAACTGAAAATATTCAGCTTGAGCCTTCTGCGGTGGCAGGAATGATGGGACCATATTATGTTCAGACGAGTTCTGATTATTTGGCATTACATCAACTATCAGCCGAGAAATTAAAACAGGCAACCCATGTGGTATGGGCGACAGGAGGTGGTATGGTGCCGTCTGACGAAATGCAAAAATATCTATCACACTTTCAAAATAAATAAACACAGAAAAAAGCCCAATTCTAGAATTGGGCTTCAATCAAATTACTTTTTAGATGATTTTCCAAAAGGTAGTTTTTCAGTTGCAAAGCCATAGATTGCAGCAAAAGGCAGGGCTGTACGAGCCAAATAAGCAACACGCCACAATCCGCCGTGGTTGGCACCTTCCATCATCAACTCTAGAGGGTGATCGAGTATGGTTTCAGGGTTCGCGACAGAAGATCCATTTCTTAAGTCATGAATCCAAAGTGCTGCCATAATCGCATTGGTGGTTTCTGGACTAAATGCTTCTACATCAAAAATTTCCGCGCCATTAAAAGCAGCTTTAAGGAGTGGGTTTTTAGTGACCGAATGAGTTGTGGTAGACGGAGCAATATTAATGCTTACATGTTGGCCTTGATGACGGGCAAGAGTTGCACGCCATTGCTGAATACGTTTTGCCAATGCGTAGTTTGGCCCTTGTTCAACGACCAGACAGTCTGCAATACCATAACTTTTACCATTTTCGCTGGTAATTAAATCTTGATACGGCGCTTGGAAGAAACGTTTGAGCGAGAGAGCAGAAACCCCTTTTGCCGCCATTTTTTGTAGCTGTGAACGAGATTTAAATTTCTCTTGAGCAGCCTCTGCAACCTCTTTGGGTACTGCGTAGACGTCGGTTGGAGTACACATAAACATTAAGCTTGTCTCAGGTTTATGTTCACTCACATATTGCATAATACTGTCCATCGCCATTGAGACACGGACATGTTTTTCCCCATCTAAATAAGCAATAGCTGCTAAATCTAACTTTTGTGGAAATTGAACTAACCACTGCGCAATTTCTGGTAATTGAGTTAATAAATTAGCACCTAATTTATCTCTTAATTCGGAGGCTTTTGCTGATGGGTCAACTGATTCAATCGTAGGTGCAATAAGCGTCGCATTTCCTTGCTGAATTGTATGTAAAATTTTGCCCCAAACTCGTGGGTTCGGCAAATCTACGGCAACAATATTCGCTTTCCACTTTGCTAACCAAGGTAAGGGGCCAGCTTCTGATGCTGCACCAAACAGGACCATGGTGCGGTCAGATAAATCAAACCATTCAGGATGAGTAGCAGCCTCACGTAAAGCCTTTGCATGGCTTGGTTCAATAATGCCTGTATTTTCCCATTTTTGAATTTGGTCAAGTAAGCTTTGTCCGTTCAGTTTTTGTCCTTTATATGGAACATACCATTCTGGTACAGCTTCACTTTCGCCTTTAAACCTTACTGTATTTAAAGGTGTCGAAGAGGTGATGTGAAGCGCATCTTTTAAAAGATAGTGCTTACCATCGCGAAAATAGTCAAAAAGATGATGAGCCTTATGCAATCCCTGTTTTGCAATGGTAATTGGATTGTTGTTATTAGAAAGTCCATGTTGAACAAGTGATTTAAAGTAAGTTGGATAATTTTTACGCCAGTTTTTTTCAGTCAAAATCTGTTGAGCAGTTTTATTATCTACAATAGATAAAGCTTCAGACAAAATCTCTTGGCCTGTGCGAGAGGTACTTTGTTTTTTTGTTGAAGCGTGTACTGGGAATTGTAGACCTTCGTCTGGACTCTGGCTGGACATAACATATCTCACTTGTACGGTAGTATTAATATACAGGTGTATACATTATCTATGCCAATTAAAAGAAACGAGTGGCAATAACTGACAAAATGAAAATTAAATTATTTTTGTGACAGAGATTGTTTGAGTGGATATTTATGATAATTTGATCTCATTTTCACCCCATTTTTTTTCACATTTTTAGAACATTTTTATAGACTTACGTTACATAAATGATTATTTTGTATGAAGCAAATACATCAGTTTTAAGCTGAAGATAAAATGTTCAAAATGTATCAATAAAAAAGATACGATGATGAGTAAAAACTAGACTTTTTTATTAAAAGATAAGAAAAGTCGGATGGAATAAGAAAGAATTGGGGTGAAACTAGATGGAAGACAACATAAGATTGTCTTTTAAAAATTTTGGGGATATGGTGATTTTTTTGCACCATAATTTTCTAGTTTCATCCCATCTATTTTTGGGTTGGAATCCACCATTTTCGAACTCACTTTATCATTCAATTAAACTCTATTTCTTTAACGTAACTTCAAAATTACTTTAAAAGAAACTATCTCTAACAACGGCCTTTCTTGGCTTGGCCTGGTGGACAAAAGTCTCCGGGATGATTGTGATAAGGTGAATCTGGATCAATCACAATACTACCTTCCCGTGTATGAACTGCACAGGCTGATAATGACATTGTGAAAATTGCTGCTATACAGAGAAATAATGCTTTCATCATGTTCTCACTTTTTTATCATTCTCCTTTGTACTATAGAAATATATTGACTATTTTTCGATCTACTTTTCGTTAAAAATATATTTACTAATTCCAATTAAAAGAAACTAATCAGATCTTAAAATTGTTCGAAAGCCAACATGGGTTGCTGCTAAATCAAAGTCTTGCGGATAACGACTACTGTTTCGATAACGTGAACAATAATTTTGAGCACACAGAAAAGATCCGCCTTTAATTACATATTGTGTACTCGCAATTTGTTGTTGTCTTAAATCAGAATAATTTCCCATATGTTGGTCATGAGCCCCTTGATAAGGAGAGGATGTCCACTCCCATACATTTCCAATCGTATCAAATAGTTTGAAATCGTTTGGCATAAAACATCCAACGGGTGCTACATCTTTAAAGTGATCTTGATTTAGGTTTTGAAAAGGGAAGTCGCCTTGCCAATAATTTGCTTGTGGATGTTGGTGTTCATCGGTAGGAGCTTGATGTAAGGGCGTATCAGTTTTTGAATTGGCCTTAGCTGCATATTCCCATTCTAGTTCCGTTGGTAAGTCATGTCCGAGCCAGACTGCATAATGTTCAGCATCGTTTTTACTTACATATCGCACAGGCTCATTTGGATTAGCTACAGCACCATTACTGCCATTTGGCGTTTTCCATGTATAACCTGATTTTAGCTGCCACCATTGCTGTGGATGATGAGGGTCTGGTGAGAAAACAGCAGCCTGCTTTTGTTTTTCGGCATCGGTAATATAGCCTGTTGCTTTCACGAAACTTGCAAATTGAGCAACGGTAACTTCAGTCTGATCAATCCAGAATCCTTTGACTTCTCGTTGTTTCTTTCCAAAATTCAGTTCATCGGGATAGGCTTTCTCAGAACCAAAATTAAAATGCCCATCGGCAATTAAAACCATTCCAGCTGTAGGCTGTTTGAGCCAACCTTGGGGTAGTCCAGAGTAGTTTTTACACTTTTCAATAGAACCTAGGTCAGCTAAAGATGTTGGCTGTTGAGGCGAGGGTGCTGATTCAGAAACTTGTGAAGATTGGCTACAGCCCGTCATAAAAGACAGGCTGATTGTGGTAACTAAAAATAGTTTTAATCTCATTTGGCGTTATATTCCTGAACACCATTTTTCTCAGTATATTTTTGATAGACTGATAACAGCTCTTGTACTTTTGCTGGGTAAAGCTGAGCAACATTGTGATTTTCTCCACGATCAGTGGCAATGTTATACAACTCCCAAGTTCCTGTACCTAATTCAGGACGTCCTTGAACTGCAATTTTCCATTCTCCTTGTTTGGCATATTTACTGCCATGTAATTCATCGGCAAAACTAAAATTTGTAGGGCGAATGGTAGTGGTTTTATTTTCAAGTAAAGGTTTCCATGAAATACCTGATGGCGTATTAATGGTACGGCCATTGTATTGGCCTTGAGGTAATGGAATATGAGCGTATTCTAGTAAAGTTGGGAAAACATCGAGTACTGATGCAAAACTGTGGTTGGTTTCTTCTGCTTTTTTCTGGTTCGGTAATTTCACAATAGCAGGCGCTGTGGTTGCACCTTCGCCAGCGGTATCTTTCCATAAATGAAAAGGTGCCGCGCTGACCTCGGCCCAACGTGGTCCAATATAGTGATACGAAGTCGGTGTACCCACATTTGCTACAGAGTTATCAAAACCAGATTCACTGCCATATCCACCACGAATAAAACCTTCGGCACCATTGTCTGAAACAAAGAAAATTAAGGTATTGTCATAAAGATTATTTTGTTTGAGGTATTGAATAATTCGGCCCACATTGGCATCGAGATTTTCTACCATACCTGCATAGATTTCCATTTTACGGGCTTCTAGTGCTTTTTGTTCGGCTGTTAATTCATTCCATTTTCCATATTTTTGTGGAGCATTTTGAGTTGCAATCGGTTCGGCTGCTTCAAAGTTTGCCGGGATAATACCAAGCTGTTTTTGGCGTGCGATACGCGCATTACGAATTGCATCGTAACCAACATCGTAAACTCCACGGTATTTTTCACGGTATTCAGCAGGTGCCTGAATTGGCCAGTGAGGCGCCGTATAGGCAGCATAAGCAAAGAACGGTTTGCCACTATTTTTGCCTGAGTCTAAGTAGCTCAGTAATTTATCGGTAAAATAATTTGTCGAGAAAAAGTCATCAGGCAAAGCTGAAACAGGAATAACTTGACCATCTTCTGTATAAGTTGAATTTCGCTTGAAGGCACTTGGGGCTTGCTTAAAGTGATGATCTAGACCTTGTAATAAGGTAAACGAATGATCAAAACCTTTTGCGTGTGCATTTGTTTCAGGAGTTAGCCCTAAATGCCATTTACCGCTGATGTACGTGCGGTAACCATTATCTTTAAGTACTTGAGCGATGGATAGAGAACGGTCATTTAAATATCCCTCGTAGCCTGGTTGTCCTTTCAAATGTTCTGGTGTGAGTTCAGCCATTGCCCCAATGCCCGCTAAATGGTGATCAGTACCAGAAATGAGTTGAGAGCGTGTTGGAGAACAGGTCGGGGCAGTATGATAATCCGTTAAAAGGCGACCTTCTTGAGCCAAACTATCAATATGAGGGGTGTGAATTTCACCACCAAAAGCCCCTAAGTCTGAATAGCCTAAGTCATCAGCCATAATAAATAAAATATTCGGTTGCTTAGGCGTGCTTACGACATTTTCTTGATTATCGTTGTCATTACATGCAGCCAAAGATAAGCTAAATAAAGCAATGGAAAGGCTAGATAAAATTGCTTTGTACTTCATTGTATCATCTGAATTATTAAAAGAATTGGCAAGAGTTTAATCAGATGGTTTTTGCAATCAAAACAAAGAAATGATCAAAGATAATCAGAAAAAAGACTGAGAATTTATAGTAATAAACAAATGAGAAAAAAAGAAAAGCCCACAAGGGGCCATTCTTTAATTTATTTTGTTTAGAAAGGAAGGCGAGTAAGTTGGTCTAAGAAATGCGGAATAACTTTTGGTTCAAGTAAAATTGTTACGATGACACCATAAGCTGCACCCCACAAATGCGCACTATGGTTGATATGACTATTGCCGCGTTTACCAGCCCAAATGCTGTACGCTATATATAAAATTGCAAAAATAATAGCGGGTACAGGAATGAAAAATACGAAAATCAGCTTCCATGGCTGAAATAGAATATAAGCAAATAAAACAGCCGAAACAGCACCCGAAGCACCTAGACTGGCCCAATTCGCATCATTTTTATGTTGTAGGTAGCTTGGTAAAATTGCGAAAATTAAACCACCTAAATAGAACAACACAAAACCCATGTCATAAAAATATTGGCGATAAAAACTTTCAATAATACTGCCAAAGAAGAATAGGGTAATCATATTGAAAAGTAGATGTGTTCCATCGGCATGGATAAAGCCATGGGTAATGAAGCGATCAATTTGTCCACGTTGCATTGCAGGTGGCCAAAAAATCAGCCGGTTCATCACGTTTTGGTTGCTAAAAGCAATTAAAGAGATAATGACCGTAATAATAATAAGAGTAACTGTATGGTTAAATGGCAAATGCAACATAAGAAATATTTAAAAAATGATCAATACTGGTTCAATAATGCCATTAAAAACTTAAGTTGAAACCCTGTTGTGTATAAATCCGACAAATTTAGTTGATTTTTTTTAAATCCACCTCATCTTCGGTTAATATAAAGGCATCAGCTTGAGGAATATTGTTATGTCGACTGAGAACACCAACACTGCTGTTGCAGAAGAAATTCCAAACCTTTTGATTACACCATCTGCACAAGAGTATTTGCACGATTTATTAACGAAGCAAAATACTCCGGGAATTGGCGTTCGAGTTTTTGTTGAACATCCGGGTACGCCACGTGCAGAATGTTGCATGGCATATAGTGCGCCAGAAGAAGTGATCCCAACGGATTATAAACAGGACTATCCTGATTTTCCTGCCTATATTGATGCACCATCTATTCCTTATCTTTTAGATGCTGTAATTGATTACAACAAAGACCGTTTTGGTGGTCAGCTTACTTTCCGTGCACCAAATTCTAAGGTTCCACGTGTTGGTCCAGATGCATCAATTGAAGAACGTATTACTTACATTCTTCAAGCAGAAATTAACCCAGGTCTTGCAGGGCATGGCGGAAATTGTAGCTTGGTAGAAGTACAAGATGATGCAGAACATGGTTTAACCGCTGTATTGAAATTTGGTGGTGGTTGCCAAGGCTGTTCTGCAATTGACGTGACCTTGAAACAGGGCGTTGAAACTACATTAAGAGAGCAAATTCCTGAGCTTCAACGTGTGGTTGACCAAACTGACCATACGCAAGCTGAAGGTGCTTATTTCAAATAATCAAATTATTTGAAAAGTGACATAAAAAAGCCTCGCAATGAGGTTTTTTTATTATTCAATATAAATAATGATAATTATTATCAATATCATTTGTAATTTTATTTAGATTTGTTACAATGCCGAACTTAAAATGAGAGATGTTTAATAAATCAATATATTGGGAATACTTATGTCGAAGCGTATTATCCAGTCAGTGCTTTCTGTTTCAGTACTGGCAAGTATGATGTCTATGGCTTATGCTGCACAAAATGAGCAAGAACAAGCTGAACAAGCATTAGAAAAGCCTGCTGAACCTGTGAAATTGGAAACAATTTTCGTAACAGCTGAAGAGCAAGTGAAGCAATCGCTCGGTGTATCGGTTATTACCAAAGAAGATTTAGAAAAACTACCAGTTCGTAATGATATTTCTGACTATGTACGTCGTATGCCGGGTGTTAATTTAACAGGCAATAGCGCAACGGGGCAGCGTGGTAATAATAGACAAATTGATATTCGTGGAATGGGTCCAGAAAATACGCTTATTTTAGTGGATGGAAAACCAATTAACTCTCGTAATTCAGTTCGTTATGGCTGGAAAGGAGAGCGTGATACACGAGGTGATTCAAACTGGGTACCAGCCGAAGCAATCGAATCAATTGAAGTTTTACGTGGACCAGCCGCAGCTCGTTATGGTTCGGGTGCAGCAGGTGGTGTAGTCAACATCATTACTAAAAAAGTGACGAATGAAACCCATGGCTCAGTAGAGTTTTATACTTCACAACCTGAAGACTCAAAAGAAGGTTCATCAAATCGTGTTGGTTTTAACGTAAGTGGACCACTGATTAAAGATGTTTTGTCATATCGTTTATATGGTAATTACAATAAAACAGAAGCTGACGATGTCGATATTAATAAATCAATAGGCAGTAACGCAGCTGGCCGTGAAGGCGTTAAAAATAAAGATATTTCAGGACGTTTAGCTTGGCAAGCAACAGACCAACAAACTGTCTTGCTCGATGTCTCTTCTAGCAAACAAGGTAATATTTATTCTGGTGATTCTCAGTTAAATGCAAATGCTGAAGCCGATGCGATTCTTTCGGAACTTATTGGTAAAGAAACCAATACCATGTATCGCGATAGCTATGCGCTAACGCATGAAGGGGATTGGTCTTGGGGTAAGAGTAAGTTAGTTGCTCAATATGATAAAACTCACAACAAACGTCTTCCTGAAGGTCTGGGTGGTAGCACAGAAGGAAAAATTAATAATCTGGATAACAAAGTCACTTCACGCTTAGAGACTCTTCGTTTAAATGGTGAAGCCAATATTCCTTTTGAATATTATGTACCACACGTATTAACACTCGGTACTGAATGGGTTGAGGACAGATTTAAAGACAATGTTTCAACAAATCAGGGTACAGACAGCAGCGGTTCAGGTTATGGCGATCAATTAGCTAAAAGCAATCGCAGTAAAATGGAATCACGTATTGCTTCTGCGTATATCGAAGATAACTTAAAACTTACCGACAGCACCGATGCCGTATTAGGTTTGCGTTTCGATGATCACAGCAAATCTGGTTCTAACTGGAGCCCAAGCTTAAACGTTACTCAACGACTCAATGATTATTTCACTTTAAAAGGTGGGGTAGCAAAAGCTTATAAAGCTCCAAACATGTATCAAAATGCCGAAGGATACTTACTCAGTACGAACGGCAATGGTTGCCCAGCCAATATTGAGTCACGTTGCTTGTTGCAAGGTAATGGTGATTTAAAACCAGAAACTTCGGTAAACAAAGAGCTTGGTATCCAGTTCCAAAAAGACATCGTGAATGCGAGCTTAACGTGGTTCCGTAACGACTATAAAGATAAGATTGTGGCTGGTACAAATGTTGTTGGAACAGTTGATGGTTCAAGCACCAATGCAAATACAGGAGCTGTAACTAATACCAAGTGGAATATCTTACGCTGGGAAAATACGCCTAAAGCATTAATTCAAGGTTTTGAAGGAAGTCTGGGGTTAGACTTTGGCGACATTCGTTGGACCAATAACTTTACTTACATGATGGACTCTAAAGATAAGCAAACGGGTAACCCATTATCTTTAGTTCCAAACTATACGATTAACTCAATTTTTGATTATGACATTACAGATCAGTTAGATGTAAATTTTGTCTTCACTCAATATGGCCGTCAAAAATCTCGCCAGTTTGCTGAAAATAGACTCGAATTGGGCATTGGTTCAGGTGGAACAAATTCTGCGATTAAGCCAAGTACTGTAAAAAGCTATAGTACTGCTGGAATTAATGTTGGTTATAAATTTTCAGACAATATTAGTACGCGTGTTGGCGTAAGTAACTTGTTTGATAAACAAATTTTAAGAGACAGTAATTCGATCAGCCAAACCTACAATGAGCCAGGTCGAGCTTATTACGCTTCTTTAAAATATTCTTTCTAATCAAGATAAATAACAAAGGCGCTTTAAGCGCCTTTGTTATTTAAAATATCTAATGCTTTTTCAGAATAATAAAATTTTTCTAGGTAAACACGAGCACGACGTCTTAAATGTCCCGTTGTAACTAATTGCTGTAATACAGGCACAAGCAACTGAGTCAGTTCATGTTGTACTAGGCTTTCATTAATATTGAGATCACGCAGTAATAAGTCAAAATTACGTTCCTGATTACGCACATACCAAGTGTAAATACCATCATGGACTTGTTGTTTCAGGTAATCAGTTTGGCGAATGTGATCCCAAATCTCGTGTCCTAAACCTACAGTTTTTGATAAATCTTGAACTTCTACATAATTTTTCAAAACAGAAAGTGGCATAGATTTAACTTTATGCCAAACATTTGCCTGAAAATGATAGAGCTTATCATTGTCAAAATGTTGGTTTAAAACGCGCTCACTCATTTGACTCAGTTTTAAAATATTCTTTTGCAAATAATGATTAATCGTGTCGTCTAGATTTGAATCAGTCACTGTTTCTAGAACAGATTTCCCCATTTTCATAAAACGACCTACACCCGGCACACGTTTTGACATAGATTCATCTAAGTAATCATGCATCGTTTGTTGAATCAGTTGAGTCAAAAGCGCTGAAAATGCAGGATTATTAACAATCGTTTTAATAATTTTTTTACGATGCTGTTCTTTACTTGCAACATATTGCGCAATTCCGTCAATTGTTAAAACAGGAATAACATCTTCAATTGTTGTATTTTCATTGGCTGGATGAATTAGTGCAAAGCGAATATGTTCTGCAATTTGTTCAAGCAAAAAATCAGAAGCAGGAGTTTCTAAAATCTGTTTTTGAATGAGGTGCTGAATTTGTTCAAAGGTCCAGAGGTGTTGTAGTTGCCGACTACCCAACCAATGATAAAATTGCTCAAATTCTTGTTGAATGATTTGGGGCTGAGCAAATTCCTCATCTAAAAAATCAAGATGAGCTTCAATGAGTTTTTCTATAAGCGGTTGGGTAGACATAAGGTCTCACAAGTCCGAAGTTTTATTTAAGGTGTGGTCGTTTTTGAAGTCTGATTTGTTTCTACTTTAAGTAAAAACGGTACATATTGTTGAATAACCAGCTGCTCAGCTTCCAATATTGGCATATGGCCGACATTTTCTAAAATAACCGGAGGCTGGGCATTCTTTAAAAGTCGTTTTAGTTCACTTGCTACTTCTACGTTAATAATCTTATCTTGCTTACCCCATAGAATGAGTGTCGGTGCATCGATTGTTTTCGTGAGCACTGCAAATGAATCGGGCGTGTAGACTTTATTGAGTGCAATAAGCTGATCAACCAGTTTTTGCGTTTGAGGCGCTTGATTAATCATGAGCTTTTCTTGAGCTTCCAGAAACTCTTTAGGGATAAATGGCGGGTTAAACATGGTTTGCTTTAACAAATAGTTAAAGTCTCCCTTTTTAGACACTAACAGCTGTTTTAAGTAGACAGGATCTTTTAAATAAATTGTATTTGCAGAACGGAAAATACCACCACTATCAACCAAGAATAGACTTTTGGTTTCAAATGGATATTGTCCAGCATAGAGTAGGGCAATTGAGCCACCAAGTGAGTGGCCAGCAATATGGATTGGACCTTTTAAATTTGCGGCTTCGACAAAACGTCGTAATTTTTCAGCAAGATTAGGAACTGAATAATCAAAGTCTTGCGTAACAACAGTTTCACCACTGCCAGGTAAATCTGGAATAATTACATGATAATTTGCTGTAAGATAACGGGCGACACGGTTCCAGTTATCACGACTCCCACCTAATCCATGGATGAGTAACAAAGTAGGTTTAGTGGTAGAGCCACCTTCACTATATGACCATTTTACATCGCCAACTTTTAAATTTTTACTGTGTAAACCTGCCCAACTGCGCTCTTGCTGCAAAATATTCTGAAAGTTTATATCCATCGTATCAGCTGCTTGCGTCTGAAAAACACCTGTTATTGTTGTAAGGCTACAAGCCAAGGCAATTGCCATAGCTGTTTTCTTTATGGTCGTTTTGGTTGATACAAACAGCGTCGTCATAAGATTTCATCCTTGAGACATAAGCGAGTTTAAGAATTATTGAAAAAACTTGCTAATGAGTCATTTGCCAAATGATCAAAAGGAGAAAAATTATAGTCAATCCATTTGCGAAAGTATGTCTATTTTTTCACTAAACAGTAGAAAATGTGCAGTAAATTCTACATTCAAATAGAGGAGGTATTTTTAAAATTTTTATGGAAAAGGATTTAATTTTTTGTCAGTGACATTCAAATTTTGACACATTAAAATGATTTCCAACCTTGGAAGAACAATGGAAATATAAAATGCCTACTGCGCAAGAAGTTTTAGATCGTCTGAAAGCGGGTAATCAACGATTTGTAAATGGAAATACTTCCCTTGCAAAAACCTTATCGCATCATGAACGTGCTGAAATGGCAAAGGATCAAAATCCGTTTGCGATTGTATTAGGTTGTTCAGATTCGCGTGTACCCGCAGAAATGGTATTTGACCAAGGTCTTGGTGACTTATTCGTAATTCGTGTTGCGGGTAACGTCGTTGCACCTTCACAAGTCGGTAGTGTTGAGTTCGCGGCAGAGCGTTATGACTGCCCAGTTGTTGTTGTATTAGGACATAGTCATTGTGGCGCGATTCAGGCGACCATTGATACATTAATGAACCCTGATCAGCCACCATCATCTAACTTAATGTCGATTGTGAACCGTGTTCGTCCATCAGTTGAAATTTTAATGCAAACTGATTTAAAAAATGATTTGAAGAAACTTTCATGTCATGCGGTACGTTCAAACGTTTTTGCTTCGGTAAATCAATTACGTCACGGTTCAAGTGTGCTTGAAAGCTTGATTGCACAAGGTAAATTAATTGTTGTTGGCGCTGAATATTCGCTAGAAACTGGTGAAGTTACTTTTTTTGATTTCTGATTATATTAAAAATAATGCTTAAAGATAAAAGGTGCCTACAGGGCACCTTTTATATATGGATAAGCTAAATTAAGTAACTTTGACTGCGCTTGAGCATTGGGATGAATCAAGTCATTTTGCATAAGCTGTTTTTGCCCTGCGACACCATCAAGCAAAAATGGCAGTAACTTCACCTGATATTTTTGGCTGACAACTTTATAATTATTTTCAAAAGCTTTGCTATAGGCAGTTCCATAATTAGGCGGAATTTTCATTCCAAAAAGAACAACTTGAGCTTTTTGCTTTTGGCTCAATTGAACTAGTTGAGCCAGATTTTGTTGAATCATTTGTGGTGGTTGACCACGTAAACCATCATTCCCACCTAATTCAATGACTACTACATTTGGCTGGTAGGTCTGTAATAACTTAGGTAATCGGGCTAAAGCTCCGCTAGTTGTTTCTCCACTAACACTTGCATTGACCACTTTGTGTTGTTTGGGATACTGTTGGTCTAAACGTTTTTGCAGTAATTGTACCCAACCTTGTTTGGGATCAATTCCGTAACCGGCACTAATACTATCTCCTAAAATTAAAATAGTTTTCGCCGATACAAGCATGGGCAGCATACTTAATGAGATGAGCATGATGCTTTTGGAACCAATCAAAAAAGATTTATACATTTGTACTTCGACCCTGATTCTGAATACATAGGACTTTTTACATCATGCCACAACCCATCATTGCTGCCCATCAAGTTACACAAACTATTCAGATTAACCAAAATCAGTTTACGATTTTAAAAGATATCGATTTAGAGATTTTTGAAGGGGAGCAGGTGGCAATTACTGGGCGTTCTGGCTCAGGTAAATCAACATTACTGGGAATTTTGGCAACTTTAGATCAACCATCTGAAGGTGAAGTTTGGTTGTGCGGTCAAGCTGTTCATCAATTAACAGAGGAACAACGTGCCCAAATCAGAATGCAGCATATTGGTTTCGTATTTCAGTCTTTTCAACTTTTACCTCAGTTGAGTGCGCTTGAAAATGTAATGTTGCCCTTACGATTACGTAAGGATTTTGATTATAAAACCGCCGAGAAAAAAGCTTTAGATTGGTTGCATCGAGTAGGTCTTAGTCGACAAGTTGAACAAACACCTAAAGTCTTATCTGGAGGGGAGCAACAACGTGTGGCGATTGCACGAGCTCTTATTGCAGAACCACAAATTATTTTTGCGGATGAGCCTACTGGAAACTTAGATGGTCAGACAGCACAAGAAATTGAAAGTTTGCTCTTTGATTTAAATCGAGAGTTAGGTACGACTCTGATTTTAGTGACCCATGATCGTAATTTAGCAACCCTTTGTCAGCGTCATGTTGAGTTAGATGATGGCCGACTAAAGACAGTACAGGGTGGTTAAATTATGCGTAATCTTTTAAAACCGCTCTTCCTACAAAGTTTTCGTACGGGTGGATTATATCTACTGATCATTGCTCTATCGCTTGCGATTAGTGCAACCACAGCCCTGAAATTTAGTAATGACCAAGTGAAAAATGCTGTCAGTTTACAAGCTTCGCAAATGTTGGGTGCTGATTTAGTTCTGTCGAATAATGAACCTATCGAACAGTCGTGGAAAAAAAGGGCAGAGCAGTTGGGTCTGAAACAAACCAATGTGACCATGTTTAGTTCGATGGCGCATACCCAAGATCAGTTTGTCATGGTCAATGTAAAAGCGATAGAACCTGCATTTCCACTAAGAGGACAGCTTGAAATTGCGCCAAAAACTCAAGCGATTCAATCTGGTGAAGTTTGGCTAAGTCAAAGAGCAGCGGACTTACTAAAAGTAAAAAGGGGAGATACTGTTTCTATTGCCGATGGTACCTTTCGTTTTAGTGGCGTGATTGTGCGTGATTCAAATCAGGAACTCGGTTTTTCAGGTTTTTCTCCAACGGTTATTATTCATCAAGCTGATATTGCCAAAACTCATGCAATTCAAACTGGCAGTAGAATCGATTATCGACTGTTAATGTCTGGTCAACCTGAACAAGTTCAGGCATTTTCAAAGCAATTTAAGCAACAGCATCAACCTTCTAAAGAACCAGATGAAACGGCAGGTTTGCGTTTACGTGATGCGAGTGAATCAAATAGTCGGTTATTACGCCCACTTGAAAACCTAGATACCTTTTTGCAATTAGCCAATATTTTAACGATTTTGTTGTGTGGAATTGCCATCGCTTTAACGAGTCAAAGATATGTTCAGCAAAACCAAGATCATATTGCACTTCTCAGATGCTTAGGAGCCAGTAAGTTCCAAATTTTATGGGCCTATATTGGATTGCTTGGTATTGTCAGTACGATTTCAATTGTGATGGGCAGCCTATTAGGTTTAGTCATGGGGTATGGATTGCTGCAACTTATGCTGCAATTAATTCCTCAATTAGAGTTAAGTTTTTCGCTAATACCACTTTTACTTGGGCCTTTACCAATCGCTATTTTTACGAGTGTGATTGTGCTGCTCGGTTTTATTTTGCCAAGTATTTGGGAGCTTTTAAATACGCCTCCAATTCGGGTAATTCGCGAAGAAGCCAAATCTCGTAAATCTTTATTCTTTATGTTTTTTGCTGGTATTAGTAGCCTGATTGTCTTTAGTTTGGTGTTGAGTGAAAACTTGATGCTCAGCATTATGGTTCTGGCTGCGATTATTGTTCTTTGTATTTTGCTGTATATCGTTGTTTGGCTATTGCTTCGTAGTTTAAAAAAGATGAAAAATCGTTTGTCTTTTTATATTCGTTCGCCCTCACAAAGTGCCTTACAAATTACTGCATTGGCTTTAGGCTTAAGCCTCATTACGGTACTTAGTGTATTAAGGACGGATTTATTACAGCGTTGGCAGCAACAGCTTCCTGAAGGGACTCCTAATCAATTTGTATATGGTTTACCTCCATTCGATTTAAAACCTTTTGAGCAACAATTAAAGTTACATGGTTGGCAAAGCACGCCGCTCTATCCAAATATCCGAGGCCGAATGGTAGCAAAGAATGATGTGCCTTTTTCAGAAGAAGCCATAAAACAAAATAATTCTTTGCGCCGTGAGTTAAATCTGACGCAATCGGATCAATTACCGAATGACAATGCCATTACAAAAGGACAAACCCAGTTTAATGGCGTGGGGCAAGTTTCAGTCGAAAGTAAAACTGCCGAAAGTTTAGGAATCCAAATTGGAGACAAACTGACCTTTGGTCTGCCAGAAGGTACGTTACAAGCTAAAGTTGTGAATTTTCGCAGCGTAGAATGGGAAAGCTTCAACCCTAACTTTTTCTTTATTTTTTCACCTAAAACCTTAGACGAAAATGCTGGAAGTTATTTGGGTAGTTTTTATGTACCCAAGCAAGACCAACCCAAAATGATCAACATTATTCAGCAATTTTCAAATACAGTATTTATTGATGTTGATCGAATCTTGGATGAAGTAAAACGCTTAATGAATGTTTTGGTCAAAATTGTGACTGTATTAGCTGCCTTAGTCGGGTTTTCAGGCGTATTAGTACTGATTGCATGTTTAAACCTATTAATGGACGAGCGACGCCGTGAGGTTGCTTTACTACGCTCATTTGGTTTATCTAAAAATAAAATGAAGCAGATGCTTAGTTTTGAGATTGGTTTTTTGGGATTGTTAGCAGGCATAGTAGCCTGCTGTTTTGCAGAAGTGATTAGTGCGATTGCTAGTTATAAAATGAATATGGCAATACAGTGGCATTATGAAATATGGCTGATTTTACCCCTTGGCATGATGCTGGTTTGCGCGTTGATTGGTCGATATCGACTAGGTTACTTGTGTAACTTACCGCCATTACAAAGTTTACGCGAGCTAAACCAGATTTAAATTAGGGAATAATTCCAGGATTTTGGATGATG
This sequence comes from Acinetobacter sp. 161(2023), assembly GCF_037027805.1. Lineage (NCBI taxonomy): Bacteria > Pseudomonadati > Pseudomonadota > Gammaproteobacteria > Moraxellales > Moraxellaceae > Acinetobacter > Acinetobacter sp. 161(2023). The sequence goes on along the minus strand of NZ_JAZEYD010000013.1, from coordinate 56,504 downwards.
ATTTCATGCCATAACGGAAGCAAAGGTGCGTTGAGTTGTATACAGTACATATAAAAACCACCTGTAATGATTACTGCGCCTAATAATCCTAAAATTTTGAGCGTATTTTTTAACTTGCTGACATAGCTTAAGTACCACATCAGTGCAAGCAATGTTCCAATCATCATGCCGCCAATATGTGCGGCATTATTAATGCCAGTTGCGACAAAACCAAAAATAAGGTTGATTGCCATAACCATTAATAATGCTTTTTTATCGAGTATGTAAGCTTGATGAGGCAGTGGTGGAAATAAGGAAAGTACTGTTAACGCAGCACCTAATCCCATCACGGCGCCTGAAGCACCTGCACTGACATGGGGAAGTAAGCTCTGATCAAAATGTTGCAGTAATACATGTCCATTTTGAATGGTCATATAGCTACTGAGAAGACTACCGAATAAGCCAGCAAGTAAATACAGACCAATAAAATATAACCGACCAAATAAAGCTTCAGCGACATTACCAAAAATATATAAGGCCCACATATTTAACATGAGATGAACTAAACCAAAATGAAAAAACATGCTGGTAAATAAGCGTTCGGGCTGTCCAGAAAAAGTAAGTGGTGTAAAATCAGCTCCCCAATGAATAGCATCTTTCATGGCTGGATCGCTAATATCGACGCCAGATAGAATTTGCCAGACAAACAAACCTACGTTAATTGTGATGAGCAGGGCGGTCAGCCACCAAGTTTGTACATTGAGTTTACGATTAATGTGCGGAGGCTGATATTGAGTCATGCTATGCTTTTGTTATATATGAACATGCTTTACAGCTTAACATGAAAAAAGTTGAATACAGGAGATCAAGACGAACATGAAAGCTTTTATTGTTCGCGTGTTGTTAATTTTTATTGGGGCGATTCTCCTTATTCAACTTTGGATTTTTTCGAGTTTGGTCTGGTGGCGTACGCATGATGTAGATACAACCATGTTCATGCGAATTGATTATTGGTCTGATACTTCTGAGCCAATCATTCATGAATGGCGTAACTATGATGATATTAGCGATAATTTCAAACATGCAATTTTAGCCGGTGAAGATGCAAAATTTATTCATCATCATGGGTTCGACTGGCAGGGTATTCGTTTTGCCCTTGAGCGTAATAATGAGGAGGGTGAAGTTGTTGCTGGTGGTTCTACCGTATCTCAACAACTTGCAAAGAACTTATTCTTATATAATAAGCGTTCATTTATTCGTAAAGGCCAAGAGACTGTCGCGACTTGGATGATGGAGCGGATGTGGACAAAACACCGAATTCTTGAGGTGTATATGAATTCGGTAGAGTTTGGAAAGAATCTATATGGTATTGAAGCGGCTTCTCAATATTATTATGGTAAAAGTGCTAAAAGCTTAACGCGTGAGCAAGCTGCTTTCTTAGCCGCATTATTGCCTGATCCGAAATATTATCAAGATCACCGTAACGATCATAAACTACAATATCGAAAACGCGTTATTTTACGTTATATGAATAGCACCCAAATTCCTGAATAATGCTGTTTTAAAGATGTATTATTTTTTTGGTTTTTACCAAATTGTCATATTTTTGCAGCATACTGGTTTATAGAGATTTTGGCTGGATAGAGAATAGAGTTAGACATGAATACAGCGATTACAGCAACGACCCCAATAGAATATAGTTATAATGACCGTTATATCAATCGTGAATTGTCTATTCTTGACTTCCATTTGCGTGTATTAGAGCAAGCGGTAGACCCTTTACATCCATTGCTTGAGCGAATGAATTTTTTGCTCATTTTTTCTCGTAATCTCGATGAATTCTTTGAAATTCGTGTTGCAGGAGTGATGGAACAATTCTCTCTAGGCAATGAAAGCCGTAGCCCTGACGGTCTTACGCCAAGACAGGTTTTACAAAAAATATCTGAAACAGCTCATGCTGCGATTGAGCGTCAATATCGTATTTTAAATGAGCAAATTTTACCTAAACTACGTGAAGAAGATATTTGCTTCCTACGTCGTGGTGAGTTAACTCCAGCCCAGTCTGCTTGGGTAAAAAAATATTTTCAGGAACAAGTTGCACCTGTATTAACTCCAATTAGTCTAGATCCAGCACATCCATTTCCTCGACTTGTTAATAAAAGCTTGAACTTCATTATTACGCTTGAAGGTAAAGATGCTTTTGGTCGTCAAATTGATTTGGCTGTTGTGCCTGCGCCACGTTCATTACCACGCGTTGTACGCCTACCAGACGAATTAACTGGTGGTAAAGAACATCACGTGATGTTATCGGCAATTATCCATGAACATGTGTCTGATTTATTCCCTGGAATGACAGCAACTGGATGTTATCAATTCCGTGTTACACGTAATGCAGACTTAGCCCTGAATGAAGATGTTGAAGACTTAGCTAAAGCATTAAAAGGTGAATTAAGTTCTCGACGTTTTGGCCGTGCAGTTCGTTTGGAAGTAACCCATAACTGCCCACAGCATATTTATGAGTACTTACTTGAAGAGTTCGATTTAACTGATGAGCAATTATATAAAGTTGATGGTCCAGTAAATTTAGCGCGTCTGGTTTCAAATTTTAAACGTCCTCATTTGCGTTATGACTCGCATACGCCGGTTGTGCCTAAAGTGTTTAAAAAGACCGAGAGTATTTTCTCGGCAATGCAAAAACAGGATATTTTACTGCATCATCCGTTTGAGTCTTTTGCACCAGTTATTCAATTGCTACGCGAATCTGCACGTGATCCGCAAGTATTAGCAATTAAGCAGACGTTATATCGTAGTGGTGCTGATTCTGAAATTGTGCAAATTTTGGCTGAAGCAGCACGTAATGGAAAAGAAGTTATTGCAGTTATTGAATTACGTGCTCGCTTTGATGAAGAATCAAATATTGAAGTAGCGAACGTTTTACAAGAGGCTGGGGCAGTTGTTGTTTACGGCATAGTCGGTTATAAAACTCACGCCAAAATGATCATGGTTGTGCGCCGTGAAAATAATAAATTGGTACGTTACGTTCATTTAGGAACGGGTAACTACCATGCGACGAATGCGCGAATTTATACGGATTATGGTCTCATGACCACGGATAAAGATCTGTGTGAAGATGTACACCGTATATTCCAAGAATTGACCGGTATGGGCAAAATGGCGAAATTGAAAAAGCTATTACATGCACCATTTACCTTACATGCTCAGCTCATTAACTTTATTGATGAAGAAATTGCTAATGCTAAAGCAGGACGTAAAGCTCAAATTATTGTTAAAGTAAATGCATTAACCGAAGTCCAGTTAATCAATAAATTGTACGAAGCTTCTCAAGCGGGTGTACAGATTGACCTGATTATCCGTTCGATTTGCTGTTTACGTCCAGGTTTGCCTAACTTATCAGAAAACATTCGAGTGCGTTCAATTGTAGGGCGTTTCCTTGAGCATACTCGCGTTTATTACTTCAGTAATAATGGCGATGCACGTATTTATTGTTCAAGTGCAGACTGGATGGACCGTAATTTATTTAATCGTGTAGAAGCGTGTTTCCCTGTTGAAGACCCTGCGTTGAAAAAACGTATTTATCAACAAGGTTTGGTGAACTACTTACAAGATAATCAACAAGCATGGCTGCTACAAGGTGATGGTACTTGGATTCGTGCTGAGCCAGCAGAGGGTGAAAAATTGCATAATGCACAAAGGGCATTATTGGAAATCATTAAATAATGAGTTCATAAGATTAAATAAAAGCCGACATTTTGTCGGCTTTTTTAATTGACTGAAATTCAAAGTAATTTAGTTAGTTTTTCTAAATGGTTGCTGGATAAACGATAATAATTTGAAGCACTGCAATATGTTTTGAAAATATGTGATTTTTTACATAAAACATTGAATTTTAAAAATATACAAATCACGAGAAATCTACTTTAATACGCCGCATTAAATATACTTAACTTTGGTAAATGAATAAGATGCAATGCTTTATTAGAAGTTTACTTATTAAAATACTTTTGGGGATAATACCAGTGACCGCCTATGCTGATCAGAAGTGTTATGGAGATATCATCGTATTTCAAAGGTTTGATGATCAAGCGATATATCCTTATTTTGTAAACTCATCTAATGAAAAAGCTAATAAAAGTGGAGAGAAAAATAAAAAAATAATCATCCAAAAAAGAAAACCAAAACAAGATGAGTTTGTAGCCCAAAAGAAAATTGAAGATACCCGCACCAAGAAAGTAGAAGAAAAGAAAAATTTTGAGAGTAAAAAGCAACTTGATACAGCTGTCGCTAAAGAAATTTTAGAAAATGGTGAAAAGAAATGGATGGTACAAGTGGCGCTAGCTGCTAATCAAAATAAGGCAAGTACGCTTCAGTCGCAGTTAGAAGCAAAAGGGTACAAGGTTGTAACGAGTGCAACGACTAAAGGAATACGAGTTATGGTAGACCCTGCAAATGATTATGCCATTGCACAAATTATTAGAGAAAAAATTATTGCTGATAATAGTTTGAATATGCCATCTGCTTGGGTGTTTAAGTGGGCATCTTTAACGCCGCAATAAAATAAAAAGGAGTCCGAAGACTCCTTTTTTTATTCATGTATTCTTGTGGTGATCTTCTGCATAATTTGCAGTAATACATCGAACTCACTTTGCAATGGTGTACTTTTACGAGTCACTAAAGCTAAAGTACGGCTCGGAGCATCTTCAATTGGTTTTGCAGTAATCTGATCATTAAACTTGATCATACTATTTTCAATTGCAATTTCTGGTAAAAGCGTAAAGCCTAAATCAGAAGAAACCATTTCAACTAACGTTGGTAAAGAACTTGCTTTTAAACGGTTGTCGTTTTTACGCTCACCGATAGGGCATGCACTTAAAACGTGGTCACGTAAACAGTGGCCTTCTTCAAGCAAAATTAATCTTGATAAATCAAGATCATCTAGAGAATTTGCTTGAAGAGCATTTGTATCTTGTTTACTACATACAAGGTACAAATTTTCTTTCGAAATTTCAGCGACTTTTAGACCTCTAGTGTCAAACGGTAGAGCAAGAACGATCATGTCTAGATTACCGTGTTCCAGACGCTCTACAATTTTTTCACTTTGTGCTTCATGTAAATGCAGCTGAATTTTAGGTAGCTGCTGATGCACTTCATTAAGTAAGCGTGTCAGGATAAAAGGTGCAATGGTTGGAATAACACCCAAGTGCAAATCACCCGTTAACGGCTCACTCATTTCACGGCTCAAACGCATTAAATCTTGAGCATCTGCTAGTAGTACACGGGCACGAGCAACGACTTGTTCACCTAAAGGTGTTAAACGCACATTCTGACGATCACGTTCTACCAGAACGCCACCTAATAAACGTTCAAGCTCCATGATGCCGCCTGATAACGTCGATTGAGTGACAAAAGAGCGGCGTGCTGCTTCAGTAAAATGCAAAGTTTCCGACAACGTAACTAAATATGATAGCTGTCTTAGTGAGGGTAATGCAGCCATAGTGTCCTAGTCTGATGATTTAAAATGATGCGCAAATAAACCGCTAAGCTGTGGAATAAAATGTGCAGGGATATCATGCCCCATTCCATCAATTAATTCAAACTTAGCACCGGAAATTGCTTTTGCTACAGCCTTACCGTGGCTAGGTGGAAGTAAGCGATCGCGAGAGCCATGTAAGACTAATGCGGGTTGCTTAATTTCACGGTCCAGTTGAAGTAAGGAGCCTGTACATAATATTGCTAAAAACTGCTGAAGTACACCAGCAGGATAGTAGCTACGTTGATAAAGCTTACGCGCAGTTTGTATTGCTTCAATCTGGTTGATATAACCAGGTGAACCAATCAATTGAAATAGTTTTAAACTGTGGTTAACAATACCTTCTTCGTCACGTGTCTCGGGTTTGCCAATTAAACTCAAAAGTTGTTTCGGAAAAGGTGGTGGTAAAAAGGGCTGGTTATTGCTTGTAAACATAAGCCCTAACTTCTCAACCTTTTCTGGATATTTTGCTGCAAGAATTTGAGCAATCATTCCACCCATTGATGCACCAATCACATGTGCTTTGCTCACGCCTAAACGATCAATAAGCATAGACACATCGTCTGCCATATCATGCAGCGTATAAGGTGCACCCTGATTAGTTAGCCCTAATGCAAAGCGGCCCATCAATTTGACAGTATTTAAGCGTTTACCTTCATGACGTACTTTCGAAGAAAGGCCAATATCACGGTTATCAAAACGAATAACACGAAATCCTTGATCAATCAGCGATTTACAGAAGAAATCTGGCCAAAAAAGCATTTGGGCACCAAGACCCATAATAAGCAAAATGGTTGGATGTTCTGGTTTTCCACCAACTTCTACATGTAATTCAATTCCATTGCCTAAGTTGACTTTGGTTTCTTGCATGAAAGATGTGTAAGGTGAAATGTTAAACTGTAAGGCGCTATTCATGTTATTCATTCCTTAAAGGAATACTCTCTAAGTGAGTATTCCTGATACAAACCTTATGCTTGGGCTGGAATAAGATCTGGAACAAGCTTTGTTAAAGTTAAGCGTTGTTTACCTGCGGTTGCACCTAACAATACAAAACCACGCAATGTTCCTTCATTGTCAATTGCTTTGGCAAGCATACCATCGTCGAACTCTTCTGTTTCCCAGTTCACTTCCGCATCAACTGGAGCTGGCAAAACTGTAAGTGGAGCAGCTGGCGTTTTTACTGCAACTGGCATAGCAGGGTAGTGCACAGCAGTTTGTTGTCCACTGAGTGTCTTCGCGAGGGCACGAGCTTGTTGCATAATCGGCATTACATATGGCAGTAAAGTACCATTTACCTCTGCACAATCCCCAATTGCATAGATGTCTGCTTGATTTGTTTCCAGTAAACCATTGGTAATAATTCCACGGCTTGTTTGAATATCTGCACTTTTAGCAAGTGAAATATTTGGCTGTAAACCAATTGCAGAAAGAACAAGGTCCGCAACCAATGTTTGTCCGTTTGCGAGTGTTATCGCATAATCTTCGCCATTATTAATTTTGCTTACTTTTTCAACCGTAGTTCCAAGTGCAAATTTTACTCCTGCTTCCTCAAGATTTTGCTGGAAAGCAGAAGCAATATGTCCTGGAAGTAAACGACCCAATGGTTGCGGAGCCAAATCAATCACAGTGATGTCATATTCACTATGAAGTAAGTCATTGGCAAATTCACAACCAATTAAACCAGCACCCAAAATAACAACACGTTTATCTTTACGCTGAGCTAGATTTTCACGGAAAGCGCGGTAATCAATCAATGAGTTCACAACATGAATGTCATTACTACCATCACCTGCAATTGCAAGGCGAATTGGGTTAGCACCCACAGCTAAAATCAGTTTTGAATAGGGTTGCTTTGACGTTACACCATCTTTTTCTAAAACAAGTTCATGGTGTTCAGCTAAAATCTCTTTTACAAAAGTAAAAGGTTCAATACGCATATTGAGTTGAGTACCCATTTTAGCAGCATCGCCTAAAGGAATTTGTTCAGGTGCTTTTTTACCTGCAAATGCATTTGATAATGTTGGCTTTGCATAGTTCACTGCATCATCCGCACAAATCATCACAAGTTCTTGCTCTGGGCTAAGCTTACGGAACTCACGTGCTAAGGTATAACCCGCCATGCCTGATCCGATAATGACGATAGGATGCATTTTTTTCTCCAGAGTTAGAATTATTTATTTAATACGGTGATTGGTAATATTCGTAAAAAAGACCATGTCTATCATGGCCTTTTACTTTATGTTCTTAGATTTCGATCATTTCGAAGTCAGCTTTTGAAACGCCGCAATCAGGGCAAGTCCAGTCATCAGGAATATCTTCCCATTTTGTTCCAGCTGCAATGCCGTCTTGTGGCCAACCTTCCGCTTCGTCATAAATCCATCCACAAACGATACATTGATATTTTTTCATGAGACTCTCCGCACTGATAAGTTTGCTCAAAGCTGCCTTTCAGTAAAACTATTCCATCTATTAATAATGTAACTACGATCCGGTCAATAATAACCAATGTGCCTTTGATCGGATATCAAATTTTTACGCAGTTCTACATTCAAAGTAAAGTAAATAACGGAGTTTAATCATTCGTAAGCAAAGATGAATGGCAGGTTAGGACAAATAACTGGTTATTTAGGCAAAACTTCGCCATAAACGAATAATAACTAATGCATTCTTATAATTAATTTTATTTTTGAAAATATTATGAAATAAAGAGTGTCTAATCATTTAAAAGATTCATCTCATTTGAAAGCTAAATAACAACAAACTACGACGCTCCAGAATGTCATGATTAAAACCGAAAATTAAAATTTGCTGTCATTTAAGACGGTATAAATCAGGGAAGTGAAATATGGAAAATTTAGTATATGAAGTGGAAATTGATGCTCCTATAGAAAAAGTGTGGGACATACTTTGGAATAGCGAGACATATAACGCTTGGACGAAATTCTTTGCACCAGATTCTTCTATGCGTACTGACTGGCAAGTAGGTGGTAAAACTTATTTTCTTGATGGTGAAGGCAATGGGATGGTTTCTACCATTGAACAAATGCAAAAACCGGAAATATTGATTTTTAAACATTTAGGCATGATTAAGGAGGGTAAAGAAGATTTAGAAAGTGAAGAGGTTAAAGGTTGGAGTGGTTCCTTAGAAAAATATTTTCTAAGCCAAAAAGATAATATAACCACCTTAAAAGTTGAATTGGCCACCTTACCTGAATATATGGGCATGTTGAAAAGTGGCTTCGTTCAAGGTTTTGATGTGGTTAAAAAAATGGCAGAAGCAAAATAGAGCTTCTTTTATTCACCTATAAACCATTTTTTCTATAATCAAACGATATAAATCTAAGCCAAATATTTTTTATAAATTTTTATAATCAGATCATTAATTCGAGAAGGATAGGCCAAACGATGATGTCCACCTTCAAACGTTTCAATATTCATGTAGGGTGCAAGTTTTTCTTGAACCTGATACATATCCAGTTGCTCATCTCCTAATTCTAAATAGGCCATTTTAGGATTAGAGAGAGTGAGTTCCTCTTCAGAAAGCTGAGGGTAGTCTTCCCGAAAATTAGGTGTAAGACTTGGATTTGCCACAATCACAGCTAATTTATGTTGAGCAGCAGTTTTTAGTGCCCAGTAGCCTCCAATGCTATGGCCCACCAATAGATCTGGTTTGATCGTCTGAATCGCCTGATGGTAAAAGTACTCAACAGATGCATAACTTAAGTTACGATAATCGACGTCAATACAAAATTTTTCAGGATGTAAAATGGCATGGAACTTTGTCGATTCACGGGACGAATCCAAGCCATGTAAAAATAGAATTTTCATTATTTACGACACAATCTCATTGATAAAATAAAAGGCAAATAGGGCCTTTCGAATATCGAGGTTATTTGGATTTTTTTATATTTTACTAAATGCTTTAAAAAATGATCTTAGCGATTGGTCTAAGTCATTTTGCCTTTAAAAAGTAGTGTTTTGTTCTATAAAATTGTCTTTTTTCATTTTTGTTTGATTGAAATCATTCGAAAAACTCCCGCAATCTGTTAGGATATAGCACTTAATTTTTACTTAATCGAGGCAGAGATGACGCAACAAAACGCTCAATCGACTTCTGAACCAACTATTTCCGAAAACGATTTAATTGCACAGCGTCATGCCAAATTAAAGCAAATCCAAGATGTTGCGAAGGAAACTGGAAAGAGTCCTTGGCCGAATACGTTTAAGCGTGAACATTACGCTGCTGATCTACAAGAACAATTTAAAGATCAGTCGAAAGAACAAATTGAAAGCGCTGAGCATGTCTATGTGAAAATTGCTGGTCGTGTCATGTTAAACCGTGGTTCTTTCATGGTTATTCAAGATATGACAGGTCGTATTCAGTTATATGTTGACCGTAAAGGTTTACCAAAAGATATTCTTGAGACCATTAAAGGTTTAGATCTTGGTGACATTATTGCTGCCGAAGGTTATATCGGACGCTCAGGAAAAGGTGACCTATATGTTCACCTTGAAGGTTTTGAACTTCTTACAAAATCTCTTCGTCCTTTACCAGATAAATTCCATGGCTTAAATGACACAGAAGTTAAGTACCGTAAACGTTACCTTGACTTAATTGTGAATGAAGAAACACGTAAAACTTTTGAAATCCGTGCCAAAGTTGTTGCAGGTATTCGAGCATTCTTAAACAATGAACGTTTCATGGAAGTTGAAACGCCAATGATGCACGTGATTCCGGGTGGTGCGTCTGCACGTCCGTTTGAAACACATCACAATGCTTTGGATATGCCGTTATTCTTGCGTATTGCACCTGAACTTTATTTAAAACGTTTAGTTGTTGGTGGTTTTGAACGTGTGTTTGAAATTAACCGTAACTTCCGTAATGAAGGGGTATCAACGCGTCACAACCCTGAATTTACAATGATCGAGTTTTATCAAGCTTATGCTGATTATAAAGACTTGATGCAATTAACTGAAAACATGCTTGAAAAGCTGGCTTTGGATATTTTGGGTACAACTGATGTGCCTTACCAAGGTGAAGTGTTTAGCTTCAAAGGGCCATTCAAGAAAATCTCTATGTCTGATGCGATTTTAGAGAATAATCCACAGTTTACACCTGAAAATGTTGGTGACCGTGAGTTCCTTGCTCAATTTATTCGTGAAGAGTTAAAAGAACAAGTTAAGCCTGGTTTTGGTTTAGGTAAACTTCAAACGATTGTATTTGAAGAAACTGTTGAAACCAAACTTCGTCAGCCAACATTTATTACTGAATACCCAGCTGAAACATCTCCACTTGCTCGCCGTAATGATGATAATCCACATATTACTGATCGTTTTGAGTTTTTCATTGGTGGTCGTGAATTGGCAAATGGTTTCAGCGAGTTAAATGATCCAATCGATCAGGCTGAGCGTTTCCAAGCCCAAGTTGCAGAAAAAGATGCTGGTGATGATGAAGCAATGCATTACGATGCAGAATTCGTTGAAGCGCTTGAGTATGGTTTACCACCTACCGCAGGTGAAGGTATCGGTATTGATCGTTTGGTCATGTTATTTGCCGATGCTCCAAGTATTCGTGATGTGATTTTATTCCCGCACATGCGTCGTAAAGAAGGTTAATCTTCTCTAAAGGCAAAAAAGGCAGTATTTATACTGCCTTTTTTTATTACTTTTATATCTCAAAAACTTACCTATTTAAACCAATCTTAAAATAGCGTTAAAAAATGTAATTGCACAGTTTAACAATTGCAAAGTTCTGATAAAAAAACTAATGTGTTGCTCATAAATAACTTTGAGAATTGTGCTGACATGTTTCTAAGAAAAACACTTTCAATTGCATTATTAGCAGCTGCCTCTTCAGCTGTTTTTGCACAAGGTTTAGTGTTAAATGATGCGAATTTACGCGCAGATTTAAACTGGTTAAATCAACAAGGTGTCATTCAAATCAGCACCTCAACCTGGCCATTAAGTGGAGATGAAATTCAGCGTGCCTTATCTCAGGCAAAAATTAATAATAATGCGCAGCAAAAAGTTGTGGATTCAGTAAAGCATGCTTTAGATGCAGATAATGAAACTGTGAAGCTTGGCGTATTTGCTGAAACTGATCAAAAAGCAATGCCCCATACTTTTGCTGATCAACAAAATGCAAAATATCAGCTTTCTGCCGAGTTTAATGCAGGTGGAGAAAATTGGGATGCTAAACTCCGTGTTAATGCAGAAGATAAATTACTTATTAAGAATAACCATAAAGTAAATGTTGAAGGTTCATATTTGGCGGGGAAATTCTGGAATCAATGGGTGATTGCTGGACAAGTTCCAACCTATTGGGGTCCTGCACATGATGGTAGCTTGATTCGTGGAGATGCAAGTCGTCCTGTGTATGGTGTGACCATGCAACGTGCTGTACAAGACGCTTTTGAAACAAAATGGTTATCTTGGATTGGACCTTGGCAATATCAATTATTCGCTGGACGATTACAGGATTATGAATCTGATCCAGGGGTTAAATTATTGGGCATGCGTTTGACTGCACAGCCTTTACCTTATCTAGAATTAGGCGCATCTCGAGCAATACAATTTGGCGGTGGCGATCGTTCTGAAAACTGGGACCGTTTCTGGAAAGCAATAGTTGGCCATGACAATGTACAAGATGGTAGTGAAGATCCATCAAATCAATTGGGTGGATTTGATGCCCGTTTATCTTTACAGCCTTTATTACAGATCCCTGTAAGTATATATGGGCAGATGATTGGTGAAGATGAAGCAGGTTATTTGCCTGCAAAATGGATGTATCTTGCAGGTACAGATTTTTCATCAGTTTATAAAAATATGCCATATCAACTGTATGCAGAATGGGCTGACACTCGTACAAATCTGGGAGAAAAGACAGGAATTTCTTATACACATTATGTATATCATGATGGCTTTTACCAACAAGGTTTTCCATTAGGTCATGCTATGGGCGGTGACGGTCAAATGTATTCAGTAGGGGGGAATATCAGCTTTGATACGATGAATCGTTTAAGTGGACGTGTTCTTTATGCCAAAGTGAATCCATTAAGCCTTACTGTCAATCAGGCTTTTCCTGAGAAGGATACAATTAAAGGATTAGACCTGACTTGGACGCATTATATAAAACCAACACTTCCATTAAAAATTAATGGTTGGATAACAGACTCAGATCGTAATGGTCGAGATAATGGAGTTTCTGTAGGTGTAGAAATTCCATTAGAACGTAAAATGTTTGGTTTCTAAGATTAGATCATGCTTTAGAAAAGAGAAGCTATTAAGGCTTCTCTTTTTTTATGGCTTTTAGAGAAATCTAAAGAGCAGATCATGATTTGCTTAAGTTGGCTACACAGGCTACGATTGCCAAGTTATGCAAGTGAATCAGCATATTATATGTATATGATGAAATCGAATATCAATATGAAAAAACAAGCAAAAGGAATCGGTTTTAAATCACTATAATGCATAACTAATGCTATAAGCCTTATATAGGCTTATAGTTGGATTATCTATCACGAAAAATTGGAGTTGTTATGGCACTCGTTCCTCCACATGGTCTTCTACGTGGTGGTGTAATACCACTTCTAGATTTTATGGGCAAAATGGATAGAGAAGGACGTGTTCATGACTGAATCAAGACTCACACATCTCAAGCAACTTGAAGCTGAAAGCATTCATATTATCCGTGAAGTTGCTGCTGAATTTGAAAATCCGGTCATGCTTTACTCAATTGGTAAAGACTCGGCGGTAATGCTTCATCTTGCGTTAAAAGCATTTTATCCAGCTAAACTTCCATTCCCATTATTACATGTAGATACTGGGTGGAAATTTAAAGAGATGATCGCATTTCGCGATAACATGGCAAAAACGCATGGCTTTGATTTAATTGTTCATCAGAACAAAGAAGGTCGCGAAGCTGGAATTAATCCATTCGATCATGGTAGCTCAAAATACACAGATATTATGAAAACCCAAGCTTTGAAACAGGCTTTGGATAAATATCAATTTGATGCTGCTTTTGGTGGTGCGCGCCGCGATGAAGAAAAATCACGTGCGAAAGAGCGTGTTTATTCATTCCGTGATAGTAAGCATCGTTGGGATCCGAAAAACCAGCGTCCTGAACTTTGGAATCTTTACAATGGTAAAGTGAACAAAGGTGAAAGTATTCGTGTATTCCCTTTATCTAACTGGACTGAGTTGGATATCTGGCAATATATCTATTTAGAAAATATTCAAATCGTTCCTCTTTATTTCTCTGCTGTTCGTCCAGTTGTAGAGCGTAGTGGTACGTTAATCATGGTTGATGATGAGCGTATGCGTTTAAAAGAGGGTGAAGTTCCACAGATGAAGTCTGTACGTTTCCGTACGCTTGGCTGTTATCCATTAACTGGTGCAGTTGAGTCTGAAGCAGATACGTTACCTGAAATTATCCAAGAGATGCTTTTAGCCACGAGTTCTGAGCGTCAAGGTCGTATGATTGACCATGATGAAGCGGGCTCAATGGAAAAGAAAAAGCAAGAAGGCTATTTCTAAGACAATTTCTAAATTTGTGGAGTTTGAGCAATGTCTCATCAATCAGAATTAATCAGTCAAGATATCTTGGCCTATTTGAAGCAACATGAACAAAAAGACCTTCTGCGCTTTTTGACTTGCGGTAACGTAGATGATGGTAAAAGTACTTTAATTGGACGTTTACTCTACGACTCAAAATTGATTTACGAAGATCAATTGCAAGCTGTAACGCGTGATAGTAAAAAAGTAGGAACCACAGGTGATGCACCAGACTTGGCATTGCTTGTAGATGGTTTGCAAGCTGAGCGTGAGCAGGGTATTACCATTGATGTGGCTTACCGCTATTTTTCAACGGAAAAGCGTAAGTTTATTATTGCTGACACACCTGGGCATGAACAATATACCCGTAACATGGCAACAGGTGCATCAACAGCTGATCTTGCAATTATCTTGATTGATGCGCGTTATGGTGTGCAAACACAAACACGTCGTCATACTTTTATTGCAAGTTTGCTTGGTATTAAGAATATTGTTGTTGCCATTAATAAAATGGACTTGGTTGAATATTCACCTGAACGCTTCACTGAAATTCAGATTGAATATGATGCTTTTGTAAGTCAATTGGGCGATCGTCGTCCAGCCAATATTCAATTTGTACCGATTTCTGCTTTAAATGGCGATAACGTGGTAAATGTTTCTGAGCATACAGCTTGGTACAAGGGTCAAACCTTGATGAACATTCTTGAGTCAGTTGAAATTAGTCGTGAATCAAACAAACACGAATTTCGTTTCCCTGTTCAATACGTGAACCGTCCAAACCTCGATTTCCGTGGTTTCGCTGGTACTGTGGCTCTAGGTGAAATCAATGTGGGTGATGAAATTGTTGCATTACCATCAGGTAAGCGTTCAACAGTTAAAGAAATCGTAACATTTGATGGAAATCTGGACCAAGCTGTTGCGGGTCAAGCCGTTACATTAACGTTGAATGATGAAATTGATATTAGCCGTGGCAATGTATTAGTACGTGCAGGCGAACAGCCATTAATTTCTCGCAGTGTTCGTGCTTCAGTAGTATGGATGAATGAACATCCACTAGTGAAAGGCAAGTTGTACAACGTTAAAATTGGTACACAGACTGTTCCTGCCAAAGTAACTAACATTCACTATCGTGTGAATGTGAATACGCTTGAGCATACTCAGGTTGAAGAGCTTGAGTTAAATGCAATTGCAGACGTTGTTGTTGAGTTTGATGCACCAGTTGTATTTGATCAATATCAAGATTCACGATATACAGGTTCATTTATTTTCATTGATCGTTTAAGCAATGTAACGGTTGGTGCGGGTATGGTTGAGTCTGCGGTAGAGTGGACTGCACATAGCAATCCTGTTACTGCTGAAGATCGTGCTGCACGTCTAGGTCAAAAACCTGCGGTGATTGGGATTTCTGCACAGTTAATCGAGAAAGCTCAAGTTTTAGAAAGCTTATTGATCCAACAAGGTGTAGTTGCGATTGCAAAAGCCAACTTAACTGCTGAGCAAATTATTTTATTGCGTGAGACAGGTGTTGTGGTTATCACTACGGTTGTGGATGGCATAGATACAGAAGTTACTGCTGAAACGATAGAAGAAGCAGTTGAAAAAGTTGTGGAATTAGTCCGTCTTTAGTAGATTGAATTGATTTTGAAAAACCCGCGGAAGCGGGTTTTTTTTATTGGGTTTAGAAAATACTTTGAGTTTTTAAAGTTAAATATTCTCTTAAATCTTTAGGATAGCTCTGAATCATCTTTAAAAATATATCTCGATCACCTTGATATAAGGCGCGTGTTGCTTCCTCGTAATTTGGCATATTACCCAACATGGCAGACATAAAACGGTCGATGGCTTGTTTAGCGAGCATAATATTACCTTCAGAATTTGGGTTATTTAACTCTTTATCAATTAACTTACGAATTACTGCTGATGCACTCGCACTTTGTTGATCTAACCAATCCCAATGTTTTTTCTGTAAAGTGATTTCACGAGAAATTACTCCGAGTTTAGGTCGTCCAACTTTTTTAATTTCTTCCGGTTCAGCATAACGTTGTTGAAATTCTTGTTCTGAACCAGAAAGATCAAGATCAATTTGTTGACCTGTTTGATCATTAAAAATCAGAATATTTTCCGTTGTTTTTGGAAGATCTTTGAGTTTTTTTGCAAGTTCAACTAGGGAGTCACTCGCAATAAGCGTGCTTCCAGTGAAAGCAGTATAGGTGATTTTAGTATTCATTTTAGCTGTATATTTTATCTGGGTAAAACTATATTATCTGGGTAAAATTAATTTTGCAAATAATTAAAATTATAACCAAAGAATTATCTGATTTTATGAGTGTAGTCTCTGAAGTTAGAACTATAAAAATAGTCAAGTTAATAGGCTATTTAAAATTTTACTCTGCTTTAGTATCGCTTTTATGAGAGAATATGCCTTTAGTTTTATGTATAAGGACTCCTATGTTTGAGCAATCTCCTGAATCTCTAAGCGATATCGAAATTTTAGACATTTTACAGTCTATGAAAAAAGATAAGCTTGATACGGAAGCAAATGAGATTATCCGTAATGGGGGGAAAGCTGGGCGTCAAGAAGCACATAAACAGGCTTTAGTTGCATTAAGCGCAAACTTTGAAGACAAGTTTGTAGAAGCTGCTACGTTGGCATTAGGCTTGAATTCAGGTCAGGCGAAAAAGATTCGTTATAAAAAAGACCGTATCCGTATTTTTAAAGCACGTGGTCTTGATTATTTAGCGATGGATGGGGCAGAAACCGCTCAGGTTTTAGCTCAAGTTGCTCAAGCGATTAGTCGTGAAGATGCGATCGTGACTGAGGGTCTACACAATATTTTTCCATTTTGGAAAGAAGGTTGGCCAATGGTGCAATTCGATAATGCCTATAAAATTTTAGAAGAAGACATTACATTGCATTTTCACATTGTGTTAGATCACTTAATTGAATATGTACAGAAATAAAAAAAAGCCCCGTTTGGGGCTTTTTTATTGCATATGAATAATTAAAGCGTGCTAAAGAGTGGGAAAACACCAATCACTAAAGCGGTTCCCATCAATACCATACAAGTTATAAATGCCCACTTTAAAGTGAACTTTTGATGGTCAGCAAAATCGACTTTAGCAAGACCACATAACAAATAGGTTGATGGAACAAGAGGTGATAGCAAGTGTACAGGTTGACCTACAATCGAAGCGCGAGCAATCGCTTCTGCACTAATACCATAATGTGAAGCAGCTTCAGCAAGAATAGGTAAAACGCCATAGAAGAAAGCATCATTTGACATAAAGAATGTCAAAGGCATACTTACTAAAGCAGTAATCGGTGCAAGGTATGGGCCCATGCTCGGAGGAATCATTGCGACGAACTCTTTAGACATCGCCTCAACCATACCTGTACCAGATAAGATACCTGTGAAAATACCCGCTGCGAAAATTAAGCCCACAACAGCTAAGACACTGTCTGCATGCATTGCAATACGTTTTTTCTGCATATCAACATCTGGGTAGTTAATGAGCATTGCGATACAGAACGCTATCATGAACAATACAGACATAGGCAAAATGCCTTTGATCAAAGCAATCATAAGAATGATTGTGAGCACCATATTTACTTTGCGTAAATGTGGGCGAGTCGCTTCAGGATCTTTCGATACGGTAATATTGTCGCCATGGTGACTTTCAAGCTCAATAACGCCTAAACGTTTTTGCTCGTAACGACCATATAAATATGCCAAGAAGAATAACCAACCAATACTAATGACCATAGGAAGAATCATTGGTACAAAAATGTGGCTTGGATCAATTTGCAGGGCGCTTGCAGCACGAGCTGTAGGCCCACCCCATGGTGTTAGGTTCATTACACCACTACATAACAGCATAAGTGCAGTCATGATGAGTGTATTCATTCCTAAGCGTTGATAAAGTGGCAGCATTGCAGCTACACAAATCATATAAGTTGTTGAGCCATCACCATCTAAAGAAACCATTGTGGTTAAGAACACGGTTCCCATTGTGATTTTTAAAGGATCACCTTTAACCTTTTTCAAAATCCATTTAACCGGTGGATCGAAAAGACCTGCATCGATCATTAAGGCAAAATATAAAATTGCGAATAAAAGCATTACGCCAGTTGGCGCTAATTTTTTGATGCCTTCTAGCATCATCTCACTGAGACCTTTGAGTTCAATGTGACTCAAACTTTCAAAGTAGTGACCTAGGCCCCAGGCAATAAGAGAAAAAATAAATGGGATGAGAATTAAAGCAATAATAGGGCTTAAACGTTTGGACATGATTAAGTACATGAAGCACAAAATCATGCCAACACCAAGTAATGTCAGCATACAATCAATCCTTTGCCTATAGTTTTACTGAACAAGTTTATTCAAAACTCTGACCTTGGTTATTCTTATTAATTTTTATTAAAAAGACAAATAATATATTTAGTTTATTTGGTTAATATATATTCAGTTGGAGAGGTATATTTAGGCGAAATACTGAACATATATATTAGGATTATAGTAAGCATATAATAAATATAACTCATTATAATGGATTATAAAGGTTTTATAAAAATAAAAATTATATGATATTTTTTTTCATTATATATGTTTTGATGAGTAAGATGAGAAGGAGAACCATTTAAAGACTGGCTTTGAGCTAAGTTACATAAGTTTGGTGGTAATGTAAATTGGGGCTTAGTCGCTTCGTGCTAATTGGGATATATGGATTATTCTATTATTTTTCAGTGTTTAAGATTTAATATAAGTGATGATTTAAATAATATTGCTTTTAGATTAAAAGAGCAACTTGAATTTATGAATCTAAAATAATTATTACATATATTTGAAAAATTTATTTAGATTAAAAAACACCCCACATAAAATTGTGAGGTATTTAAATTAATATAAATCAGTTTTCATCAATTGATGAATGTACTTCGGTTTGTTCTAAAATTCGAGTTACAAGGAGCTGGTCAATTTTAAAATGATCAACATCGACTACTTCAAACTTGTATCCACCAAATTCTACAAAATCTGCTGGACGTGGAATTTTGCGTAGGCGGTACATCATGAAGCCTGCTAATGTTTCATAATTTTCTTCATCAGGCATTTCGTCAATTTCAAGTGCGTGTCTTAAGTCATCGATTGGTGTGCTGCCATCAATTAACCATGAGTTATTATCACGTTTAATGATTTGCTGGTCTTCCTCAATTGGGGTTACCCAGTCGCCCATAACTGTAATCATAATATCGCTTAAAGTAATAACACCAACGACAAGCGCATACTCATTTATTACAACCGCAAATTTTTCTTTTGTAGAGCGGAAACGATCAAGTAATTCCGAAAGGGTTAGGGTATCGGGAATCATCAAAACAGTACGAATGGTTGTTTCATTCAATTGTGTTGGAGATTGATTATTTAAAATGCGAACAAGAAAGTCTTTGGCATCGACGTAACCAATGACCTGATCAATATTTTCATTACATACCAAAAATTTTGAATAAGGATATTCTGCTAGTTTTTGGCGAATGCTATCTTCGTGTTCATTTAAAGTGAAATAAACAACATTTTCACGTGTAGTCATGCTCGAAGGTACGTTGCGTTCTTCTAATTCAAAAACATTCTCGATAAAGTGATGTTCTTGTTTTTGAAGTACGCCTGCTTGAGCGCCTGCATCCATTACTGCTGAAATATCATCAAAAGTAATGTTGTCTTCTCGGGTTGTATTCACTTTAAATAAACGGAATAGCAGGTTGGCAATTGCATTAATTCCCCAAGCTAAAGGTTTGCAAACCTTAATAAAAACCTGAATTGGATTAATAACACTAATTGCAATTTTTTCAGGTGCAATCATAGCCAAACGTTTTGGCATAAGATCGGCAAATAAAATAAACAGTGATGTCACTAAAGTAAAAGATAGGGCAAAGCCGATTGTTTGTGTCCAGGGACCTGCGTAGAAGCGGTCCACTAAAGTGACGAAATAAGGACGAAAAGCAGCTTCACCTAAAATACCGCCTAAAATCGCGACTGCATTTAGACCAATTTGAGAGGCTGCAAAAAAGTCAGCAGATTGTTCTTGTAAATCTAGTACTTGTTGGGCACGTTCTTCACCCGCTTCGGCTAGAATTTTTAGCTTAACTTTTCTGGCACCGGCTAGTGCAATTTCGGTTAAAGATAAAAAGCCTGCTCCGATGATAAGCAGTACGATGATAATGATATTTTGAAAGAGACTCACAAATCACCTGAGATTCATCATTATTATGACTATGTTTTAACATAAAAAAGCGCTGAGGTAATCAGATTGATTGCCCAGCGCCTGAAATCGACAATTAAATTAAAATTTATTTAATAGTGAGAAAATTGTGAATTGTTGGTTAGAAATTCACGGTTTTCCTCTTCAATCATTTGACGAGCAACAAATAAGATAAGTTGGCGCAGCCAGCGATGAGCAGGGTGATGATGTAATAACGGACACCAAGCCATTTTAAGTTCGAACTCTGGAATATAAAAAGGAGGATCCTTTATAACCAGTTTAGGATTTTGTGTTTGTAGGCGTGCCATCCGTGTTGGGAGGGTGGCAATAAGGTCTACATTTTGAGCAAGTAACGCTGGCATTTGGTAGTGGCGAGTAAATACAGAAATTTTACGACGCTGACCAATACGTTCTAATGCTTGATCAATCCAACCTAAACCACCTTGTTTGTCGGGGTTTACGCCAAAACCTACACCCATACCTGTTTTAGAAACCCAGATATGTTGTGCATCTAAATAGCTTTTCAAATTTAGATGAGTCACAGCAGGGTGTTTGTCGTTAAGAATACAACTGAAACTATCACGCCAAACTAAAACCTGATGGAAACTTTGCGGTATTTCATTAAATCTATTAATTGCGAGATCAACTTTACCTTGTTCCATGTCTCTATAAGACACATCACTTGGTGTAAGAAAATCAAGAACAACGTTTGGAGCTTCAGAGCGGAGCGCTTTTACAAGACGAGGAACTAAAGTTGCCTCGGCATAGTCCGATGTCATAATGCGGAAAACGCGATTACTGGTATAAGGGCGGAATTCGGTACGGGGTTCCAAAATCATGGAGAGATCAGCAAGTGCATCGCGAATACGAGGTTGTAATTCAAGAGCACGTTCTGTTGGAGTCATCCCTTCAGAAGAACGGATAAGAAGAGGGTCATTAAATAAATTACGTAAGCGACGTAAAATATTACTCATGGCAGGCTGAGTTACCCCAAGTTGTTCGGCTGCGCGTGTAACATTTTTTTCACGAAGAAGTACATCAAGATATATTAATAGATTAAGATCTACTCGCTCCAGATTCATAAAAAAAATACCGAAAATAAAACCCTGAAATTGTTTCAAATTATGCCATATCTAATAACTATTGTGTGAAAAAATGATGAGAAAAACGACATTTTTTGTAGGAATTAAGTAGGTGTAAAAAGTACTTCAAACGCTCGATTTTATTGTCTTTTCAGCATTTTTAAGTATGAAGGTGACAAATAGAATATATTTATATATAACTTATTACTTTCTAGCATGAAAATTGACTTTTAACATTGGCATAATAGCCTAATTTACAATTGACTTTTAAGGTTAAAAATGGGTGGAAAAAACTTCAGAAATTGTATAAAAATAAGACTTACTAAGTTTTTAGAATAAAATTCTATACTCCTTTAGAATAATTTTATTTTTATAAACAAAGCGTTAAAGTTTTTGGTTTTATCTATAATATCGATTTATCGGTACATTTTTTAAATAAATACTGAAGATTAATAAAGGATATTGGATTAATTGATTGGCTAAGTCTAAGCTGTGTTCATGAAGAAGCAGCTGGTGTCATAAGAAATTTAAGTACATGACTCTAGGCTTTAATCGATGAAATCCTAAAATGAATACAGGACAATATCATGACTACATATCAAACAGCGATTGATGCAATCCGCGAACTAAAAGCAAAATTCGGTAGCACTTGGCGCGATATTAGCCCAGAAGATGCTGCACGTATGCAAATGCAAAACCAATTCAAAACTGGTTTAGACATTGCTAAATATACAGCTGCGATTATGCGTCGTGATATGGCTGCTTATGATGCTGACTCTAGCAAATACACTCAATCATTAGGTTGCTGGCACGGTTTTATCGCACAACAAAAAATGATTGCGAATAAAAAATACTTCGGTACTACTGAACGTCGCTATATCTACCTTTCTGGTTGGATGGTTGCTGCTCTTCGTTCTGAGTTTGGTCCACTTCCTGACCAATCTATGCACGAAAAAACTTCAGTACCTGCATTGATCGAAGAAATCTACACTTTCTTACGTCAAGCTGATGCAAAAGAATTAAACGATTTATTCCGTGCGCTTAAAAAAGCAAACGAAGCTGGTGATACTGCTAAAGCTGCTGAAATCACTGCTCAAATCGATGGTTTCCAAACTCACATCGTACCAATTATTGCGGACATCGATGCTGGTTTCGGTAACGAAGAAGCGACTTACTTACTTGCTCGTAAAATGATTGAAGCTGGTGCTTGTGCGCTTCAAATCGAAAACCAAGTATCTGATGCGAAACAATGTGGTCACCAAGCTGGTAAAGTAACTGTTCCACATGAAGATTTCATCTCTAAAATCCATGCATTACGTTATGCATTCTTAGAAATGGGTCTTGATGACGGTATCATCGTTGCACGTACTGACTCTGAAGGCGCTGACTTGACTCAAAAAATCCCAGTGGTTAAAGAGCCAGGTGACATTGCTTCTCAATACATTGGTTTCTTAGACACTGTTGAAATTGACATTGCTGATGCTCAAGAAGACGAAATCTTGATTAAACGTAATGGTAAATTACACCGTCCTAAGCGTTTAGCTTCTGGTTTATATCAGTTCCGTGCTGACACGCAAATTGACCGTGTTGTACTTGACTGTGTATCTAGCCTTCAAAATGGTGCTGACCTTCTTTGGATTGAAACTGCGACTCCAAACGTAGAAGAAATCGCTCACATGGTTAACCGTGTTAAAGAAGTTGTTCCAAATGCTAAGCTTGTTTATAACAACAGCCCATCATTCAACTGGACTTTAAACTTCCGTCAACAAGCTTACGATCGTTGGGTTGCTGAAGGTAAAGATGTATCGAATTACGACCGTGCTAAATTAATGAGCGCTGAGTACGATGCTACTGAATTAGCTGCTGATGCAGACGCTAAGATCCGTACATTCCAAGCAGATGCTTCTCGTGAAGCGGGTGTGTTCCATCACTTGATCACACTTCCTACTTACCATACTGCTGCTCTTTCTACACATGAGCTTGCACAAGGTTACTTCGGTTCTGAAGGTATGTTGGCTTATGTTGCTGGCGTACAACGTAAAGAAATCCGTGGTGGTATCGCTTGTGTGAAACACCAAGCAATGGCGGGGTCTGATATCGGTGATGATCACAAAGAAATATTCTCTGGTGACAACGCACTTAAAGCACATGATGATGCTAAAAATACAATGAACCAATTCGCAGCTCACTAAGAATTGATTTCAAAAGAAAACCCGCTCACATGAGCGGGTTTTTTTATTATTAAAAATAATTATTTTTTCAATACATAGTGCTCAGCTAAAGAGCCTTCAACTTTCTTACCTTCCATATCTAAAGCGGTTGCCGTATTTTCACCAATGAAGAATTTACGGTTTTGAGATTTATCATCTAAGGTAATTACAGAAGTATTATCTTTGTCAAAAGTAAACGTACCATGGGTTTCAAATGGTTTCTTATCACCTTTGCCAAGATAGGTTTCAGTCAATTCATAAGTTTTATTATCTTTTAACTCTAATTTAGTTTTGATACCTTCACAGTCTGCACATGGAAGAGTGCCTTTATATGTTCCGTCCCAATCTAGTGAGTTTTCGGCTGTATGCGCGGTATCTACTGCATTGTTATTCATCTCTGTAGTTTGTGCTGGAGCAGAGGCTTGTGTTGTTGTATCGGCTTTATTTTCGTTTTTGCTACAAGCAACAAGAAGAGCACTTACAAGTGCAACTGATAATAATGTTTTTTTCATGATGATCTAAACCTCGGAAAATAAATAAAAAACAAGTAAACAGGCTATGAAATATGAGAGCTTAATAAAAGTTTAAGTATGTAATTTAATTTTAACAAAAGGTAAAGTGAGTAAATTTTGAATAATTATTAGAACAAAAATAAAAAGCAGGTATCCACTAAAACAATTTAATGAATACCTTATAAATTACGGTTGCGCTGAAACTCCACCTAGAGAGTCACATGCTGATTTATAAAGTTCATATTGTTGCTTTACCACTTCATCCAAAGGCATAGCGAATAATTCTTCACCATCGTTATAGCTTTTTACATAAGAGGTTGCTTTGTCTTTACTGACTGCTAAAGTTTGTTGGTAATAAGAATTGATAGAACTTGTAGGTATTTCACTTGTTTCAACATTTTTACATTGAAAATTATTTAATAGTTTTTCTGCACGTTTGACCTCACTAGATTGGCCAAAAATACACCCAGTTAAAAATACAAATGGTACTAACACGAAAAAGATTTTCATGGAAAAATTTATAAGAGCGAGGATGGGCGCTATTGTATAAACAATTCCATAAGTTACTGTGGTTTTATGTTAGACATTGATTATTTTTTAACTCATTAAAATCGAAAAATTGTATCTAATTTTATCAATTGCCTTATTTTGATATTTGGTGCGTATTTTGCTTATAGGTTTAAGCACTTCTTTTGAACATATGACCCAGAATGAATCAGGCACAACCGTTTTCAAAAAATTCTTCAGCACCATTTTGGTATGCGCAACTAGAACTCGGTTTTTGTTTTGAAAATTCACGCACCATAATGAGTCATAGAAAGCATTGTGGCCCTGTTAGGGTGCAAAAAATGCTCTGGCCTGAAAGAACCGGTGTATGCCATGCGATTATTGTACATCCGCCAGCAGGAATTGCAGGAGGAGATCATCTTACTTTTGAAATTGAAACTAAAGATCAAGCTCATGCGGTAGTAACGACTCCTGGAGCAGGGAAATGGTACAAAACCAATGGGAAGCAAGCTTTTCAGCATATTCATTTACAAGTGAAAGATCAGTCCATTTTAGAATGGGTTCCACAAGAAACGATGTTGTTTGATGGGGCTTTAGCGCATTCAGAAACTCATATTTATCTTGATCAGGCTGCAAGTTTTATTGGGTGGGATATGCTGGTACTTGGGCGGCAGGCACGTGCTGAGCGTTTTGTTCAGGGGAGTTATCACAACCAATTTAAATTGTGGCGGGAACATAAATTGTTGGTCGCAGATACATTGTATTTTGAAGGAGAAGATCGTTGGCTGAGTTCATGTTTAGGCATGAATAATCAAGCCGTAATGGGAAGCTTTTGGGCAGTGGCTCCTGAGGAATATCGGTCATCATTTTACTTAGAACAACAGTTAGAACTCATTCGAGAATTAATGATGCGTATGCAGGCGCCTGTCACATTAACCTTATTGGATGATGTGGTTTCTGCCCGTTTTTTGGGAAATGATGTCCGACATTGTCATGATACATTTGCAGCTATACGAGCAAGATTAAGACATTATTGGTTTGATTTAGAAGAAGAATTTCCAAGAATTTGGAAAACCTAAGTTACGTTAAATTGCGTATTTAAAAAACAGTTAAAACAAGTATGCTGTTTTTGAGCACGTATTTTGCTTAAAGAAAGTTAGATGCTATTTAGGAAAGAGAAATGGAACTCAATCCAACAGAAAAAGATAAGTTACTCATTTTTACTGCGGGCTTAGTGGCTGAGCGCCGTAAAGCTCGTGGTTTGAAACTGAATTATCCGGAAGCTATTGCTTTTATTTCAGCAGCTTTACTTGAAGGTGCACGAGACGGCATGACGGTCAGTGACTTAATGCATTACGGTACAACTTTATTAAAGCGCGAAGATGTAATGGATGGTGTGCCAGAAATGATTGCTGAGGTTCAGGTCGAGGCAACTTTTCCAGATGGCTCGAAATTAGTCACTGTTCATCAGCCAATCGTATAAAAGGAACGCTTATGATCCCCGGCGAAATCATCACCCCAGATGCCGATATTGAACTGAATGTTGGGCGACAAACTTTAAGAGTTGTAGTTGCCAACATTGGTGATCGGCCTATTCAGGTGGGTTCTCATTTTCATTTTTATGAAGCAAATGATGCATTACAGTTTGATCGCGAAATGGCGAAGGGTTTTCGACTGAATATTGCAGCTGGTACAGCAATTCGTTTTGAACCGGGACAAACTCGAGAAGTGGAGCTTGTTGCTTTGGTCGGTAAACGAGAAGTTTATGGTTTCGCAGGCCGCGTCATGGGTAAGTTGGATTAAACATAACAACTATAATGAAAGAGATGAGTAATAAGTTATGAAAATGTCACGTCGTGCATATGCTGAGATGTTTGGTCCAACGGTTGGTGATCGTATTCGTTTGGCTGATACAGAGCTCTTTATTGAAGTTGAGCAAGACTTAACGACTTATGGTGAAGAAGTTAAATTTGGTGGTGGAAAAGTTATTCGTGACGGGATGGGGCAATCACAGCTTTTAGCTGATGAAGTTGCTGATACGGTCATTACCAATGCTTTAATCGTGGATTGGTGGGGAATTGTTAAAGCTGATGTGGGCTTAAAAAATGGCCGAATTTGGAAAGTCGGAAAAGCTGGCAACCCTGATATTCAACCTGACATTACGATTCCTTTAGGAGCTGCAACAGAAGTAATTGCGGGTGAGGGGCAAATTTTAACAGCAGGCGGTATTGATACGCATATTCATTGGATTTGTCCTCAACAAGTTGAAACTGCGTTAATGTCGGGTACAACAACAATGGTCGGTGGCGGTACAGGACCAGCAGCAGGAACCTCTGCAACTACCGTGACTCCGGGACCTTGGCACATTGCTACCATGTTACAGGCCATTGATGATTTGCCGATGAATATTGGTCTATTAGGTAAAGGTAATTTGAGTTTACCAGACCCAATTCGAGAGCAAATTAAAGCTGGGGTGATTGGCTTAAAGCTGCATGAAGATTGGGGTTCAACACCAGCAGCTATTGATAACTGCTTGAGTGTGGCGGACGAGTTTGATGTGCAGGTGGCAATTCATACAGATACTTTAAATGAAAGCGGTTTTTTAGAAGAAACTTTAGCCGCATTTAAAAATCGTACGATTCATACCTACCATACCGAAGGTGCGGGTGGTGGGCATGCACCTGACATTTTAAAAGCGATTGGGCAAAGTAACGTATTGCCATCTTCAACTAATCCAACGCGACCTTATACGATTAATACCATTGATGAGCATTTAGATATGCTTATGGTTTGCCATCATTTAGACCCTGCAATTGCTGAAGATATTGCTTTTGCAGAAAGCCGTATTCGCCGTGAAACCATTGCCGCTGAAGATATTTTGCAAGATTTAGGCGCGATTGCCATGATGTCATCGGACTCTCAGGCGATGGGTCGCGTGGGTGAAGTGATTTTACGTACTTGGCAAACTGCCCATAAAATGAAAATTCAACGTGGTCCTTTAGAGGGTGACAATGAATTTCATGATAACAATCGTGTTAAACGCTACATTGCCAAATATACAATTAACCCAGCAATTACCCATGGTCTAAGCCATGAAGTCGGTTCGATTGAAGTCGGAAAACTTGCTGATTTAGTGTTATGGAAGCCAGCCTTTTTTGGTGTGAAACCTTCGATGATTATTAAAGGTGGCATGATTGCAGCAGCGCCGATGGGTGATATTAATGCTTCAATCCCGACACCTCAACCAGTGCATTACCGTCCAATGTTTGGTGCCTATCCACGTGGTGTTCATAACACTTGTATTACCTTTTTATCTCAAGCAGCGATTGATGAAAAAGTTGCTGAAAAATTAAACCTCAAGAAGCTAATTAGTCCGTGTAAAAACACGCGCCAAATTAGCAAAAATGACATGAAACACAACACATATTGCCCTGTCATGCATGTACATCCCGAGACTTACGACGTACGAGCTGATGGTGAGCTATTAACGTGTGAACCTGCTGAAGTATTACCCATGGCGCAGCGTTATTTCTTGTTTTGATGAGTTTTATCGGGGTGATTTACCTCGTTAATTTATACATATGAATGAAATAAATAAGGAGAGAAGAGCTAAATGAAAATCTATACACAACGCCTTGAACATATTTCTCCTGATCAAACATTTGAAACGGTTGAACTGACTTTTGATACACGCCAAAAATCTCGCTTTCGGGCGACTTTAGTGAGTGGTGTAGATATTGGTGCTGATTTACCACGTACTGGCATTTTGCGTAGTGGTTCATATATTGCAACTCAACAAGGTGATGTACTACGTGTAGATGCTAAGCCTGAACATTTGATGCAAGTCAGTGCAGCAAGCGATTTTGATTTGCTTAAAGCGGCTTATCACCTTGGTAACAGACATGTGCCATTAATGTTGACGCCTACAGCTTTATATTTTGAACCTGATCATGTGCTTGCAGAAATGGTAGAGGGACTGGGGCTTACAGTCTCAGAAACTGAACATCCGTTTGAACCTGAAAGCGGCGCCTATGCACAGCATAGTCATGACCACCGCTTAAGCCCAATCAAAGCTTTGCATCATGTCCATTCATAACGCAGCGCAATTACTTCAATTGCTGACATTATCTTCTACGGCACTGCCAGTTGGAGCATATTGTTATTCACAAGGTGTAGAAACAGCCATCGATATTGGCTTAATACACAATGAAACCTCAGCAATTGCTTATTTTGAAGAAGTGCTGGAAATGCTGTTAGTACGGTTTGAGCTACCAGTATTAAAACGTCTCATGCAATATCATGATGACCAAGATCAGTTTCTGGTTTGGGCAAATTTATATAAAGCAAGTCGAGAAAGCAAAGAGCTTTTGGCAGAGTCTCAGCAGCTAGCATTTTCTTTGAATGCGTGGATTAGAGATGTTTTAAAAGAACCTGTTGAAGTTAAAAAGCAGTTTGGTTTTGTGCCTGTCTATGCACAGCTCTGTGGTCGACTTGGGCTTAACGATGTTGACGTGCTCACAGCTTATACCTTTACCGTTTTAGAAAATCAGGTTTTAGCAGCAGTAAAAACTGTTCCTTTAGGGCAAATGGCTGGGCAAAGAATTTTATGGCACTTACATGGTTTAGTGCCCCAAGCTGTGGAAAAAGCCTTGCAACTTGCTGATGAGCAATTAAGTAGTGCTTTACCTCGTTATGCGATGCTGAGCATGAAACACGAAACACAATATTCACGGTTATTCAGATCTTAAGTTTAGGAAAGAAGGATAAAAATCATGACAGAACGTAGTCCATTACGAGTTGGAATTGGCGGACCGGTAGGTTCGGGTAAAACTGCGCTTACACTTAATTTATGTTTAGCCTTACGTAATAAATACAACATGGCTGTGGTGACAAATGATATTTACACCAAAGAAGATTCAAACTTTTTAACCCGTAATGAAGCGATGTCGCCAGATCGTATTGTGGGTGTAGAAACAGGTGGTTGTCCTCATACAGCAATTCGTGAAGATGCTTCAATTAACTTGGCTGCAATTGATGATTTGTGTGAAAAGTTTGAAGGCTTAGAACTCATTATCATTGAAAGTGGTGGCGATAATTTAGCTGCAACATTTAGTCCTGAGCTTTCTGATTTAACTCTATATGTGATTGATGTGGCAGGCGGAGAAAAAATTCCTCGTAAAGGCGGGCCTGGCATTACCAAATCAGATTTACTGATTATTAATAAAACTGACCTTGCGCCAATGGTCGGTGCAAATCTTGATGTGATGGATCAAGATGCGAAACGCATGCGTGGAGAAAAGCCATTCTTATTTTCAAATATGAAAACGCAAGATGGTCTTGAAGAAATTATTCAATTT
Source organism: Acinetobacter sp. 161(2023) (assembly GCF_037027805.1). Taxonomy (NCBI): domain Bacteria; kingdom Pseudomonadati; phylum Pseudomonadota; class Gammaproteobacteria; order Moraxellales; family Moraxellaceae; genus Acinetobacter; species Acinetobacter sp. 161(2023). The sequence goes on along the minus strand of NZ_JAZEYD010000013.1, from coordinate 26,501 downwards.
ATCGAGAAACAAGGGCTATTTAAAGCTTAAGGAGAGATTATGAACTTCATTAAAAAATGGGGCATAGGGCTCCTTGCATTGTTACCTACACTTGTAATGGCACACCCAGGACATGACCATGAACATTCGGGTTTTATGGCAGGCTTTATTCATCCATTTACTGGTTTAGATCACTTAGTAATGGCTTTAGCTTTCGGTGTTTTACTCTGGTCAGCAGCTAAGCAATGGAAAATTGTAGGTGTAATGACTTTGAGTGTTACCCTAATTATTGGCTTTTTAATTGGTGCTCAAGGCTTAGTGCCTGCAAATGTCGCTGAATATGGAATTGTTGCTTCTTTAGTTGTTACAGCAATTGCTCTATGGACAAAATCAAATCGGATTTTACCTATAGCTGCGGCATTACTTGTAAGCTTTCATGGCATAGCACATGGTGTTGAGTTATCACACGCAGGCCATGTCGTGGCATTAGTAACAGGTATGGTTGCAGCTATGGCCTTAATTTATGTCGGTGGATTGGCATTAGGTGCTGCGCTTACACGATATGTGCCATATGGCAAAAAAATTGTTGGCGCCTGTGCAGCAGTTGTTGCAGTGATTGGATTAAGTTAGTCATAACTTTAAAAGTAAAAGGTAGCACTAGCCTACCTTTTTTATTCAGCTACTTTCTGATAAAGCCCTGCATGAACGGTACCAGCTTTCGTTGTTTTAACTTGTTGCCACGTTGAAGGGAGGAGAAGTTGAGATAAATCTCGATCAGCTTCCACATAAATATACCCATTCTTTTTAATATGTGGTTCTGCCAAGTTTGAAAGTTCTTGCCATAAATCTAGACTATAAGGTGGATCTAGAAACACAACATCGAATTGTTCTTTTAAACGGGGTAATGCTTGTTGAGCAGTCGCATTAATTAAATGACATTTTTGGGCTTTTAATAGCTCAACGTTATCTTTTAAAAAACGTGCCTGAGTTTTGTCTGGTTCAATCATATAAACTGACGCAGCACCACGTGACAACGCTTCAAAGCCTAATGCGCCAGAGCCTGTGCAGATATCAAGCACATGCGCATTTTGAATATCCCACATGAGCCAGTTAAATAGAGTTTCACGGACTCTGTCTGGGGTTGGGCGTAAACCATCAATGCTAGCGAAGGGAAGGACTCGCCTTTTCCATTCGCCACCAATAATACGTAATTGATTTTTCATTAGTCATCGACCTCATTGGTGGCAGGGCGAGCTGGGGTAGCCTGTGGTGTTGAAGCTGCAGGTGAAGTAGTTGATGCTGGAGTAGAGCTAGCAACTTCGCCGCCGCTTGAGAGTTCACCTGGCTTAATTCCAGCGGTCATCAGTCCACCATTGACTTGATGGTTTGCTGGTCGGACTGGATTTTTCTTACGAGTTAATAGCCAGTAATCAAAAATAGGTCTTGCAAGTTGAGCAGCCGAACCACCATGACGACCATTTTCCCAAATCACGGCAATCGCAATTTCTGGTTTATCAGCAGGTGCAAATCCAACGAATAAACCATGGTCAAGTTGGCGTTCGCTCAGGGCTGACTCATTGTAGCGTTTACCCTGTGCAATACTTTTAACCTGTGCAGTTCCTGTTTTTCCTGCAATTTGATAGAGAGGTGTACGAATGCCTCGGCCAGTACCTGATTGAATTACGTCAATCATGGCATCGCGCATTTGAACCCAGTCTTCATCCGTTCCATTGAAGTTAATTTTGCCATCAGGTGCATTACGTACAGTAAATGGTTTTGCACCATGAGTTGCCCGTAAAACATGAGGGGTGACATGAGAACCATGATTGGCTGTAATTGCAGTCGCCATAGCAAGTTGTAAAGGTGTAGCTGTAAATGCACCTTGACCAATACTCACAGAAATAGTTTCGCCCTTCATCCATTTGGCTTTGCGAGTACGCATTTTCCATTCAGGATTTGGATAAAGACCTTCACTTTCACTTGGTAAGTCGACACCTGTTTTTTGACCGAACCCAAATTGACGCATCCATTGGTTCATTTGATCAATACCCATTTGATGGGCAAGAATATAAAAATAGGTGTCACATGACATAATGATGGCTTTATGCATGTTTACGATGCCATGACCGGTTTTTTTCCAGTCGCGGAATTTATGAGAATCACCAGGTAAGTGAAAATAACCAGGGTCAGAAATTGCTGTTGACCAGTTTACAATACCGTAGTGTAAGCCACCCATTGCTTCCATTGGTTTAATGGTAGAACCTGGTGGATATGCACCTTGTACAGCACGGTTATAAAGCGGTTGATCTAAACTATCACGTAAAGAACTATAATCTTTATGGTTAATACCAGTCACAAATAAATTAGGGTTGAAACTTGGACTAGATACTAAAGCTAGAATTTCACCAGTACGAGGGTCGATAGCGACAATGGCACCACGACGGCCTGCGAGCTGTTGAGATGCAACAACCTGTAAACCATAATCTAAAGATAAATAGAGGTCATTGCCACGAGTAGGGTCTTTACGGCCTAAATGGCGCAATATGTTACTGTGAGCATCTGCTTCAACAGATTCATAACCTGGTGTGCCGTGTAGCAAATCTTCATAGCTTTTCTCAACTCCAATCTTTCCAATTAGGTTGGTTCCAGCATATAAATCTTTATCAATACTTTTTAATTCTTTATCGTTAATACGCCCGACATAACCAATCACATGAGCAAATAATTCACCGTGTGGATAGTAACGGGTCATTTGCGTTTCGATTCTTACGCCAGGAAATTTATATTTAGCTTCGCTGAACTTTGCAATATTGGCTTCAGTTAAATTAAGTTTAATCGCGACACGTTCAGTTTTTCGAGCAGTTTTTATACGACTTTTGAAGCGGTCAATATCTTCTTGTGTGAGATCTAAAATAGGCTGTAGCTGCTCAACAACATGGTCGGCATCTTCCACATCTGTTTTACTTAATGTTGCTGTAAAAACAGGATAATTATCTGCCAGTAATACACCATTTCGATCATAGATATAACCACGAGCTGGTGGAAGTGGTTGTAAGCGAATTCGGTTTTTATCAGATGCAGTAGAAAATTCGTCGTAGTGAAAAATTTGCAAATAAGCGTATCGGCTAATCAGCACTAATAAGCAAACGATAACCAGACCTACGGCAAAAAAGATTCGTCCTCGATAAATGCGCTTTTCTTGCTGGATATCTTTTAAAGGAAAGTGCTGCTTCATAAGGATCGACTTAATGACATAGGGTGGAAAAATAGCTGCTTATTCTAACGCAAGAGCGTTTAAAATATTGCATAATTTTCAAAGTTTCAGTGCATTTCGATAAGATACTTTTTGACTTTGCAGACAACAAAATTGTAGATACTTGTATATAAGAAGCAAAATAATTCTGTTAAAGTCTCTCATTCAATAGAATAGGGTTGTTCTCACCATACGATTAGGGAAAATGGAGAAAATAATGAGAAAAATTTATCCCTTACTTGCAGTTTTGACGGTAAGTAGTTGGGCCCATGCTCAAGACTATTCGTTTCTTCCAGAAGCAAAATTAGCAGGACATACTGCATCTACGTGGAATGTGGGTGCTGGTTTTACACAAAAACTATTACATTTAAACGGCGAATGGGTAAACCCTTATGGTATTGCCTATGCAAAAGTTGGCGCATTTTTGAATGGTGACAAAACTGCCGGCGGCCAAGTCGGGTTTCGATATCCTTATTATCTTACTGGCACAGATAAAAATGGCTACTATATCGGTTTTTATGCTGGGCATCTCGATAGTAAAGAGGTCGATGGCGATTATAAATCCCGTTTAGGCGCTGGTGTCGATTTGGCCTATGTATTGTTGAATTCAGAAAGAATTAGTACTTTTAGTGTGGGTATTGGTGCGGCGGAAAAATTAACTGACCAAAATGGAGCAGTTGCTGCGGATACTAAACCACAAATTCAATTTTCTTATTCTCTAAGTTTTGGTTTATAAAACAAAGCAGTTTATCGTTAACTCGCCATAAGCAGAGCACAAATAAATACGAGAGTCTTACATGTTAGAGTACGTCAGCGGATTGTGGCAGACCTTTTTACACAGACCTGATTTTTGGGCCGTTTTGAGTATCATTCCAGTCACTGCCTTTGTTACATGGGCACACGTTTGGATGGCTTTAAAAATGGTGTTTTACCCAATTAAATTTTGGGGATTCCATTTAGGTCCATTACCAGTAGGTTGGCAAGGTATTGTGCCACGTAAGGCTGGACGTATCTCAGGTATTATTACTGATAATACTTTATCTAAATTAGGTTCATTGCGTGAATTTTTAGAAGCAATGGATCCTGAAGACATGGCACGCATTATTGGTGAGCAGGTTGGGTTTGAACTTGAACACCTGATTGATGAAGTCATGATCGATCGTAATGCCGTACTTTGGGAAAATTTACCTTATTCGATTAAACGCCGTATTTATGCTCAGGCACATAAACAATTACCAGGCGTGCTAAGAGAATTAGTGACTGAGCTGACTATGAACGTCGAGTCACTGGTCAATATGCGTGAAATGGTCGTGAGTCAAATGGAAGGTGATCGCCGTTTGATGGTACGCATGTTCTTAAAAGTTGGACAAAAAGAAATCAACTTTATTTGGCATATTAGCGCTTTAATTGGAATGTTCTTTGGTATTTTCCAAATGATTGTTTGGTTTGTCGTACCTTGGCACTGGACAGTCCCATTTTGGGCTTCAATTTGGGGCTTTTTAACGAACTGGATTGCAATCTGGATGGTGTTTAACCCTCTTGAACCACATTATATTCGTTACCCACAGATTTTTAGATTAACAGAAGATCGTAAGTTTCCTTGGATTGTACCCGTTCTTCGAATTGGGACCTATAATTTCCAAGGTGCTTTCATGAAGCGCCAAGAAGAAGTCTCTGATGTGTTTTCAAGCGTAGTAACAGAAGATTTGATTACGTTAAAATCGATTATGACTGAAATGATGTACGGGCCACGTAAAGATAAAACCCGTCGTATTGTGAAGCGTCATATTAACGAAATTATGGAAACACCGTTAGTTCGTACATCTTTACAGCTTTCTTTAGGGCCAAGAGAGTACGCAAGGTTAAAGACGGACTTGATTGATCGTTCAATTGAAATTACGATGGGACCCGTATGTGACCCTGCGCTAAACGCAAGCCGGGCACAGAAAATTTTTCAAATGTTTAAAGAGCGTATTCGCGAACTGACACCAAAAGAGTTTCAGAATTTGTTACGTCCTGCATTTCAGGAGGATGAGTGGATTCTTATTGTACTAGGTGGGGTAACCGGATTTATTGCTGGTACAATACATTTGTTTGTGGCTTTCTTATAATTCGATGTCGGGCAGGATCTATTGAAGATTAACGAGACTTTTTCTGCCGGGCTTCACATTCATTGTTTTAAATGAGGATGTTTTTTATGCGCATTATCTTACTCGGACCACCTGGGGCAGGCAAAGGGACTCAGGCTCAGTTGATCTGTAAGCGCTACAATGTCCCACAAATTTCAACCGGTGATATGCTCCGTGCTGCGATTCGTGAAGGTACTGAATTAGGTCTAAAAGCTAAAAGTGTAATGGAATCTGGTGGTTTGGTTTCAGATGAACTTATTATCGGTTTAGTAAAAGAACGTATTGCTCAGCCTGACTGTGCAAATGGCTGCATTTTCGATGGTTTCCCACGTACTATTCCACAAGCTGAAGCTTTGGAAAAAGAAGGGATTAGCATTGATCACGTGATTGAAATTGACGTTCCTGACGAAGAAATCGTACAACGTCTTTCTGGTCGTCGTCAGCATCCAGCTTCTGGCCGTGTTTATCATACAGTTTACAATCCACCTAAAGTGGAAGGTAAAGATGACGAAACTGGTGAAGATCTTGTTCAACGCCCAGATGACCAAGAAGAAACGATCCGTAAACGTTTAGCTTCTTATCATACAGAAACTGAGCAATTGGTTGGTTTCTATCAAAGCCGCGCTGCATCTGGTGAGAATGCACCGACTTATGACAAGCTTGATGGCTTGCGTACAATTGAAGATGTACAAAAAGATTTGTTCAACATCTTAGACAAATAATTTAATATTGTTTGTGATAATGAGCCCTCTTTGTGAGGGCTCTTTTCTTTCATTCGGTGCAGGAGAACAATATGAAAATCATATTGATTTTGGTGGTATTGCTAAGTCTGGCACTCGTCATCTTTTTGAGTTATCAGAGTTATAAAATGCTTAGGCAGGTACAAAAACAAGCAAAAGAAGAGCGTAATCAGAACAAACGTCTAAAGTAAGATTGACCGGGTATATTATCTATACCCAACCATATTTTTAAGCTTCAATATTTTTAATAGTAATTTGTTTTTGTGCGCCAAATTCAAAGCGATCAGGCCAGTTGCAAACATCTGCAACTACACATTCAGCACATTTCGGTTTACGAGCGATACAACAATAACGGCCATGTAATATGAGCCAGTGATGTGAATCTAAAATAAATTCTTTAGGAATGACCTTAATTAAGCGGTGCTCAACTTCAAGTACATTTTTACCTACGGCTAAGCCAGTTCGATTTCCCACTCGGAAAATATGGGTATCGACAGCCATAGTCGGTTGCCCAAATGCTGTATTTAAAACAACATTTGCGGTTTTACGTCCGACGCCTGGTAAAGCTTCCAAGTCTTTTCTGTTGCTTGGAACTTCGCCGTTAAATTGCTCCATTAAAATCTTACAGGTCTTAATAACATTTTCGGCTTTCGCGTTGTAAAGGCCAATTGTTTTAATATATTCCTTTAACCCATCTACGCCCAAGTTATAGATTTTCTCGGCTGTATTAGCTACCGGGTAAAGTTTATCAGTTGCCTTATTTACACTCACATCGGTCGCTTGAGCTGACAACATAACTGCAATGAGTAACTCAAAAGAAGATGAGTATTTTAACTCGGTTTGAGGAGACGGCCGTTGTTCACGAAGGCGTTCAAAGAAAATTTGAATCTGCTTTTTCGTCATATTTTTGACAGCCATTCAGACCTCCTGTAGTTGCATGAGTTGTTGTTGTAGTTCTTCGAGTTGAAGACGCTTTTTAGCATCTTCACGCACACCTAGCTGTTTTTCCAGTTTCTTAATTTGTGTACGAATTTTAGCTAACTCAATTGTAGTTTTAGCATCAGTTAGTACAGTCTCTTTAGGTTTCTCGATAAGTTCAATTGACGGTAATTCATCAAGTGCCTGAGAAAACTGCGCAAACAGTTGAGTATCAATTTCAGCACGTACCACAGGCCCTTTACGGTGACTACGACGCTTTTCTTCACGTTGAATGTGAGCGTAATAGCGTTGTCTTAAATCATCTTGCTCTGCGTTACGCTGTTGTTCATTTGGTAAGGCTTGTGTGTCCTCAACCAAATCAATGCAATCTACTGGACACGGTGGAATGCATAGCTCACAACCCGTACATAAGTCGGTCAAGATGGTATGCATGAGCTTACCACTGCCAATAATAGCATCTACAGGACAAGCACTAATACATTTGGTACAGCCAATACATTCATCTTCACGAATAATTGCTTTCATTCGCTGTGGGCGACCATCTGTTTGTACAGGCCATACGCTACTTTCAGCAATTAATGGAGAGCGATTTAATAGATTTGCGAGTGCATCAGCAACAGGTTGTCCACCTGGAACACATTTATTTGCTTCTTCACCTTCAGCAATCGACTTTGCGTAAGGTAGACATCCATCACGATGTCCACATAGACCACATTGTGTTTGTGGTAATAACGCATCAATCTCGCGTATGAGAGAAATAGATGAATTCATAGTGGGCAAATAGCTTGGTTAAAACGATGCGATAATGAAGAAAAACCTAAGTAAGGTCAATGGATTTTAACGAATTTATCGGGTTTTAATTGACCTAAAATGTCGCCAATATTGCACAATAATAGATCAATAAAAGTGAAAAGTTAAATGACTATTTCTTATTTTTAAGCAGTTTTTCTAAAAATAAGTTTTTGATAATTAAGGTGAATAAAATAATTTAAAATAACTATTGTTAAAATTGATGGAAAGGGATTTAATATTTTGCTGCTAAATGATGCATTTAATAATGTATTGCACCAATTTAATTCATTACTATGCTGAGGACCGTGCATTGAAATATAACAACCTGAATGAATTCCTGAATTACGTGCAAGCGCGTGATCCGCATCAACCTGAGTTCTTACAAGCTGTCGAAGAAGTAATGACGAGTTTGTGGCCATTTATTGAAAAAAATCCGGAATATGCAGAGCAGGGTTTGTTAGAGCGCTTAGTTGAACCTGAGCGTGTGATTCAATTTCGTGTTTCATGGATGGATGATCAAGGTCAGACTCAAGTTAACCGAGCTTTCCGTGTTCAATACAATTCAGCAATTGGTCCATTCAAAGGGGGAATGCGTTTCCACCCATCGGTCAATCTATCAATTTTAAAATTTTTAGGTTTTGAGCAGACTTTTAAAAACTCACTTACAACCTTACCAATGGGTGGGGGGAAGGGTGGTTCAGATTTCGATCCTAAAGGTAAATCTGATGCTGAAATTATGCGATTCTGTCAGGCACTCATGATTGAGCTGTATCGTCATTTAGGACCGAATACTGATATTCCTGCGGGAGATATTGGTGTGGGTGCGCGTGAAGTCGGTTATATGGCAGGTATGATGAAAAAGCTGAGTAATGACACCGCTTGTGTCTTTACTGGTAAGGGAATTTCATTTGGTGGTAGCTTAATGCGTCCTGAAGCAACTGGCTATGGTACGGTTTATTTTGCAGAGGAAATGCTAAAAGCGCGTGGACAATCTTTTGCTGGTAAAACAGTATCTGTTTCTGGCTCTGGTAACGTTGCACAATATGCAGCAGAGAAGGCCATGTTCTTAGGGGCAAAAGTTGTTACGTTGTCTGACTCTAACGGCACAGTTTATGTAAAAAATGGTTTTACAGATGAGTTGCTTGTTGAAGTCATGAATCTTAAAAACGTTAAGCGTGGTCGAATTTCTGAGTTTGCTTCTAAACATGGTTTTGAATATTTTGAAGGAAAAACGCCTTGGCATATTCCTGTCGATATTGCTTTACCATGCGCTACGCAAAATGAATTAACAGGTGAAGATGCTAAAACGCTTATTGCAAATGGTGTAATTTGTGTGGCTGAAGGCGCAAATATGCCATCTACACTTGAAGCAGTTGAACACTTCATCGAAGCTAAAATTTTGTATGCGCCAGGAAAAGCATCTAATGCTGGTGGTGTTGCAACGTCTGGTTTAGAAATGTCTCAAAATGCAATTCGTTTAAGCTGGACACATGCTGAGGTTGATGAACGCTTACATGCAATCATGAAAGACATTCATGCCAATTGCGTAAGATACGGTACCAAAGAAGATGGTACTGTTAACTATGTTGATGGTGCCAATATTGCAGGTTTTGTAAAAGTAGCTGATGCAATGCTTGCTCAAGGTATTTTCTAAAAATAGAAATAAAAAATCCGATGCAAAAGCATCGGATTTTTTTTAGTCTAAAAACTTATTTTTTAGGTTTTTTAACTAACTCTTGCTCTACAACCATATCTAATACATCAGCTTGACTAGATTGGTCTGCTGCTGGGTTTTTCACTTCAAAACGTTTTACACGTAAAATTACGCGTTGATCTGGATTGTGTTCAAAACCTTCAATTTGGCCATAATATAATGACCAGTTTTTGTCAGCGTAAGTTTTAACGCCTTTGTCATCATATTTAATTTCACGAACTTGCATACAAGTTTGTGGGGCAACACCAGTACATGATTTAGTTTGTGGAGCAACTTCTAGGAAAACAGTTTTTCCTTCAGATTGATATTTTGCTTCAGGTGTCATTTTACCAGTAAAGGTATATTTTTGACCTTGAGCATCAGATACCGTTAGAGTTGGTTGATCAACGTTTGTGGTATTGAGTTCAAATGGAATCGCACGTTTTTGGAAAAGGCTGCTAGAAAATTGTTCCTGTTTCATTAAAGCAGGTTCACATGCCATCATAGTCGACATTACATCAGCAGTTACGATGGTGTTGTTTTCAACTTTCCAAGTTGTTCCTTGGCGGTTACAACCCGTTGCGATCGATAAACGGTCGTTGGTAAAGTTAAGAACGATAGGTTTTTTTGTATTTTCAGGCTGATAAGACCAAGAGTAGTCTGTTAAAGCTTGAGTATTTACTGCTTTTTGACCTTGGAAAATATGCTTTTGACCAGTTTTATCTGTCACGCTTAAAATCACCTGACCATTATTGTTGCTAATTTCGATTGGTAATTTCGCGTCATTAAAGATGCTATTAGAAAGTTGTTCTTGTTTCATTAAATCATCTTGGCAAGCCATCATGGTTGAAACAAGATTAGAAGTAACAAGTTGGTTGCCTTCAACTTTCCAAGTACCGCCTTGACCATTACAACCTGTATTGATTGCTAATTTGCTATCTGCATTAAAGTTAAGGATAAGTGGTTTAGAAGCTTTTACATTTTGATAAGTCCAAGCATATTCACCTAAAGTGGCCGCAAGGTTTTGTTGTTGCTCAGATACAATTGGAGCCGGAGTATTCGTAACTGTTTGACATGCCATCAAAGAAAAAGGTAATAACGCAAGAATTAAATATTTAATTTTCATTTAAAAAACTTCAAGTAAAAAAACAACAGCAATAAGCTTAAAACATTCTTAAAAAAAGAAAATGTAAACATTTGATTGTTTCGGTTTTTAAAATGTATAAGTTTGTAAGTTATTCTAGTTTTCAACAAAAATAATGGTATACCCCGAAAAACGGGGTATTTGTTAATAATTAATCAAAACGATAGATATCCATGCCTAGTGAGCCCATTGTGAAGCTACTATGAACAATCGTAAAGCGATTGCCTGTGCCCATAGCAAAAAACAAAGGGGCAAAATGTTCAAGGGTAGGATGATTACGTTTTACATAGGGCAATGATTGCCAATCCAGTACGCCATCATAATCTTGATGTGTAAGTTTATTCACAACAGCATTTCTAAAAGTCGAAGCCCATTCAGGAACTTTAGAGTTGTCTCCTTGCCAAGATAACTCTGCAAGATTATGGGTAATACTGCCTGAACCAATCAATAAAACTTGTTTGTCCCGTAAAGGCGCAAGTGTTTGCCCTATACGATAAATTTCTTGTGCGCTTAAATTGGTTGGCAAAGAAATCTCGACCACAGGTATGTCAGCATCAGGATACATATGCAATAGAGGCATCCATACGCCATGGTCACGAGGACGTGTACTATTCGCATGTGCAACAAGATGAGCATCTGCCAGTAATTTTAAGATTTCTTCAGCGAGTTCTGGTTGTCCAGGTGCGCTGTAGCGAATTTCATATAACTCTTTAGGAAAGCCGCGGAAATCATGCCATGTTTCTGGACGTGTCGAAATACACACTTCAAGTGCTTTACTTTCCCAATGGGCAGACATCACAATGATTGCTTTTGGTGTGGGAAGATTTGCACCTAAACGATGTAGAGCAGGTCCTACTTGTTCTGGATCAAGTGCAAGCATGGGTGAACCATGTGAAATAAACAGTCCAGGAAGGGTTTGTAGTTCCATTGCATTGCACCTGAGTTGAAAAGCAGAATAATAGTCATTATGCCAAAATCAGGGCATGTTAAAAGTATCCTGATTTCAACGGATTGTTCCTAAAATGAAACGGTTGTTGTTTTTATGCACGGTGATAGGGATGATTATGATTAATAGTCATTGCCCGATATAGTTGCTCAATTAATAAAACACGCACCAAAGGATGAGGCATGGTTAGTTTTGAGAGTGACCAATGCCATGCCGCAGCTTTGCGTACCTGATCCGACAAACCATCTGGGCCACCAATCGCGAGTACTACATCATTGCCTTCAAGCATCCATTGTTTCATGGTGTCTGCTAACTTTTCTGTGCTGAGTTCTCGGCCACCGACCTCTAAAGCAATTAAAGTTTCATTCGGCTTTAAAGCATTTAAAATACTTTCGCCTTCAATTTGGCAATATTTTAAAATATCGGCTTCTGAATCATTCTTACCACGTTTGGCCATAGGAAGTTCAATGACTTGGGTTTGAACAAAAGGTTGGATACGTTTGAAATAATCTTCAAAACCAGTGAGAACCCAAGCAGGCATTTTTTGACCAATGGTCAGAATACGAATTTTCATATGATCTATTCATTCAAAACAGCTTGCGCATTATACCTGAGGAAGAGATCAGTTCGTGGTAACAAAGAGGCATAAAAAACGCAGTCCAAAAAATGGTATTGGACTGCGATCAAATGATCACCTGTCTGGAGTTCAGATGATCATAGAGAATAAAAACAAGGCTATCTATAAAAATAATAGATAACGAAGAATACTTAATTTAACTAAATACTCTTAATACCTATTATGAGGATGGTTGGATATTTTTCAATCAAATTGTGTAACAAAAAAAAAGAGAGCCGAAGCTCTCTTTTTTCACATTTTAATTAGTGACGTGCTGCTTTTGAACCTTCCACCGGTTTTACAATCGGTGTTTTAGGTAAAGGTTTTGGCATCGAAACTAATGCTAAAGGTAAGATGTCATCAATACTTTTCACAGCTTTGATTTCCAAACCTTCTTTAACATTCGCTGGAATTTCTGCCAAATCACGAACGTTATCTTGTGGAATAAATACAAGTTTAATTCCACCACGGTGTGCTGCAAGAAGTTTTTCTTTTAAGCCACCAATACGCATTGCACGACCACCTAAACTTGTTTCACCAGTCATTGCAATATCCGGACGAATCGCAATGCCTGTAAATGCTGATACAAGGGCAGTTGTTAATGCTAAACCAGCAGATGGGCCATCTTTTGGTGTCGCACCTTCTGGTAAATGAACGTGTACATCAGTTTCTTCAAAACGAGAAGCTTCGATACCTAGCTCATCGGCACGTGTACGTACTAAAGTCATTGCTGTAGTAATAGATTCTTTCATTACATCACCAAGTGAACCGGTCGTAATGAATTTACCTTTACCTTTTACAGCTGCAACTTCAATGGTAAGTAACTCACCACCTACAGATGTCCAAGCTAGACCATTTACGCGGCCTACTTGAGCTTCTTCTTCTGCAATACCAAAGTCAAACTTATGTGGACCTAAGTATTCTGGAAGATTGGCAGAAGTCACATCAAGTTGTAAGTTTTTAGACTTTTTACTTACTGCTTCTTTTACCACTTTGCGCGCAATTTTAGACACTTCACGTTCTAAACTACGTACACCAGCTTCACGTGTATAGCGCTGAACAATATCACGAATCGCTTCTTCATGAATTGTTAACTCTTTAGCACGTAGACCGTTGTTCTTAATCGCTTTTGGAACAAGGTAACGTTCAGCAATATTAACTTTTTCATCTTCGGTATAACCCGGTAGACGAATAACTTCCATACGGTCAAGCAATGCCTCAGGAATGTTCATGCTGTTTGCAGTACAGATAAACATCACTTCAGATAGGTCAAGATCAAGATCTAAATAGTGATCGTTGAACTTACTGTTTTGCGATGGATCTAATACTTCAAGCAACGCAGAAGCAGGATCACCACGGTAGTCTTGTGCCATCTTGTCAATTTCGTCGAGTAAGAACAGTGGGTTCTTCACGCCAACTTTTGTTAAAGACTGCACGATTTTACCTGGCATCGCACCAATATAGGTACGACGGTGACCACGAATCTCAGCTTCGTCACGTACGCCACCAAGTGCCATACGAACAAACTCACGACCTGTCGCTTTCGCAACTGACTCACCAAGCGAAGTCTTACCTACACCAGGAGGACCTACTAAACATAGAATCGGACCTTTGAGTTTTTTAACACGTGACTGAACAGCTAAGTATTCAACAATACGATCTTTAACGTCATCTAAGCCGTAGTGATCGGTATCAAGAATCTCTTGAGCTTTCGCAAGGTTAATACTGACTTTGCTCGCCTTATTCCACGGCGTATCTAAAATTACTTCTAGATAGTTACGTACAACAGCTGCTTCACTAGATGCTGGCTGCATGGCTTTAAGCTTACGGAACTCAGCTTCGGCTTTTTTGCGCACGTGTTCAGGTAAATCAGCTTCAGCAAGACGTTTTTCTATTTCAGCAACGTCATCTTCAGCGCCACCATTCATGTCAGAAAGTTCACGTTGAATGACTTTCATTTTTTCATTTAGAAAGTATTCACGTTGGTTTTTTTCCATTTGGCGTTTTACGCTGTCATGCAAAGTTTGTTCAATTTGCTGTTCGGCAGATTGATTTACCAAGTAGCTCATAAGCTCTTGCAAATGTGCTTCAAATTCATCGTGCTCTAAAAACTTCTGTTTAATTTCAATATTTAGAGGTACACGTGTTGCTACGAAGAACATTAGCTGTAGTAAGTCTTCAATTTTATTAGCAGCTGCAACCAGTTCACGTGCATTACGTAATTTTGCTTCAGCATATTGAGCAAATAAAGTACGTAACTCTTGTAAACGAGTTTCTTGAGTAGCTTTATCTACGTTAATTGTCATTGGACTTAAGCTATGTTCAGCAGTCAAATGACTATCTTCATCGATAATTTTTTCAAGCTTAGAGCGCTGTAACCCTTCAATAAGTACTTTGATGCAGTTTTCATCATTCTCATGATTTACGACCTGAACAATCTTAGCGACAGTTCCGTACTGATAAAGGTTGTCGTGATCAATATCTTCTGTAAGCGAATCTTTTTGCGCAACTACAAATACTAAATTGTCACTGTTACGAGCCACATCAACTGCATTGATCGATTTTTCACGACCCACGAATAACGCAATTTGCATGTGTGGATAGACCACTACATCACGTAACGCTAAAAGTGGTAATACACTTGGAACCTGAGGCTCTAAGTCAGTTTTTTCATTCATAATAAGTTCAGACATGGGCACTCCTAATGAGTGACAACGAGGTTGCCATGTTTTTTATAGTGATGTGTATTTCAAAAAATACAAGGGCCTATTTATAGAAAATGTGGAAAAAATGACTAATTTAGTCAACTTTTCTTTAAAAGGTTTATAAATCAATAGATTAATTCTTAAGAAGAATAAAATTTTGTAGAAGACCTAAACGTTTTAACTTAATAATAGCTTTTCTTTTACAAACGAAATACGCATCTAACGATACAAAAAACTTTGTTTAGTTTTATTTAAAAATAAATACTTTTGTGAAGTATATTTAAAATTTAAGTTGTTTTATAATTTTATTATAAATAGAATGATTCATGATTATTTATAATATACGAGTGTATTTTTAATATATGGTTTTATAGAAAATGTACATAAAAATAGATATTAATTTTAGAGTTAATATTCTATTTTAATAAAAGTACATATGTATTTTAAAAATAATAAATACTATTAATTTTATAAAAAATATTCATTTAATTAGAGTTAATATTCTATTTTAATGTAAAATCACCTTTTGTTAACAAAAACTGAACAATACATTCATTTTTAATTTTTTATTTAGTATATTCAATATGTTGAAATTAACTATAAAATTATATTTTGTGATTAAAGTCTCATATTTTTGGTGATTGCTTCGGTTTTATATTTACCCTTTAAATTTATTCATTTAGGATGCCGCCTCTTTTTTAGGGCCTGAAAATTATAAAAATGTATTTCTACATTTTTATGGGTCTTTGATTTTGGTATTTGTCTGAGAAGTTTTATGAATAAAGTTTATAAAGTCATTTGGAATGTTTCGATTGGAGCATGGGTTGCAACATCTGAAATTGCAAAAGGTAAAACTAAGACTAAATCAAAAACTTTAAATGCATCAGCGGTAGTTTTAGCAGGCGTAATTAGTTTTGCTCCAAATGCTTTCGCAGGGACAAATACCGAAGGAGGGGTTGGCCAAGGAACATCTATTTCAGGTACAACTTCATGTCGTGAGGGGAATGCGAGCACTGCCAATGAAAAAGATATTGCTATTGGTTGTGGGGCCCAAACTCAAGACAGAACTGGTTCTAATATCGCAAACCGTAATAATCCATATAATAATTCTACTGGTGCTTATGCGGGTGCAATGAAACAAGGTGGGGCAACCAGTGTAGGTACTGGCGCCGTAGTTGAGAAAGGTTTAGGAACAGCAATTGGTTCTTATGCGACAACTCAAGATATTTCAGGCGTTGCAATTGGTACAGGTGCTTTATCTTCTGGGAATACTGCTCTTGCCGTTGGACGACAATCTGCAGCAACCGCTGATTTTTCTCAAGCAATTGGTAATGTTGCAGCCGCTACAGGTAAAGGTTCTTTAGCAATTGGGCATTCGGCAACTGCAGAAGGTTACCGTGCAATTGCGATTGGTTCGCCAGATATTGAAAATGCAGATCCAGTTGCTGGGCAAGCTGGTGCTGCTTATCAACCAAAAATGGCAACAAAAGCAACAGGTAAAGACTCGATTGCATTTGGTGGCGGCGCAGTTGCGACTGAAGAAAATGCTTTAGCGATTGGTGCGTTCTCTGAGTCGAAAGGTAAAAAATCTGTTGCGATTGGTACAGGTGCAAAAGCACAAAAAGATAATGCAGTTGTTATTGGGGACCAAGCTGAGGCTACTTTCGATGGTGGTGTAGCAGTTGGTAAAGGTGCCCGTTCAGAAGCAGAAAATAGTATTGCTTTAGGTAAAGATTCAAAAGCAATTCAAGCTACGGGTGAAAGTTTCTTAACTAAACAAACGGCTCCCACAGGTGTGTTATCAATTGGTGATGTGGGAAGCGAGCGCCGTATTCAAAATGTAGCAGACGGTGCAGCAGATTCTGACGCTGCCACTATACGTCAGTTAAAAGCTGCTCGTATCCACTATGTCAGTATTAATGATAATGGTCAGCAAGGTGGTAACTTTGAAAATGATGGTGCAACTGGACGTAATGCGATTGCTGTTGGAGTGAATACTTCTGCTGCTGCTCGTGATGCAGTAGCGATTGGTGGATATGCACAAGCGATGGGAATTGGTGCAATTTCAATGGGAAGTAGCAGCCAAACAGTTGGCAGTGGTGATGTTGCTATTGGACGTAATGCATCGACTAAAGGTGCGACAGGAACACCGCCTGGTTATAGCAATCAGTCTATTGCGATTGGTGATCAGACTAAAGCAATTGGAGATCAGTCTATTGCGATTGGTGCCGATGTAATTGCAAAAGGAAACTCTTCTGTTGCCATTGGTGGGGATGATGTAGATAAAATCGCCCAAGATGCTGAGCTGAGCAAAACTTATACAGAAATTACTGGCGGTGTGCTTCAAGCAGGTAAGTATCCAACAACTGAAGCGAATCATGGCTCAACGGCTGTAGGTACTCAAGCAGTAGGTACTGGTGCATTTTCATCGGCTTTCGGTATGACTTCTAAAGCTACGGGTGATGCTTCATCTGCTTTTGGTGTGATGTCAAATGCTTCGGGTAAAGGTGCTGCTGCATTTGGTGCGGTTGCTCAAGCAACAGGTGATGGTGCCTCAGCAATGGGTATTAACTCATTGGCATCGGGTACAAATTCAACAGCAATTGGCTCTGGTAACAAACCAGGTGAAGGGGCAAAAGCGACTGGAAACAGTGCTGCTGCAATTGGTAGTGGTGCCCAAGCAACAGGCGATAACTCGGCTGCAATTGGTAAAGGGGCCGAGGCTACAAATGAAAATGCTGCTGCTGTAGGTGGCGGTGCAAAAGCTGTAGGTAAAAATGCTGCAGCCATTGGTGGAGGTGCAATTGCTGACCAAGAAAATGCAGTTGCAGTTGGTCAAGGTGCCCAGTCTTTGGTTGAAGGTGGTGTAGCTCTAGGTGCACGTAGTAAAGTAGAAGCTAAAAATAGTGTTGCTTTAGGTCAAGATGCTGTAGCAACTGAAGCGACAGGAAATTCCTTCCTGACTAATCGTGATGCTTCTAAATCTAATGGTGTTATTTCTGTTGGATCGGCTGAAAAAGAGCGCCGTATTACTAATGTTGAAGATGGTTCGGCTGACTCGGATGCAGTAACAGTACGCCAGCTTAAAAATGTTGATGGACGTGTAAATCAAAACACGAGCAATATTAGTAAAAATGCTCAGAATATTACCAATCTAAATCAAAAGTTAGATGATACAAAAACTGACTTGGGTAACCAGATTACGGATACCAACACCAAGTTAAACAATACTAAAGATCAGTTAACGACTCAGATTAATGATACCAAAACTGAGCTAAACAATACGATTGGTAATACGAAAACTGAACTGAATAGCAAAATTGATAGCACTAAGACTGAGCTTGAAAACAAAGGTCTGAACTTTGCTGGCAATAGCGGTGTAGATGTACACCGTAAATTGGGTGAGAAGTTCAACATTGTTGGTGGTGCAGCTGCGTCAATGCCAACTGCGAAAACAAGTGGTGAAAATGTTATTACCCGTACCACTCAAGATGGTATCCAGATTGAACTGTTGAAAGATTCGAAGTTTGACAGTGTGACTACTGGCAATACCACTTTGAACAATAATGGTTTGACTATTGAAGACGGTCCAAGCATTACTAAAGACGGTATTAATGCGGGTGGCAAACACATTACCAATGTGGCTGATGGTGTAAATGCTAAAGATGCAGTAAATGTTGATCAGCTAACCAAAGTGAAAGATAACTTAAATGGCAAAATCACTGATACGAATAATCAGTTAAATGATGCGAAAAAAGATTTAGGTAATCAGATTGCAGATACCAACAAAAATTTAAACGATGCTAAGAATGATCTTGGTAATCAGATTAGTGATACCAACACTAAGTTAAACAATACCAAAGATCAGTTAACGACTCAGATTAACGATACCAAGACTGAATTAAACAACACGATTGGTAACACGAAAACTGAACTGAATAGCAAAATTGATAGCACTAAGACTGAGCTTGAAAACAAAGGCTTAAACTTTGCTGGCAATAGCGGTGCAGATGTACATCGTAAATTGGGTGAGAAGCTCAACATTGTAGGTGGTGCAGCTGCTTCAACTCCAGCTTCAAAAACAAGCGGTGAAAATGTTATTACTCGTACCACTCAAGATGGCATCCAGATTGAACTGTTAAAAGATTCGAAGTTTGACAGTGTGACTACTGGCAACACCACTTTAAACAATAATGGTCTGACGATTAAAGATGGCCCAAGTATCACAAAAGACGGTATTAATGCAGGTGGTAAACAAATTACCAATGTTGCAGATGGCGTAAATGCTAAAGATGCAGTGAATGTTGATCAGCTAAGCAAAGTGAAAGATAACTTAAATGGCAAAATCACTGATACAAATAATCAGTTAAATGATGCGAAAAAAGATTTAGGTAATCAGATTAGTGATACCAACACCAAGTTAAACAATACCAAAGATCAGTTAACGACTCAGATTAACGATACCAAGACTGAGTTAAACAATACGATTGGTAATACGAAAACTGAACTGAATAGCAAAATTGATAGCACTAAGACTGAGCTTGAAAACAAAGGTCTGAACTTTGCTGGCAATAGCGGTGCAGATGTACATCGTAAACTTGGTGAGAAGCTCAACATTGTAGGTGGTGCAGCTGCTTCAACTCCAGCTTCAAAAACAAGCGGTGAAAATGTTATTACCCGTACCACTCAAGATGGCATCCAGATTGAACTGTTAAAAGATTCGAAGTTTGACAGTGTGACTACTGGCAACACCACTTTAAACAATAATGGTCTGATGATTAAAGACGGTCCAAGCATTACTAAAGAAGGTATTAATGCTGGCGGTAAACAAATTACTAATGTTGCAGATGGCGTAAATGCTAAAGATGCGGTAAATAAAGGCCAGTTAGATGATCTTGCTGCCAAGCAAAATGCAACTGATGATGCTGCGGTGAAATACGATGATGCTAAAACTAAAGATAAAGTCACCTTAAAAGGTAAAGACGGTACAGTTTTAGATAATGTGAAAGCTGGCAACATTTCATCGACCTCGAAAGAGGCAGTAAATGGCAGTCAAATCCATAATATTTCAAACAGTATTAAAAACAGTATTGGCGGTAATACAGTTGTAAATCCAGATGGAAGCCTGACCACGAATAACATTGGTGGAACGGGTAAAAACAACATTAATGACGCAATCAAGTCTGTAGATGACAAAGTCACAAACAGTGTTAATGATGTTGAAAACAAAGGCTTGAACTTTGCTGGCAACAGTGGTGCAGACGTACATCGTAAACTTGGCGAGAAGTTTAATATTGTAGGTGGTGCAGCTGCTTCAACTCCAGCTTCAAAAACAAGTGGTGAAAATGTCATTACTCGTACTACTCAAGATGGCATCCAGATTGAACTGTTGAAAGATTCGAAGTTTGACAGTGTGACTACTGGCAATACCACTTTGAACAATAATGGTTTGACTATTAAAGATGGTCCAAGTATCACAAAAGACGGTATTAATGCAGGTGGTAAACAAATTACCAATGTGGCTGATGGTGTAAATGCTAAAGATGCAGTGAATGTTGATCAGCTAACCAAAGTAAAAGATAACTTAAATGGCAAAATCACTGATACCAACACCAAGCTAGACACGACTAAAGATCAGTTAACGACTCAGATTAACGATACCAAGACTGAGTTAAACAATACGATTGGTAATACGAAAACTGAACTGAATAGCAAAATTGACAGTAACAAGACCGAGCTTGAAAACAAAGGCTTGAACTTTGCTGGCAACAGCGGTGCAGATGTACATCGTAAATTGGGTGAGAAGCTCAACATTGTTGGTGGTGCAGCTGTTTCAACTCCAACAGACAAGACCAGTGGTGAAAATGTTATTACCCGTACCACTCAAGATGGTATCCAGATTGAACTGTTGAAAGATTCGAAGTTTGACAGTGTGACTACTGGCAACACCACTTTGAACAATAACGGTTTGACTATTAAAGAAGGTCCAAGCATTACTAAAGATGGTATTAATGCCGGCGGTAAACAAATTACAAATGTTGCAGATGGTGTAAATGCTAAAGATGCAGTAAATAAAGGTCAGTTAGATGATCTTGCTGCCAAGCAAAATGCAACTGATGATGCTGCGGTGAAATACGATGATGCTAAAACGAAAGATAAAGTCACCTTAAAAGGCAAAGACGGCACAATTTTAGATAATGTGAAAGCAGGCAACATTTCATCAACTTCAAAAGAAGCTGTAAATGGCAGTCAGATTCATAATATTTCAAACAGTATTAAAAACAGTATTGGTGGAAATACAGTTGTAAATCCAGATGGAAGCCTGACCACGAATAACATTGGTGGAACGGGTAAAAACAACATTAATGATGCAATTAGTGAAGTAAAAAATACTGCAACTAAAGCAAAAACTACCGTAACTGAAGGTGACAACATTGTAGTAAAAGAAACTGTCAATAAAGATGGCAGTACTAACTACGAAGTATCAACCAAAAAAGATCTGACATTAGACAGCGTAACTGCGGGCGATAGCGTACTTAATCATAATGGTTTGACTATTAAAGATGGTCCAAGCATGACTAAAGATGGCATTAATGCTGGCGGTAAGAAAATTACTGATGTCGCGAATGGTGTGATTGCACAAAACTCAAAAGATGCTGTAAATGGCGGTCAGGTTCATAACATTTCGACGAGTATTAAAAACAGTATTGGTGGCAATACAGTTGTAAACCCAGACGGTAGTTTGACCACCAATAACATTGGTGGAACAGGTAAAAACAACATCAATGATGCAATCAAGTCTGTAGATGACAAAGTCACAAATGGTGTAAATGATCTGACCCAAAAAGGGCTGAATTTTGGTGCGAATGACCAGAAAGCAACTCAGGGTAAAGCTGTCCACCGTAAGCTTGGTGACACTATCAATATTATGGGTGGTGCTGATGCAAAAACTGCTGAAGATAAAACCAGTGGTGAGAACATCCTTACCCGTACCACAGAAGATGGCATCAAAATCGAGATGCTAAAAGATGTGAAGTTCGACAGTGTAAATGTCGGTGGTCATGTCTTAAATCAGCAAGGTCTTATCATTAAAGAAGGCCCAAGTGTCACAATTAATGGTATTGATGCTGGCGGTAAAAAAGTTACCAATGTTGCAGATGGTGTCAATGCAAAAGATGCAGTGAACAAAGGTCAGTTAGACAAGCAAATTAATGATGTTAAAGATCAAATTGGTAAAGATATTGGCAAGCTTTCTGATCATGCTGTGCAGTATGACAAAGATAAAAATGGCAATGTTGACAAGAACTCAGTCACTTTAGGTGGTGGAGATAAGGGTACTAATCTGAAAAATGTGGCTGATGGTAAAGTTGCTTTAGACTCTAAAGACGCCGTAAATGGCGGCCAATTATGGAATGTTCAGAATCAAGTCGATAAGAACTCGAATGATATTAAGAATATTCAGAACAATATCGACAACATTTCTAATGGTAAAACTGGTTTAGTTCAACAGCAAAAACCAAATGGTGAAATCACGGTTGGTAAAGACACGGGTGGTACTAGCGTAAATATGGCTGGTAAAGACGGTGATCGTGTTGTCCAAGGTGTTAAAGATGGAGAGATTAAGGCTGGTTCGAACCAAGCCGTAAATGGTGGTCAGATTCACAATATTTCAGACAGTATTAAAAACAGTATTGGTGGAAATACATCAGTAAATAGTGATGGTTCAATCACGACTAAAGATATTGGTGGAACGGGCAAAGACAATATTAATGATGCCATTGGTACCTTAAATCAATCGAACCAAGAATTGGGCAACAAAATTACCAATCTGGGTGATCAGTTACAACAAGTGTTCTATGACACCAATAAACGCATTGATGACGTTGAGAAAAAAGCCAATGCGGGTATTGCCGCTGCGATGGCCTTAGAAAATGCGCCATTTGTAGCAGGTAAATACACCTATGCTGTGGGTGCTGCATATCATGGTGGTGAAAACGCAGTTGGTGTGACCTTACGTAAAACCTCTGACAATGGCCGTTGGTCAATCACAGGTGGTGTGGCAGCTGCTTCTCAAGGTGAGCCAAGCGTTCGTATTGGTATTAGTGGTGTTATTAACTAAGAAACTGGTTAGGAGAGTAGCAATGCTCTCCTTGCTCGACAGATTAAAGAGATTATAGAGATGAACAAAACAATCCAGAGCTTAGTCGTAGCAGCTTTTGCTGGTTTCGCGGTGACAACTTATGCAAATGAATCAGCTCAGCCACAGGAAATTCATTTTCCAGCGATTGAAAAAAGTTACTTGAAACAAGTAAACCGCTATGAATACCAAGATGTTGCCCGTTTAGATGCAGGACTGAATAAAGATCAAATTCGAGCTTTATTGGGTAATCCACAATTTAGTGAAGGGCTCTTTGCAGTAAAAGTTTGGAACTATGTATTGGATGTTCGTATTCCTAACACAAATCAGTACCAACGTTGTCAGTTGCGGGTTGATTTTGATAAACACTATTTAGCAGAACGTTTATCTTGGAAAGGTGAGGCATGTGAAGGTTTGGTTGCTTGGGGAGAAAATAATCAAGCGCCAACGCATAGCAACCTGATAGGTGAACGTACGGCCAGTGTATTATTTGCTTTTGATCAGTTTGATGCTAAAGCAATTGAACAAGGACATGATAGCGTTACTAAAATTGCCGAGCAGATCAAGAAAAGCCAAACAACGAATCCTATTATTGTTGCAGGCTTCACAGATCCATTAGGTAAATTTAGCTATAACCAGCAATTGTCTTCACAACGTGCCAACACAGTTGCCAAATTATTGGTACAACAAGGCATTGAAGCAAGTCGAATCCAAATACAGGCAAATAGCCAGACTGACTTATATAAGCAGTGTAGCGGTAACAATAGTTCACAACTTATTCAATGTTTAGCACCAAATAGACGTGTTAATATTACTTGGTAAAACGGTCTGCGCGAAAAAAGTAATCATCCTGAGGGTGGTTACTTTTTTCGTTTTAGGTGACTGAAAAGCAAAGAATGATTTTAATTTTCATATAAATATTATCTTTTAAAATAATAAAATTAATGGGATGTCAGAAAAGCACCTAATGTGATCCTAGCTTTGATGTTCTAATAAATATTCCTAAACAATAAGACTTTTTAAAAAGATTGTTTATAAAAAATAATTAAACTTATTTTTAATAAAATAAAATGATAGTTTTTAAGTATAAATTTAAATTTAATATTTTGTTTTTATTATCTTTTTAATGCAATAAAGCCGTACTTTACTTGCATAGTTATATCTATAGTAAAAAATCATAATATATTTTTTGTATTTATTTGATCATATATTGTTATTTTTATTATTTTTCATCACATTACAATATTTTTTGTGATTTACATCTCATTTTTCCTCTGATATATTCCGCGAAAATTGCCATACCTTTGGTTTTTTGAAACTTTATGTAACTCAAGGTAAGCATTGTCTATTTTGTGTAAAATTCGAGTGAGTGTATGAATAAGATATATAAAGTAATTTGGAATGCTTCATTAGGAATCTGGGTTGCCGTTTCTGAAATTGCAAAGGGCCATGCAAAAACTCATAGCCAAAGAACAGATGATGCTTTGTTGCCTTCAACTGAAGTTTCAAGCAATAATTTAATTATCGATCCCTCATCTCTCTCATCACCACTCCTTTTTCGAATTAAACCACTTACGTGGGGCATACTAACTATACTCGTTCCTTCTATCACTTTTGGTGCAGTTGGAGTTAATGGCGGTGCTCTTGGGCCAAATGGTACTGTTAACTCAACAGCAATGTCAGCATGTACTGGAACAACACCAGGAACGACTACTGGCCAAGCTTATGCAGGGGGAGACCGCTCACTAGCGTTTGGGTGTGGTGCTGTAACAGATTCAGATAGAGATATTGCAATAGGAAGCCAAGCTTCTACAGTAAATCCAGCAAATGCGACGGGAACTTATAATGAGTCTATCGCTATTGGAGCTCAAGCAACGGCAAGTGGAGCTCAAGCTGTTGCATTAGGTGGTCAGACTATAGCTAAAGGTAACTCATCTGTCGCTATTGGTGCTGATGATATGGACAAGGTCGCTAGCACCAATGCTCCAGCTTTTAACTATACGCCAGCTGCTGGAGATAATGCTGTATATAACAATACTGCTACAGCAACTGCATATAAAAATTTGACAGGTGATTACTTAGTCAACTTTGAACAAACAAATGGTGGTGCATCGGCAGTAGGAAATCGTTATACCAGTGTACAAACAGGTGAATCTGCGGTTGCAGTAGGGTCAAAGTCAACTGCTAATGATTTGGGGACAGCTTTAGGTCCTGTAGCGACGGCTGGGGCACTAGCTTCGGTGGCAGTAGGTACAAAAGCAGATGCAGAGGGGCAAGGTAGTTTATCTATTGGTGCATTGGCTTATACAGGTAAAACAGGTGATGTTGCTGTAGGTATTAATTCTGCTGCTACAGGTGGCGATTCAATTGCAATTGGTGCAGGAAAAGACTTAAAAAGTACTGCTTATGTACAATCAGGCGCAACAGCAACTCAAAAAGGTGCTAGTGCATCTGGGGCAAACTCGATATCAATAGGTACTAACACTGCAGCGACTGGTACAAATGCAGTGGTTGTAGGTACGCAATCAACTGCATCAAATTTGGCAGTAGCGGTTGGTTCGGTTGCTACGGCTGCAGACCAAAGCGTTTCTATTGGTTCAAATAGCGCTGCTTCCTCTCAAACATCTGTAGCAATTGGTGCTGGAGCGCAAGCAAACTTACAAAATAACTCTGTTGCCTTAGGTAGTGGTTCGGTTGCTGATCGAGCTTCAGGTTCACTCGGATATGACCCTTTAACTGAAACGAGTACAACAAATACGAATAGTACTTGGAAGGCTACAGATGCTGCTGTTTCAGTTGGTAATGGAACTACACGAACTCGTCAAATTACTAGCGTTGCAGCTGGAACGAATGATACAGATGCAGCCAATGTCGCACAGTTAAAGAAAGCAACTTCTAAAGTTTTAGCTGGAGCAGGTACGACAGTTGCTCAGGGAACTGATAGTAACGGTATAACGACTTATACCGTAAACGCAAATACATTTACGGTACGTCAAGGAACAGTAAATAAGGCGACTATTGGTGATAGCACCACTGATAAAGTTAGCTTTATCAATGGTAAAAATACTGTTGCCAAAGTAGCGGACGAATTAAATAGCAATACTGATGTTACTTTTGATTTAGCTGATGATATTTCATTAAATAGCGTAACAACTGGTAATACGGTACTGAATAGTACAGGTGTTACAGTTAATGGTGGAGCGAATGGTCCAGTAAAATTAACAAATACTGGGCTAGATAATGGTGGAAATAAAATCATCAATGTTGCGGCAGGTACCATTTCTTCTACCTCAACCGATGCAGTGAACGGTAGCCAGTTAAATGCCACCAATCAGAATGTAACGACTGCCCAGAATACTGCAAGTACAGCCGTGACTAATGCAGCGGCAGCCCAAGCGACGGCAGACAAAGGCCTGAACTTTAGTGTG